>CALQQB010000004.1 GCA_943332615.1 Phenylobacterium deserti
ACGTGCGATTTTCACAGCTGCCAGCAAGGCCCAGGCCGCAGCCGACTGGATGCATGCCCAGCAGCCTCAGGCTGAGGAGATGGCGGCGTGAAACAGGTTCGCAAAAATGGCGCTGGAATTCACATTAGCGCTGGACTGTCAGGATATATTGCCGAACTTTCGAGCGCCATGCTTGGCGCTGAGCTCGGTCTGCCAGTCACCCACCTCGATAGCCATGCGAGCTATATCGAGCACTGGCTCAAGCTCCTGAAGCAGGATGACCGTGCCATTCTCACCGCTGCCGCAAAGGCGGAGGAAGCATCAAGGCTTCTGCTCAAACTCGGAGGACGGATCTCTGCCGAAGATACCGACGAGGCGTCTGCCGACGCTGCGTTGGCCGCCTGAAGGAGGGTGTCATGGGCCGATCGGTTAGCTCCCCCAGCGGGGCCATCGTGGCCTTCACGGTGCTCGAAGTCGAAAACGACGACGACTGGGACTTCGAATATGAATGGCTCCGCGAGGATCTGCGTGAGCGCGCTGGGCGGGCTTTCCCTTCCCTGATCGCGCACGACGGTTGGCGGGGGTGCGAAGACCGCATCCTCATGCGCAATGCCTACGCGGATTTCGGCGTGTCGGTTTACGCCGGCCTGGTTGCGGTGTGGATCGTCGAGCGTGACGATGGCGCCTATTGGGATGCCGATTGGCGCACGGCCAGATCGCCGAGGGCACAACGCTGGCTGTCCCAGATCGCCTCCCGCTTTGAAGCGTTGTTCGGCGACTACGTCTGCCTCGGTCACATGTCGAACGGTGAGGGCGTCTACGCAAAACGGGTAGCCTGATGCGCCAGTCACTTTGGTCGTGGCGAAGTGCCTGTCCTCCCTGACGAAGCTTGCTTTTGCACTCATGGTCTGAAGCCATGCGAGAGAGGCCCTGGGCCAGCCGCCAGTCTGCCGCAACCCGGCTTGCGCAGGCCCGAGTTGGCCCGGCCCTTTGGGCCGTTGGCCTGCCCGCGCCAGCCTGCCCAAGCGGGTTTCCCCCTGTCGGGTGCGGAGACTGCCTCAAGCTGGCCCTGACGGGCTCTCGCTGGCGCAGCCATGAGCGGGTGCGTCAGCCTCACGCCAGTCAGGAGGACAATACCCATGCACTCATCATTTTCCGAGCAACTTGCCGGCCTCGACCTTTCCGGTTTTTCGATTGGTCCTGCCCCGGTTTCCACCAATGATTTTCCGGTCCACGAAGCGGTCGTCCAGACTCTCGAAGCGGTCTGGTCCGATCTATTTGCGATGGTCTCTGGGACTGCGCTGGAGGCCGATGCCGAGGACCTCGGTTGGGCGTTCGTCAACATCTTCCATCGTTCCGCGACCCGCAAATCGGCCGCAGTCGACCGCGCAACCGACGAGGTCCGAGCACTCCTCGCCACTGCCGATGGATCCGAAATTCACACCCATGAACTCGAGACCCAGGTTGAGCGTGCGCAGTGTGCCGAAGGCGCCATGCTCGCTCTCGAAGAGATGCGTGAGGTGGCCGCTGCCCTCTATCTCAACGAGTTCGGATCTTCGTGGAAACCTGTGTCGAGCTCGCGCTTCAATCACAGTGCCATGCTGACTTCTGCGCTTGTCGAGGGCCGCGAGTTCGTCCGAGCTCGGTCCGAAGCGAAACGCCGCGCCGCCATGCCAGAAGGTACGCCGGTGATCTTTGCCGGTGGCCGCACACGCCATCCAAACGAGCAGGACGCTCTCACCTTTGCCAACAATGTCTGGGCTACTCTGGACAAGGTCCACGACCGGGTTCCTGACATGGTTCTTGTCCACGGCGGTGATACCAAGGGTGTTGACCGTCTGGCATCCTCATGGGCGGAACGACGCAACATCCCGCAAATCAGCTTCTCCCTCGACATGCGCCTCGGGGCACGCGCAGGCTTCAAGCGCAACGAGCGTATGCTCTCGCTCGACCCCCGTTATGTCGTCGCCTTTCCCGGAAACGGAGTCCTGGAGCGCCTCGTCATCGAAGCCAAATCCCGTCGGATCACGGTTGTAGATCGCCGTGGTCCGCTGGGCACTTCCCCCAAGCGCGCGGCGCAGGATACCGACTGATGCGTCGGGCATCGCGCCAGCGCTATCGGCGCTGGCGCAGCCCGTCAGAGGAAAGAGATCGCTTGTTATCGTGGGCAAGACGATTGGTGCTTGCCCGCACATATCAGGAGATTTCTCATGACTGATTTTCAGGCAATCATGGCGGACTTTGCTGTCCGCCAGGCCGAACGCGCGGCGCAGGCGCAAAGTGAAATCCAACGGCTCAAGGCAGCTATCATTGACCCGCTGCGCAATGCCGAAATTGCCCGCGTAGAAATCCGCTTCGATGGGTGCGGCGACAGCGGTGCGGTCGAAGAATGCGTCTTCTCTGATGCCGTCGGGGCGAGTGTTCCGTGTCCCGAAGTGACGATCGACTATGCTGGAGAAGGCGACGACCAGAGCCTCCATTCCGCCATCGAGCAACTGACGTACCTTGCTCTCGAACGCCATCATCTCGGATGGGAAATCAATGATGGTGCCTGCGGCGAACTGATCATCGACGTGGCTACGCCGAGTTTCGTTCTGGACTGCCAGCTGCGTTACACGGCGACCGACGACCATTCGACTGATCTCTAGGAGAAGTGCGATGGCTCATTGCTATTATCACGCCCTATCGTCGGTCCGGAAATGGGGAGGGGTGGTGGAAGATTACCTGCCGCTCCACCAATGGTTTGACCAGTCGAAGGCGATCTTTGCTGATCCGCGGCACCGGGCCCTTCGGCACCATGCCGAAGGCATTTTCATGCTTGAAACGCTGTTCGGGCCTACCATCGTCAACGCCGACAGCCGTGTCGTGCCCGTTCGTCTTATAGGCGAGCAGCACGTCCGCGAGGACTTGGGTGCGATCCCTTCCTTTGCGGATTGGGGGCGCCTCATCACGCCCCAAGACTGGATGTTGCGGGGGCATCGCCTGGACGGGCCGATGCCGCTTGGCACTGTGGAGACTGGTGCTAGCGGTGCGTTTTCAGGTGGTCATTCGTCGGCTTCGGGAGGAGCTTTCGTCGTCGAGATATGATGTCGCCTTGAAGGCAGGCGAGGTCGGGGGGGGGCACGTCGCAGCCCGTCAATGCGAAAAGTCATGGCTTAGCCTGTGCAAGGCACTCGGGACCAACCCGGCCTGTAAGCAAACCTTTCCTGAAGCACCCCCGTCGAGACGCGCAACCCCGATCAGGTCCGGCCGAGTTGCCGGGCTGCGCCCGGCTGCCCGCACCACCCGAACCAAATCGAGGTTTCCCTTCGGTGCGCTTCGCCGGGGCCGCTTCCTAGTCGGGTTTGCAGCCGGGATGGACCCGGAATGCTCGATCAGGAGAAAGACCATGACCAATCTCGTTATCCTCGTTGGCCGCATTGCCCGCGATCCCGAAACCCGCACTACCCAGGGCGGCACCAACATCACCTCGATCTCGGTCGTCACCGACCGTCCCGCCCGCAAGGACGGCAAGACCTACAAGGACGAAAACGGCTACACCGCCAAGGACAGCGAATTCCACCGTGTGACCTGCTTCAACGGTCTCGGCCAGAACGTCGCCAAGTACTGCACCAAGGGCCAGCTCGTGACGGTCGAGGGGCGCATCCACTATACGCAGTGGGAAGACCAGGACGGCGCCAAGCGCTACGGCTGCGAGATCATCGCTGACAAGGTGGACTTCCTCACCAAGGGGCGGGCGTCGAACAATGAGGGTGCGCCCGACATCGATGAGGACTGAGCGCCTTCCGCAAACAACAAGGCTCCGATGGTTCGCGCCATCGGGGCCTTTTTTGTGATCGCTGGCGTGAACGGCGGGGCGGGGCATCGAGCCCACACCCCGCCGCGGTTGAAGTGTCAGGCGGGGGAAAGCCGCTTGAGAGCATCGCCGATCCCGATGGTAAGCGATGCGCGGATGAGCTGCTTCAGTTGCGCGGGTTCGATCGTCTCGGCTCCGCATTCAAGAAGAACCTTGCCCAGTTCGCCGGCTGCTTCATCACGGAGCCTGGCCTCCTGTGCATCGAGTTCTTCGCGCTGCTCGCGCAGCTTCTTGAGCGCATTACGCGCGCTCGGTTTGGACCTGGCCATCAGATTGTCCTTTCGCTGGCCGTTGGTCCCCTCCACGCGCGACAGTGCCAGCATGGGGCCATGTAGGAAAACGGTTTTTGCCGCGATGCTAGTGCTTCTCACGCTGACGTTGGAGAGGTCTCTCTCGCAGAAAAACCAAGTGTGATGCGGGCTTTGGGGCCGCGTCAAGGACGACGGGGCCCCACCATTTTTACCGGGCAAGCCCGGCAAAAATCGTTTCCCCCATCGCCGCTTCGCGGCCGCGCTACGCGCGGTCCCTGACCCGGCCCGTCGCCCACATCCTCGCAGCTCCTGATGCGACGCATCGAACATCAGGAGGAAAGATCATGTACGCTTCACTGAATATCGCGCAGGGTTCATTCCAGGCAGATCAGGCAGCCTTCGTTGCCGCACTCGACAAGGCTCATGCCCGGTCCCTTCACAGCTACTTCACCCAATATGTCCTGACCGATGGTGAGGCAGGTTACATCGCGGTCGATGAGGGCGATTACGGCGCACTGCCCAAGGCCATGCTGGACCGGGTCATCGACACAGTGCCTGGAAAGCTGAGCGATGAATTCTGATGCCACACAAAAGGAGGAAGTCCGTCAGGGCTTCCTCCTTTCTTTTTGCTCGGGTCCCGTATTGTCGCTCCCGTAGGCATCGCGCGAGCATTCCCTGCAGCATCAGCCCTCGGCGGTAGACGCATCGATTTCCTCCAGCCGATCGGGCAACTCGAGTACCTTCATGGCCGCTGCTGAAATGGCCTCGGCCTTCGTCGGAAAGGCTTCCGCCGAACTGATCGACACGCCGCTCGAATAGGTCACGGTTGCCTGGAATCCGTTGCCTTTGGGCGTCGCGCTCAGTGTTACATCCGCCATAGCCATGCTCCTGGTGGGGTGCCCGCGACACCATTCTTCCTGCCGGCGGACTCGATCGATCTTTAACACAATCGGCAATCGAGCGGCATGGTATTCATCCCCGGGTCTTGGGACGTCAAAACCGCCGATCCCGTGCAGGTCGTGACACTGGGACCTACCCTCTAAGTTGGGGACAGAGGTGCACACCGAACGCAGTAGCTGCTGCTGGTGAAGCTGAGTTAGATTAGCGAGTAACGGCCGATTTTGGCGAGTGGCAGTTTCTTGCTGCCTAATCTCAGCGCGACCTTGCCATGGCTCTGTCAATCGGAGACGAGCTGTAGCAAGTCTGACAGCACCCAATTGGGTCCAATTTTCAATCAGGTACAGTTAGTCTGACAGCTCCGCAACGAGTTTTCCGGCGAACCCCCAATCTTCAAATTCAACTTCTTGAATCACGACATGGACGTGCTCGGGCCTCTTACCGAGGTGCTCCACCATTAAATCTGTGACACCTTTTACGATCTCTCGCTTGGCTTCCTTGGTAGCGCCCTTGGTAAACTGGACATTGATATAAGGCATCGCGGCAAATCCTGTTCAAAAATATGATGTGAAATCATGGGCTTCTGTCCGAATGCCGATGAATCATCAATGTCGCCGTGACCGGCAACTTTGCCTGCTTCACAATCCCGAACTCGTCGGTGGGGCGATTCTCGGGCAATTCATTGCAGGCATTGCAAGCCCGACCGATCAATCTGACTTTTTCTCCGAGCCGGAGAACATCGATTTCCATTCCTTGGAACCGGGCTTAGCTTGCCATTTCATCTTGTCGGACAGAACACTCAGGCCCTCAGAGACAGACGGGCGAACCTTGATCTGGTCATACCAACGTTTCACATTTGGATAATCTTCAAGGTCCTGGCCCTGCATTTTTCGGGGCCTGACCCATGTGAACGTAGCTATATCGGCTATCGAAAATTCGTCCGCCAGATATTCATGATCCGCCAGCCGGTTATCGAGCACTTTGTAAAGGCGAGCGGCCTCTTGTGTGTAGCGGTCTACCGCATATTCGATCTTCTCGGGCGCGTATGTTCTAAAATGGTGTGCCTGCCCGAGCATCGGCCCCATGCTACTCACCTGGAAGAAAAGCCATTGCAGGGCTTCCAGCCTTTTCACTTCAGACTTGGGAAGAAGCTTTCCGGTCTTTTCAGCCAGGTAGAGCAATATGGCGCCAGATTCGAATATCGCAACCGGCTCGCCATTTGGACCATCGTGATCGATGATGGCGGGAACCTTGTTGTTTGGACTGATCTTAAGAAATGCCGGATCGAACTGTTCACCGGCCAGAATATTGATTGGCGTAACTTTGCCAAGCAATCCCAATTCCGCCAAAGCAATCGTCGCCTTGTATCCGTTGGGAGTAGGCCAGAAAAACAGTTCGATCATAGCGTGCGACCTGCTCCCCTTATCCGACGATCTTGAGATGATTCGAACGGTCGAGAAGCATTCCCGGGTTCATAATCCAATCTGGATCAACAGCATTCTTTGCGCCAGCCAACATATCCCGGAAAAGCGGGTCCACTTCCTTGTCGTACCACGGACGGAAGCTGCGTCCGACCGCATGGTGGTGCGTGATTGTCGCGCCAAGCTCCGATATCGCATCAGAAGCCACGTCGGAAAGCGCCTGGTAATGTTCAAGGCTCGTCTCGTGCGTGGAAGGCGCAACGACGGAATAATAGGGCGCCGGCCCATCGGGATAGAGGAAGGAGAATCTGCGGCAAACAATGCCACCGCCGGTCAGCGCTTTTTGCGCCTCGCTGACCCGGCGAATAATTTCCGTGTCCACGGCTTCGAATTTGTCCCAGGTATAGGCCGTTTCAAAGGTAAAGCTGACCACGCCCATCGCAGCGCGCGTATGCATCAATCGCGGCAGGTAACGGAATTGCTCGCGCCAATTCCCCTGCGCGCCGCTGCGGCTTGACTTCAAGGCATCGCCGCCCGATCCGGTCTTGGTCACGACTTCACCGCCGTGGTCCTGGCAAATTTCAACGCCGCGCTCCAGCCAGACATCCACGGGATGATCCGCAGATTCAAAGCCAAGCAGCAGCACAGATTTTGTGCCATCACCAGCGCCATAAAACTGGGCATCTTGCGCGTCCAGATAACGACAATTCGCAGGAAACAGGCCTGCCTGTGTGATCTGCCGAATGGCTGCGGCACCTTGATAGAACGTGTCAAAGGTGATGGTCGCATTCGCCCGGAAGACCACTCGCCCCTGAAGCTTCATCCATGCCTGTGTGATAATCCCGAGCGAGCCTTCAGAACCGATAAAGAGGCGGTCGGGATCCGGGCCGGCACCTGATCCCGGCAATCTGCGATTTTCTATCGTTCCGCGCGGCGTTACGACCCTGAGGCTCTGCACCATATCGTCAATATGGGTAAGGTGGGTAGCATAGTGGCCCGAAGAACGCGTCGCAATCCAGCCGCCAAGCGATGAAAACTCCCAGGATTGCGGAATATGTCTCAATGTGAGGCCGTGCGGCTTTAGCTGATCTTCAAGCGAAGGCCCAAGCGTACCTGCCTGGATAAGTGCGCAGCGGGAGACCGGGTCAACCTCCAGCACCTGGTTCATGTTCCCCAAATCGATAATTACCGAACCGTCGCAATCCTCCGGGGCAGTAAAGCCGTCCGTGACACTTGATCCGCCGCCATATGGAATTGCCGCATAGCCATTATCACCGCACCAATCCAAAACTGCGGCAACCTCGGCCTCGTTGCGAGGATAGGCAATCACATCAGGCGGATTGGTAAAATCTCGCCGAAAAATGCGCGTCAGGTCCTTGAAGCTCTTGCCGTAGGAATGAGAAACGCGATCCCATTTGTCTGAATTACAAAAAGACGACAAGGAAGCAGGGATGGAGATCCGCGATTCCCTCAACTCGATTTCCTCGAGCGTTGGATCAGACAAGACCACCGGCTCATCAATGCCCAGGCGTTTGCCAACGCGAACGGCCATTTCCTTGACCTCAGCCTGGGAAATGACCTCGTCTTCGTATCCCCAGCTATGCCATTTGCGCCTCTTACCATAGTAGCCAGCTTGCTCAGTCATGATTCAATGCCCTCAGAAATCAGTTTGAGCACCAGAAGTTAACGGGTCGACGAACCTATTCTATTGCCATTGAAGTCAGTTTTTTGACAGATTCATTCAACTTCGTGCGCGGCCGGGATCTCCCTTGGATTGGAAAATTCAGACAAGAACCTCGGCTATTGCGGGCTGCTACAGGCCTCATGTTCAGGCGCGAGAAGCCCATCAGCCAATTCAACTGCTCGCGGTCGCTGCCTGCGAAGTGATTCGTTGTTAGGAACCGTTGCATGTCTGGCTCCAGCGTCGATCCCGAGACACTTCCCAGCCAGGGTCAGGTCTCATAAGTTGATTCAGAGGGCGCAGGAAGATGCCCGACAGACCAAGCTCATCCACGAGGCACGGGAAGAGTGGCAGGGTGTACGGCAACCGCATCTGCATGATGTTCTGCTTGATCAGGGTGAGCAGAGCTGTCCCAACCGTGTGGCTCGCCTTGCATGGCAAGCCGGGATCAAAGCTCAAGTTGGCTATAAGCGGCGTCCAGACAGCTATTGTGGCACGCCATCAGTTGTGATCGACAATACGTTGGATCGCCAGTTTGCAGTGTCAGCGTCCGACGCAGCATGGGTAACAGACACCACCTTCATCAGAACGCATGAGGGCTTCGCTTACCTCTCAGTGGTGATCGATCTCTATTCACGGCGGTGGTTGGTTGGCAGATACAAAGTCGGCAGACCGCTGATCTGGTCTGCCAGGCACTGCTGATAGCGGTGTGGCGCAGAAAGCCGAAGAACGTAGTTCTGATCCACTCCATCAGGGCTCACAGTTTATCTCCCGCGAATGAACCTGGCTCCTCCATGCCCACAATCTCAAGCACTCAATGGGCAGGCGCGGGAACTGCCATGATAATGCGTTCGCTGAGAGCTTCCTTAACCTGCTCAAACGCGAACGGATCCGAAGGCGGACATAAAAAACCCGCGCAGAAGCTCGGCAGGATGAGTTCGACTACATCGAAATTCTATAACCCCGTGCGAAAGCACGCCACAAACCCCATGTTGTCACCTGTGAACTTCGAACGACAGCAAAAAACAAACAATGAAGGCGTCTAGATCACTAGGCGCTATTCACTTCAATGTCTTCAATCTCAATGTTCCCCGTCAGCGCCTATGGCCCAGTTCATCGATCCGAAGTCAGGTGAAGTCTTGTCATTGCCGCTCCAATCGGAGACAAGTGGTCTCAACTTTGGTGACGCGAAAATGACCCACATCTCATACAAAAAAGAATTTTCAGATATTCGACAAGTTACATCGTTGAGACTCCTTGTTGATTTCGCGCGCGAACACGACATTCCAGCCCTCGAAATCCTGAAAGGAACGGAATTAGATCTGGATGATATTGAAGACCCATATTGCGAAATTCAGGTCTGGCAAGAACTCCGAGCAATTCAAAACTTGCTGGAGATAGACGATGATCCTGCCAACGGCGTGATTTTGGGAATGCGCCAACACCTGACCTGTTATGGAACACTAGGTTTCGCCATGATGGCTAGCCGCACGCTGGAACAAGCGCTAACGATTGGCGCCAAATTCTACAAGATATCTTTGTGGATCAACGAAGTTTCCGTTGTCCGAGATCCTGACACCATCAAATTCGTGATTCTTGGGCACAAGCTGCCACCATTCAGTCAACACTTTCTAGCTACAAGAGGCATGGCTGCCCTGGTTACCTGGGTCCAAGAGTTAACCAATTCCGAAGTATATCCATGCCAAACTTCATTCAAGAACGATAGACCGGACAATATGGATGAGGTTGGAAAGGCGTTTGGAACAGAAACGCTATTTGGGCAGAAAAACTATTCAATTTCATTCAATCGCAGCTTGTTTCGTATGCAATTGAAATTCGATGACCGTTGGTCACGCATGAGATTAGAGGACGAGCTGAGCAACACCCTTGAAAGGCGCCACTCAAGTACAAAAAACAGAGTCAAGGAAATGCTTCTGCAGATGTCAAATGAAAAGCTGTCCACTGAGCCAGAAATTTGTCGAGCTTTAGGGTGCTCAATGAGTACTCTGAGGCGTCGTTTGCATACAGAAGAAACAAATTTTCGACAAATCCAGTCCGAAGTTATTTTTGAACGTGCTTGCCAGCTCTTATTATCATCAACCATGACATTAGAGCAGATCGCTTACACGCTTGGATACTCTGAAGCAGGTAGTTTTTGTCGAGCTTTTAAACGGGTCGGTGGAATGGCACCCGGTCGTTGGCGCAAAGCGAATACATCCTAGCGATTCCACTGCTCAAGCTACAACCTACTCGGCAGGGCGCTTCGACCTCGACTTTTGGTTCTCATGTTCGTTCCTTCGTCACTACGACGAGAACCAAAACCCTCCTAAACTTCAACCGCTAATCTGTCTCATGAACGCTGACGGGGAACAGTCGCAGCTCTCATAAGCCTCTCTGTTGCGCCATCGCGTGATTTCATACTCGGCCGCGCCGTCAAAATAATCGAACACTGGAAATGGAATTCGACGCTGGGCGAGACGATGAAAATCAGTCACATTGTGACAGCCTGGAATATTCATCTGCGTCACTCCAAATCTAGGAGTTTTTGATGATCTTTTTGGATCGTCTTCTTATCAATCTTACCGGACGCGATACGAACCAATGGCTCGGTTGTGACCCGGATGTGCTTTGGGATTTTGAAACCGGCAATCTTGAGCTTCAGATTTGATCTTATGGCGTCGACGTCTACTTCCCGATCAACATATATTGTCGCCGCAACATCCTCGCCCAGCCTTTGGTCGGCTACGCCGTAAACGCTGACCTCAATAATTGCCGGATCGTCTAACATTGCCGATTCCACCTCGGCGCAACCGATATTTTCACCACCCCGAATGATGATCTGTTTCAACCGATCTACGATGTAGAGATATCCATCTTCGTCGAGATAAGCGATATCTCCCGTCCTGAACCAACCACCTTCCAGAAAATCGCCGCTCGAATCTGGTCGGTCCCAATATTTGTGAATCACCGAGGTTCCTCGAACAAGCAATTCTCCGCGCTCTCCGGCCTTTACAAAGTTATCGTCGCTGTCAACAATTCCGAGCTCAAGAACCGCGCTCACCCTGCCCGAACTGGATGGTCGCATTAGATATTCTTCGCCACCGATCGACGTGCCGATCGAGTTGGTTTCAGTCATCCCCCATCCGGTGTACGGCTTTGCATTCTTGAATGTCTCGTCAATGCCCTTCACTTGAGATTCAGCGCGCGCCGATCCGCCGCCACCCACGGCGAGCAAGCTGCTCACATCTTTATCCTGCTTTTGCGCCGCCAGCATAATGTCTCCCGTCATTGCGGGCGTTCCAACAAAGCTGACAATTTTTTCTGCCTCAACCAACTCGACAGCGACATTCGGGTCCCATTTGTACATCGCAACAGTCTTCCGCTTTCTGCGGAAACTGGTCAGCAATACAGCAAGAAGTCCGTTGACGTGAAAAAGCGGCATGCCAAGCAAGACTGCGTCCGGATAATGCGGCTTCGATTGCCCTTTGGGCGCGCCACCGTGGATTGTTGCCAAAACTGCCAGATCAAGCTCCCAGGACAAGAGCGCCGCAATGATGTTGCGGTGCGTCGAGACGGACCCTTTGGGGTGGCCAGTCGATCCCGATGTAAACAAGATGACCGCATCATCATCGGGTTCGATTTGGATATCGGGAAGCTCGCCGTGCTGACGCAGAAGCTGATCGATGGGTGTGGCACGGTCACATGGCTCTGAACGGACCGAAATAAGAGTCAGAAAATCAAGACCACTTTGGAGTTTGACTCTGTCAAGCCGTTCCTGGTCGACTATGGCCACCTTTGCCCCGATATGCCTAATGCCATACTCAAGCTCGTCCGATTCCCACCATGCATTGAGCCCCGCGACGATCCCTCCGATAGAAGTTATCGCCGCAAATGCGAGCGCCCATTCAGGGTAGTTGCGAAGGCCAATTGCGACCCGGTCGCCAGGTTTGACTCCATAGTCATCGATCAGGCGTCTGCCCAGATTTGACGCACGCTGATAGAATTCCTCAAACGTGTAGCGCTCATCATTATAGACAAAAAATGTCTTCTCGCAGCGCGCTTCGCTAATCAGCTGTCTGAGCGAGGTGGGTGCGTTTACGAACCACTTTACCTCGTTTCCATTCACACAGACATTTTGCAGTTCATACTTTCTTCCGGGTGCCGTAAGTTTTGCAATAGCTCTTGCCCTATCCACGATCCCAACCTTTCTAATCCTTCGCTGCAACTTTTGCTCAAATCGGCACAAGACTAATACGCTAACCTGGTGTCTGTGATTGCGCCCACACGATCACGACCTTCCAGCGTTGAACTCCACACCCGGCGTCTGCACATTGTCCTCAAGCCTGATCTGCGGCGCGCATTGCACACCGGGGCGTTCCTTCAGCTTGCATCAATTCTGGATGGACGCCTGGTTGATCGATTGCGCTAGGTGTAAGATTCGGCTTCATCGAGTATCATTTGCGCCCCTTTTTCGCCGATCATGATGGTAGGCGCATTTGTGTTTCCCGATACAATAGAAGGCATGATCGAGGCATCGATAACGCGTAGGTTCCTGATGCCCCTCACCCTAAGTGATGAATCGACAACCGCCATCGGATCACTGTCCGGACCCATCTTGCAGGTGCCAACCGGATGATAGATCGTATCGGCACGGTTTCGAATGTCCTCGATCAATTCATCATCATTATTGCTGGCGGTCGCATATACCGGCTTGCCTCTAATCTCATCGAATGCAGGAGCCTGTAAGATTTGTTGCGCGCGTTTGACTCCGGCAAGCAACGTTGCGACGTCACGCTCATCCTTTAGAAATGCTGGATCGATGAGCGGCGGCGTTGCCGGGTTTGCGTCGGCTAAAGTCAAATTACCATGACTCTTGGGTCTGAGGACACAAACGTGGCAGCTAAATCCGCCGCGGCCGTGCCGTTTTAGTCCGTGTTGATCGACCAATGTGAAGGCAAAATGCAGCTGAATATCCGGCGAACGCTCATCCGGATTGGTGAAATAGAAGGCACCAGATTCATTGAAGTTCGTCGTCAAAATACCGCGCCTTCCGGCAAAATATTTGAATTGGTTCCACGCAACACGAAACACCGAGCGCGCATTTTTGCCCAGAACATGCTCGCTGTCAGATTGGTACATTAAGCAGAAATCTACATGGTCGTAGAGGTTCTCTCCGACACCAGGAAGTTCATGAACCACCTTGATTTTATGCGGATCCAACTTGTCCTTGGCGCCAATGCCCGAAAGCAACAGCAACTGTGGGCTTTGGAACGCGCCGCAAGAAAGAATGACCTCCCGCCTGGCTTTGATTAGCTGCAAGTTGCCGTTTAACTTGACCATCACGCCGGTCGCCTGACCGTTTTCAACCAGAACCTTCTCGACAAATGCTTGTTTGAAGATGGTTAGATTCTTGCGCTTTTCAGCTGGCGTAACATAGGCGAGCGCGGCTGAGCAGCGCTTGCCGCGATCCTGCGTCAACTCATAATAGCCAATGCCTTCCTGAGTTTCGCCGTTGAAATCCTCATTGTAAGGCAGCTGGCAATCCATGCCAGCCTTAATGAACATGTCGTTGAGCGGGTTGGGGCTGCGCGGAGGGGACACGGTTAGGGGGCCGCCCTGCGCGTGATATTCGTTCGCACCCTTAACCCTGTTTTGCGCCTTCTTAAAGAATGGCAGCACCTCTTCGTATGACCAACCCTCATTCCCCAATGCCGCCCAGTGCTCATAATCTTCCTTGGCGCCGCGTATGTATACCATCGCATTTATTGAAGAAGAACCACCCAACACCTTGCCGCGCGGTTGATATCCGCGCCGACCATTCAGCCCCTCCTGTGGCACGGTTTCGAAGCTCCAGTTATGCGGGCCTTTGGGGACCGTGAAGGCGAAGTTGAATGGAATCGAAATCAGCGGATTATTATGAGATCCTCCAGCTTCGAGGAGAGCAACTTGATACTTTCCATTCTCTGACAATCTACTGGCAACTGTGCATCCCGCAGATCCAGCTCCCACCACGACAAAGTCGAATTTGTGCATCCCTCGGTTCCTTACCCATATTGGTGTGCAGCGATACAAAGTCACTAGGCACACTTGCGCAGCAGTCCAAAATCCCAATGTTGGGGCTAATCTGGCACTTCATTTTGACAACTCAAAATAGTCGCAGGTGAGCTAGATGGTCACTGACATTCTTTTTCGAATTATGTGCAATTTCGCTCAAGCGCGATGAAATGATTGAGAAGTGCACGGATCAGTGTTGCCACTTTCCCGGCACCTCGACAGCCGGTAGGTAAACGGATCCACCACGGTTACACACTTGCTATTGCGGACGTTGGGCGGCAGTTCACAAGGACTGTAACTGATATAAATCCAGCCCTCGTCTCGTATCACGCTTCGCAACGCCTGGGCTTGAGAAACGACCCGTCGAACCTGCCAATCAAGTTGCGGCCAGTTCGCTAGTCTTGGCAGAACCGTGTGGTCATAACTTGGCCGCTCAAGCGCCAGTCACTTTCCTGCGGCTGCACCCTTGCCATCACTGCCAGCATCTGGATGAGCGTCGTACTTCGGCGATTCAGGGCTACTTGCAGCGGCTCTCATTTTCAGTTCTCGCAAATTTTCCTCGTGGGATTCCCTACTGATATTGTAGTTCATCAGCACAGCAAGCATGACGAGATAAATACCCGTCACTATGGGCACATAATACGCACCCAAACTCCAGATGGCTTCGTCGGGGACTGCGCTCGCGTCGACCTGTCTTGGAAAGCTCGCCAGATAGAGCACAAAAGACGCGATCAAGATCCCAAGCCCCTGAACACTCTTTTTTGCAAAGGTGATGGACGCAGCCAAAACCCCTTCTGACCGACGCCCAGTTTCCAGCTCGCTTTGTTCAGCGAGATCGGCAAGCATTGAAGCGACAAGGATGTTGAAGCAGATGATGAGGCCGAGATCGACAATTCCAAATATCAGGTTGAGCCAGAAAATGAACGGATCGCCATTTGGCGGCAATAGATCAAGCAGCCTGAGACAGATGGGTATCGGGTGCGCCAGAAACGCCACCATACCCAAGATGATGGCAGCCCTCTTCTTGCCAAGATGTCTTGTCGCTACGGGGGCAAGCGCAGAACCAATCGCTGCCGATACAAATATTCCCAGGGACAGATAGCCTGTCTCGGACGCTGTGAATTCCCAGAAATAGGAAACGAAATAGAGGTGCAAGGAAGCCTTCAGCCCCAATGCAACCGCTCCCAAAATCGCCGCCAGAAACACTGCAAGGAAGGCGCGGTTGGACAGGGTTTCGAAAATCTCCTTGAATATCAATCGCAGCGTGATGTTGCGCTTCGGCGGCGCCTGATTGAGGTAGGGAATTCGCGATTGAGTGCCGAACGCGGCTATCAAGATGGCAACCAGAATCAGTGCCGAAGCGAGCATCCCATAGATCTCATAAGGTTTTCGCAGGCTAACAGCCTCGGACATGGCTGCTGATGCAAACATCGGAAATACGACAAAGAACATTGCGACATTCATGAGATTGCCGCCCGACCAGGCGAAGAAGTGCCCTAGGCTAATGAGCTTGCTTCTTTCTGTGTAGTCTTCTGTCAGTTCCGGAGCCAAGGCGACGTTCGGCGTTTCAAAAAAGGATATTGCAGTGCGGATAATGATTGACAGGACCAACAAGTAACCGACCATTGCCAATTCCGACCAACCTTCTGGGGGCGACCAGACCAAAAGAAAGCTCAATGAGACAGGGATTGCAGAGGCAAAAAGAAATGGGTGGCGCCGCCCCCAGCGAGATTCGGTGTTATCTGACCAATAACCCACGATCGGATCGCTGACGGCATCAAACACTAGTGAGATTAGCAAGGCCATGCCGACCAGCCTTGCATCCAGACCTAGAACTTGACTGTAATACGCAAGCAAATAGTAATCAAAGCCATTGGATTTGATCCCAAATGCCATGTGCCCGATACCGTAAGAGATACGGGTGCCAAACGGTAATTTTGGTTTGCCTACAACGCTGCCCCCAAGCGAGGGATTGTCATTTCTCGATGGCAATTCCTGCGCCCCAGCTTCAGGCACCAACTTCTGCACCCAGAACTGCCTTGTACTCCAAGAATTCGTCAAAACCAACTTCGCCCCATTCTCGCCCGTTGCCCGACTGCTTGAAGCCGCCAAATGGAGCATTGAAATCAGCGTGTGCGTTGTTGATGAAAACCTGCCCCGTTCTGATCCTGGATGCGACCTCAACCGCCTGCTCATGCGGCCCCTGGACGTAGCCGGAAAGACCATATGGTGAGTCATTTGCTATCTGAACAGCTTGATCGACATCTTCATAGGCGATGATGACTAGAACCGGGCCAAAGATCTCCTCTTGAGCGATAGCCATAGCATTGTTTACATTGGCAAAGATTGTAGGCTTAACAAAAAAGCCCTTGGTTGCGCCCGAAGGGCTCTCGACGCCGCCAGTTACGAGCGTCGCTCCTTCGTCAATGCCAACGCCAATAAGCTTCTTGACTTGCTCATATTGCCGCTGAGTGGAAATAGGCCCAATTGCCGGAGCGTCTGCATCAGCAGATAATGCGACCGGTATTGACTCTGCCGTTTGCTTGGCGATCGCAATCGCTTCTTCTTGCCTGTCTGCTGGCACAAGCAACCTTGATCCGGCACTGCAGGTCTGCCCAGCATTTGACATCAAACTGCGCACTGCCCGCACGACTGATTCTTGCAAGTCAGCGTCGGGCAAGACCAGATTGACTGATTTTCCGCCGAGCTCTTGCGAAACGCGCTTGATCGAATCTGCGGCTGCCTTGGCGACCATTGCCCCAGCCCGCGTCGATCCGGTGAAGCTGACCATGTCGACTTCGGGATGGTCCGAAAGCGCCGAACCAACGACTGATCCTGAACCCGTGACAAGATTGAAAACGCCGGGGGGGGCACCAGCGGCATCAATGACCTCAGCCAGCAAAATAGAATCGAGCGGTGTTTGCTCGGCAGGCTTAAGTACAACCGTGCATCCCACTGCCAATGCCGCGGCAATCTTGCATGCGACCTGGTTGAGCGGCCAGTTCCAAGGTGTAATCATGCCGCAAACACCGATGGCCTCACGTCTGAGGTGAGTGGTGCCCTTCGCTTCCACAAATTTGAATTTTTCCAGAACATCAGCCGCTGTGGCGAAATGGGCAATTCCAGCTGGAACCTGAGCCTGCTGCGCCCACCATAAGGGTGCGCCCATCTCCTGATTGATTGCCTCAGCAAATTCGTCAGCGCGGCTCTGAATCCCCGCTACAACATCTCGCAACAGCTTGACGCGCGATTCCCTGCTTGATTGCGAAAATGAATCGAATGCCTCCCGCGCAGCCCTAACCGCAGCATCTACATCGGCTTTATCACCGCTGGCGATCTTCGCACAAACTTCTTCCGTCGACGGATTTATGACAGTCGACATATTGTCGGAATGCGGCGACACCCATTGTCCACCAATGTAGAGGTTTGGATACTCTTTCACGTAATATTCCAGTTGTTCTTGAGCAAACTCGATTGAGCCAGCAGTTGTAATAAAGCGAGAGCCAGACAGATATTGCCCAATATCAACTGGCTCTCGTTCCTCTTCATTAATGGATCGGCTAGAATTTCGCGCGGGCCGTTACGCCATAGGTGCGCGGTTCTTGAACAAACGCACCACGAGCTCGCGAGCCGCCAAATCCTCTTAGCGGGATATTGAAACTGCTCGGTCGGGAAGGCGTGTTTGCGCACGCCCACGAGCAGGCCGATCACCGCACCCTGCTTTTGCCAATTGTGCAGGGTGGAGCGCGCGACGCCAAAGTCGCGCTCAAGTTCCGTCGGCCCCGCAAGCGGGCCCGCCCAGTCTTCGACCTTGGCGGGCGTCGCATACGCCGCGATCCGCGCCCTGCCTGCGTCTGCCGAGAGCACCTGGCCCAGACCGGCGCCTTGGCTGACCTCGGCCGGCGACTTGGCGACCAGCTTCAGCGTTTGCGGCGCGGCTTCCGGCTCGGCGGCGATTTCGGCGATGAACTTCTTGAACTGGGCCTTGCGCGCGATCAGGCGCTTGCGCGCGGTTGGTGACAGTTTCGTCGCCGTGGCGCTGAACTCTGCGACCAGCTTGACGACCTCGCTCAGCTCGCCCCGGCTGGACTTTGGATTGCGCTGGACGAACATGCCGATCAGGTCCGCGGCGACGGGACTGGCCATCTTGCCAGGGCCTTGAGAAGTCGAGCGGCGAGCGTGTGCGGCGATCATGGGACGATCCTCTTCGATCACGACGTCAGAGATAAGCCACAACGTCCCAATTGTCCAGTATGTCCCATACGTTCCTTCGCCAGTCCTCTGCGAGCTGTCCGAAGGTAGCGCCAATGACCGTCTTGGCGCACCTGACTGCGGCCAGGCTCCGCGACGAAGGACATGATGCCCGCGCAGGATCTGGCCATGAGCGAAACGCGCCTCGAGGCGAAGATCGACAAGGCCGTCAGCGAGCTCACCTGGCGCATGCTGGGGGGCAAGGCGGGGCTGGGCGCCATCGTCGTGGCGATCGTGAAGCCGGCCTGACGGCCAGCGGTTCGAGCGAATTGCCAAGCCCCGCTGGCCCCCGGCCGGCGGGGCTTCCTCGTGTCTGGCGGAACGGCCGCGGACGCCCCATATGAGCCTGAGCGGTCATCGAACCCCCCTTCCATGACCGCTCGAGCGAGGCCCTGCGGCCATACCGCCCAGGGCCTCGCCACTTCGCCAGCCAGGCCCGTCTTCACCTTCTGCAGCGGCCATCACGCCGGAGATCCGGGTGGCTTTGAAGAACGAGCCCTACCGCTACCGTGCGGCAGCGCAGCTCGCGGCCTCGGCCCCGTCGAAGCCGAGCCTCGGGCGCTGAGACGGGCGGCCTCCATCTCGCCGCAGGAGGAGCGGCGCGCCCTCTTTCGCGGCCGTCGCGGCGGTCCGTTTGCGCCGCCGTGGCTCGCGGCCACCTCACGGTCTTGGCGCCGGCTTCGCCGGGCTTTCAAAGCTCAACCGGAGGGGTTCTCAGATCGCGAAAGCTCTGCCAATGTGCAACCCTCGGTCGCGAGGGAGAGTGCCACTTGTCCACGTACCAGCTTCCGCATTGGGTCTACCCTACGGTCGTGCTCGCGACCACGGTCCTGGTCTGCACCCGGGGCGGCCGCGACGAGAAGATCGCCCACGGCGCCTGGACCGTGGGCTGGATCCTCTCGATGATGAACTACCGCTATGGCAACGATCCGCAGTGGGCAATCATGCCGATCGACTGCGCGATCCTCGTCGTCACCACCTTCGTGGCGCTGCGTTCGGAGCGGTACTGGCCGCTGTTCACCGCCGGCTTTTCGCTTCTTCTCGTCGGCACCCATGTCGCCAAGATTGTTGACCCCACCATCAGTGGCTGGGCGTACCTGAGCTGCGGGATTCTCTGGAGTTACCTTGCTGTGTTCAGCATCGCCTATGGAGCCTGGTCGGCGACCTCGCGCGAGGTGGATGCGCCCGACCAAGCTCCCGAGACGGCGCCTGCCTTCGCGCTTACGCCGGCGGCTGCGGCGGCCATGCGTACGGCGCCGCGGCCCGCCGAGGTCGCGGCGCCGACCCGTGCTCCGCGACCGGTGCGCCGCCGCGCGCCCGCGCAAAAGCCGGCGCACGAGCCGGCCTGACCGCCGAGCGAAACGCCGCGGCCGAGCTCGCTCCCAAGCTCCCCTCGCACGCCGCCCTTCGGGGCTGGCGCGCGCCGGTCGCCGTCGCGCCCGGGCCCAGTCGAGGGCCCGCCGCCCTCGCTTCGCGCAGGCCGCCGGAGGCGTCCTGACGGGTGGCTACTGAGGGGCCTACCCCGCGCACGGCTTGCCCCGATCGTGTCGCGTCAGCCCGTAAGTCAACGGCTTCGCCGTTCCCCTCCACGATCGTCCTTCGGCCGCTCGCTCCGGTGACTGACGGGCGCCCAGACGCGGCCCGTCGGGGCCGTCGCCGCTCACGGGGAGCGGCGCGAAAACGGAGACCTGGACATGCGCTCGATCGAAGCCCTCACCGCCGACTGGAACGCTCTCTCGCAAGACGAGCAGTTCGCGCAGTGGCGCTCCTTCCTTCTCGACCTGGACTGCGGGGAGGGGGCCTTCCACCGCTACTACCTGGTGCTGATGCCGCTCTGGGATCGGGGCGACGTCCCCGAGCTGATCAACGACGAGGCGATGGAGAAGTATGCGGCCGAGATGCGGGCGGAGCTCGCCTGGGAGCGCCAGCAATTCCCCACGGCCGACTTTGACATCGCCGACTTGCCCTACTGATCCGGGGAGCTTCGGCTCCCCCTTTTTGCTTGGGTCCGGCCACCTCACCGGGGACTTGTCCTACCTTCGAACATCGTCACCGCCTTGGCGGAGGGGGTCGCTGGCG
Organism: Phenylobacterium deserti; assembly: GCA_943332615.1. GTDB lineage: Bacteria > Pseudomonadota > Alphaproteobacteria > Caulobacterales > Caulobacteraceae > Phenylobacterium > Phenylobacterium deserti_C. Next base: position 20,470 of record CALQQB010000004.1, read on the forward strand.
GCCTTGCTGGCGCGCGGCCGGGACGGCGATGGCGAGGCCGGCATCCTCTCTCGGCTCCCGCTCGGACCTGGCCTGCGGCCTGCGGTCCATCGTTGGTCGCGGGTCGCGTCGGGCCTCGTCCATTGCGGACGGCCGTTCCGGCCGAAGACCTGTGCCCTCTCCTTTTCCCCAACCCGACACCTCGCGAGCGCGGTCATTCCCCGTGGTGGGGAAAAGGAGAGGGCACGTCACGCACACCTGCGGTTTTCTAAGTCGCGGATATTGCGCCGCTTTTTGTCGGGATTTGTGGTGCACGTTTGTGCACGTTTTCCGCTTGCGCGTCGGATGCCTTGAATTACAGTGGGTTGGGCCCGCACAAACGTGCACAAGGAGACCGGTGATGCCCACACGTCGCTCGCAACCCCGTGCCCGACCGACCCGGGGCTGGCGGCTATCGACGGTCGCTCTGGACAAACTCGAACGGGACGCCGCGGTGCTTGCCATCACGCCGACCCAGCACCTCGAAAACCTGATCCTTGAGACCGGGCCGGTGCATACCGACTACTTCGCCCAGCAGGCGGCGGTGGAGGCCTTCATCGCCGCGGGCCTCATCACAGCCCTAGCCGCCAAGACCCTTCCGGCGCAGGAGGTCCGCGAGATTCGCGATCAGGGCGCCAAACTGGCCGCCCAACTTTACGGAGAGCCGAGGCGGCGCCCTGGTGAGGTCGGCAGCCCGCCCGACGATGGTGATCCGCGCGTGCGCGCCCTTTTCGAGGTCTTCGGGGCGGGGTAGAACAAGGCCGGCTCGGGACGCCTCAATAGTCAGCCTTTCTCCATCGAGCGGGAAGGGCACTTTCATGGCGCGTAGAATTCGGGGCACAGGCGAGGCCTGGCTACGGGGCGGCCAGACATTCAATCACACGCTGGACATGATCCTCGAGGTCATCGGCCGGCTCGCGATCCCGGCGGTGATCTGGGGCGCGATCTGCCTCTGGCTGGGCAATGCAAAGTCGTCCGAGCTGCAGCAGACCTATGGCCTGCAATATGCCCTGGCCCGCTGCTTCAATTGGTGGGGCTGGCCTTGGCCGCAGAAGATGACGTTGAAGGGCCTCGACGGGTTCGAGCGCGTCTACACCAACGACCAGGTGCTTCACCTGCGATGGATGACGCCCTACGCAGACGTCTATTTCCACAACCTGCGGCTCGCCGGCTGGATCTGGATCGCCGGCGTGGTGATCATCCTCTGCATCGCCACCAACTGGTTCATCCAAAGCGGCGAGGACAAGCTCAAAAGCCGCTTCATCCGCGGCCAGCGCGCCGTGCCGCTCAGCGCCCTCGTGGCCGAGGTCGAGGCCTTCAACAAAGCCGAGACGAAGCGCCGAAAGGACCGGTCCTTCCGAGCGGTCAAACTCATCGGCGTCGCGTACCCTTACGCCACCGAGCGCGAGCACACGCTGACCGTTGGATCGCCGGGATCCGGCAAGAGCCAGGCTATCCACAAACTGCTGGAATCGATCCGCGCGCGCGGCGATCGGGCGATCATCTACGACCCGGAGCTTGAGTACACGACCTACCATTTCAATCCCGACACCGACCTGATCCTGAACCCCTACGACGCGCGCTCGGTGGGCTGGTCGCCGTACAATGACGCCCACGAGCTGCCCGAGTTCGAAAAGCTCGCGGTGTGCATCTTCAAGGAGCCGAAGTCGGGCGATCCCTATTGGACGCGGGCGACGCGCCAGGTGTTCGTCTACGCCGCCTACCAGCTGAAGCGGCAGTACCCCGACGCCACCTTGGAAGACCTGCTGAAGGTGTTCTTCGGCCCGATGAATGTGCTGGTGAAACTGGTGGAGAACACCCCTGCGGCCACCCATCTGGCCGGCGGGTCAAACGGGCGGACGGACTCGCTTCGAAGCGTCCTGTCGGAAGGCATCAACAGCCTCGTCCACCTGGCCGGAAGCCGAGCGGATTTCTCGCTCCGCGCCTGGGTCAATCGGCCGGAGCGCAGCCCCGGCTTCCTGTTCATGTCCGCGCCTGAAACGCACATGGAGTCGCTGCGTCCGCTGCTCAGCTTCTGGTCGGAGCTGGTGGTCAGCGCCCTGCTCGGCCGGGTCGACGAACACTCGCGGCACACGACCTGGATCATCCTCGACGAGTTCCCGAGCCTCGGCAAAGTCACCAGCCTGGCCAGCGGGCCCGAGCGTCTGCGGAAGTACGGCGGTTGCGTCGTGCTGGGGATGCAGCAGGTCTCCCAGATCCAGGAGATCTACGGCCACGAGATCGCTCAGACGATCATCGGCCAGTGCGCCACAAAGCTGATCCTGCGATGCCAGGATCCCGAGACCGCCAAGCACATGGCCGAACAGCTCGGGCGGCGGCAGACCCGGCGCGTCGATGAGACCGTCTCGTACGGGGCCAACACGCTGCGCGACGGTGTGGGGCTGACGCCGCGCGAGGAGCTGGAACTCGTGGCGCTCCCGGACGAGGTGATGAACCTGCCCAAGTTCCACGGGTTCATCCGCCTCTCCAACGCGCGGGAGGGCGAACCCTTCCCGATCTCAACGCTGCGCTTCGGCTACACCGCCCGCCGCAAGCGCGCGGAGGGTTTGATCCTCCCCGTCGGTGTCGGTCCGGTGGATGCCTTCTTCCAGTCGCTGAAACAGCCCGCCGCACCCGCGGCGTCGGCCGCCGCGGCCTCGCCAGCGCAAGCCCCGGCCATGGCGGCTGCGGGCCGAGCCGCGGACGGTTCGCTGTTCGATGCCGACGGCGTGGTGGTGGAGGGCGAGGGCGCAGCGGCTGAGGGCGCGCGCGCCGTGCGTCCCGACCCGCCGGCGACGGGCGAGGCCCGGGGCGAGGGCGCGGCGGCTGGCGGCCCGGAACACAGCGCCTGGCGCAGCAGCGAGGACGCCATGCAGGCCGAGGCCAAGCGCCTTGCCGAGGCCGGCCCCAAACCCGCCAGCGCCTACGCCCAACTGCACGACAAAGTCCGGCGAGACGACCAGGCGGACGTCCCGCTGGTCGGTGTCGCTTCGTGGCGGAAACGGCCGGGGGAGGAGGGGCGAGAGAGCCCCGACAAGGACGCGCCACCGGACGCCGGAATGCCGGCGCCCAGCCTCGACGTCTTCCGCCAGTCCTAACCCCCGACGCGCGCGGCGGACCTTGCTCGCCGCGCCAGTGGACCCCTCGCCATGATGACACCCTCCCGCATCCGCAGCGCGGCCGGCGCCGCCAACTACTACGGTAAGGACGATTACTACGTGACCGGCGAGGCCGGCGCGCCCGGCATCGAATGGGGCGGCAAGGGGGCGGCGTCCCTGGGGCTGTCCGGTCTGGCGACCACGGACGAATTCCACGCGGTCCTTGCCGGAAAGAACCCCGATCCGGAGGGCCCGGCCTTGAGCGGGGCCTCCACGAAGGAGAAGCATCACCCCGGCTGGGACTTCACCTTCACGGTGCCGAAGAGCGTGAGCTTGGCGATCGTCGCGGCGGAGCAATCCGATCCCGGCCTCGCCGCCCGCCTGCAGGACCATGTGCTCGCGGCCAACAAGGCCATGATGCAGTACCTGGAGGAGAACCATGCCGTCACCCGCGTTCGCGGCGAGGATGGAACCATCCGTGAGGTCCATACCGGGAACCTGGTCTACGGGTCGGTCCTGCACCGAACGACGCGGGCCGGCGACCCGCATTTTCACGTCCACAATCCGACCGCGAACACCACGCAAAACCCGGAGACCGGCGCCTGGGGGGCGCTCGAAACCCGCCAGATCTACAAGTGGCAGCAGGTGGCGTCACAGGTCGGCGCCCGCGAGCTGCAGGCCCGGCTCATGGCGGATGGCTTCAACCTCGAGCGCCATGGCGAGCTGAAGTGGGAGCTGGCCGGGGCGGATCCCCGCCTGCTCGACGAGTTCAGCACGCGCGCCTCGGAGATCGAGCGCGCCAGCCAGCAGCTCGCCGCCGAGCGCGGCGTGCAAAAGGTCACGCACCACCAGCGGAACATGCTCCAGAAGCAGACTCGCAAGAACAAGGAGGCGCACGATCGCGAGGCGCTCCTCGACGGCTGGCTGGCGCGTGCGGCCAAGGTTGAAGGGGCTTCCCTGGAGGGATTGCTCAGCCGCGAGGCGGGCGGCGGCCGCGACGTGACGCCCACGTTGAAGGGGCGGATGAGCGACACCCTGCAGCGCTGGAACAGCGCTTTCCGCGACTTCCTGAAGCTCAACACCAAGCCGGATGCCTTTGGACCGTCCGCCCCGCGATCGGACCCCGATCTCGAGGCCCGCCGGCTGATGTCGTTCGGGGTCAAGGTTGTCGAAGAGCAGAGCGCGGTGAACAGCCGCCACCTCGCCTACCTCCACGCGCTCCGCGCAGCGCCCGCCGGCGTGACGTTCGACCGGATCAAGTCGGCCATGGGACGACTTGAGACCGATGGGCATGTGGTCGCCGCCGACAAGCAGGACCACCACGGCTTCACGACGCGGCGCACCGTCGAGGTTGAGCGGTTCATCGTCCGCGCCGTCGATGCTGGGAAGGGCGCGGCGCGTCCCATCCTGGCGTCCGAACAGGTCGATGCGGCGCTGGCGGCGACGGCGGGCGCCGATCGCCTCAATGCAGATCAACGTAACGCCGTGGCCGGGTTCCTGGTCTCGCAGGACCGCTTCAGAGCCGTTCCGGGGTTCGCCGGCGTGGGCAAGACCTTCGCGTTCGACACCGTGCGGCAGATCGCCGAGCGCGAGGGCCAGAACGTGCTTGGCCTCGCCAGCTTCAACACGCACGCTAGAGAGCTGCAGCGTGGCGCCGGCATCAAGTCCCAGACCGTGGCGTCGTGGCTGCAAAGCGTCGAGCGCGATATCGCCGCCGGGGGCGAGCGCCTGGCTGCGCGCCGCGCGTCCCTGCAGAAGACGCACCTGATCGTCGACGAAGCCTCCACCCTCACAAATGAGGCGGGCTATCGCCTCGCGCGCGCGGTGAAGATCCTGCAGATCGACTCCGTGACGATCGCCGGCGACGCCCGCCAAACCGGGGGCCCGGGGGCGGGGAACGTGTTCAAGGCGGTGCTCGACCGGGAGATCCAGCAATTCCCGATCAAGACGATCCTGCGTCAACGGAACGCCGCCACGAACCTCCGTGACGGGGTGAAGGACCTGGCCGAGGGCCGCCTGCGCGCCGGCATGGCCAAGCTCGCGCCCCACGTCCATGCCCTGGGACCAGACGCCTCGGATGTGGATCTTGCGCGAAAGGCGGTCGACCTCTGGACCGAGAGCCGCAAGGCCGGACTGGAGTCCGTGCTGATCACCGCCACCAACCGGATGCGGGCCCTACAGTCCGCCCTCGCGCGCGGCGAGCTCCGGCAGGAGGGGCGACTGGGCAGGGAGGATGAGACCCGAGAGCGCCTGTCGCACCGCCACCTGACCCGGCCCGAGCAGTTCAGCGCCGCGTCCTATGAGCTCGGCAACATCCTGGTGTTCAACGCCGCGTTCAGTGGCCGCGGCGCGACGAAGTCGGACCGGGCCACGGTTGTCGGCATCGACCTGCGCAACAACCTGCTCAAGGTCCAGCCCGACCGCGGGCTGCCGAGAACCCTCGACCTCAGCGCCGAACATGGGCGCGGCTACGCGAGCTTCTCAAGCTACGCCCTGGGCACGCACGAAATCGCCAGGGGCGAGCGCCTCGTCTGGGAAGCCCGCTTCAAGGATCGCGGGTATGAGCGCGGCGCGGAGTTCACTGTGGTCGAGAAGGGCAGGAAGACCTGGACCATCGTGCACGAGGATGGTCGGCGCGAGAAGATCTCCGCCAAGGATCCGGCCCTCAGCTTCACCAGCTACGCCTATGCGATGACGACGGAACGGGCCCAGGGCAGATCGATCGAGGCGCCGATCGCCACACTGGAATCCAGCGCGGGCCGGGCGGTCGCCGAGACCAAGAACTACGTGAACTGGTCGCGCCTGACCCGCATCGGCCAGATGGTGACCGATGACGCTCCCAGGGTGTTGCGAATGCTCGCCGAGAACGACGGTCAGAAGCCAGTGGCGCTGGACCACATCCGCGAGCTTTGGAACGCGGCTCGCGGGGCGGCCGCGAACGACGCCATGGCGCCTGTACCCATCAAGGACCGCGAGCTCGAGCTTCAGAAGGAGCGGGCGTTCGGCGGGGGTCCGGATGGGGCAGGGGAGCGACAGCGCACGCGCGCGCCCTCGATCGAGGTCTCGCGCGGGCGCTCGGGCCTCAACCTCTAACGCCCATTTTACTGAACCTGTTGACCCTTTCGCGGTTCATTCTGGCCTATAGGCTTAGGTGACGGGCAGGAGCCGAAGAGACCGAATGCACGGGTTGCAAGAGAGCGGGCTTCCGGAGTGGAAGCAGACCGTGCTGGTCACGATCACCCTGATCGTCATCGCCGCCGCGCACGTGCACAGTGCTCGGCAGGCCTGGTCGGAGATGCGGCAACGGGAGCTGCCGACCCGCTGGCGTCGCGCCCTCAGCTATGTTGCCCGACACGAGCTGCACTACGCCAAGCGCGTCCCCCTGCTGATCTTCTTCGTGGTCGTCGCGGTGATCGTCATCGTGACGCTGTGAGGGCGGGGGCCGCTCCGCCCACCAGCAGGTAGCCCCGCCTCACTTTCCGGCCCACCAGGCGGCCCAGCGCGGCCGCCGCGTCGTCGCGGGCGTGATACCAATCCTCTCGGCGCTGCCCGTGGGTGCCGATCCGCCCCCAGCGGCGAATTAGGATGACCTCCCCGAACAGCGAGCGCTCGATGGAGAGCGCGTAGAACCGAGCCATGTTGCAGCTGTTGTCGATCCGCCGGAGCACAATCATGGGCGCCTCCTGCTCGAAGAAGGCGATGCGTCGGCGTCAAAAGCGGTCGTAGGGCTTCACCCCTCCGATTTTGACCCGGACACACGCCGCGCTTCTTGCCCTGCTCGCCCAGGTTGGGTAAGACCCCCTTGGCGAGGGGCTTTACCAAGCTCTACTTTCGCGACATTCTTCCGCAAGTACAGATTGCATCAGAGGCATCCCGCTACCTCGGGGTGAAGTCGCTGAGCCATGTCCTTGATGCCGCCCCTTCCCCCGCATGCGCGCGACGCGCTGGCGCTCATCGCGATCAACGCGGTTCCCGCCGACGGTGACGCGGTGAAGTTGGTCGCTCTTCTGCAGCCCCGGAACCGACCAGGCCCGAACGAACCGGACTGGCGGCTTTTCGTCGCTCACCGAGACATAGAGTTCACCTACGCCGGCGATCTGGCCTGCGACGCGATCGAACCACTCCGCCATGCCGCCATCCTCGAGGAGGGCGAGGCGGCCGGCCGGGTCATTCTACAGCTCAGCGAAATTGGTCTCGATCTCTGTCGCGTCGTCGCGGACACGATCGTCCCCGCACAGCCGACCGCGACCGCCGTCCTCTCGTGATTGATGAGTGTTCTAATCGATTCAACTGGCGCGGGTGCGTTAAAGGGTTGCCGGAACGCTCCGGGCACAAACCGATCAACTCGACTTGTGCGGAAAGCGCCACACGCAAAGGTTGACGAGAACGCCGGACCCCGTGACACCTCATATCCGGCAGTTCAATTGATCGCGGAGGCGCCCAGTTGGTCATGTTGGAGATGAGCGAGACCGAGCGAGGGCCTCGGGATCTGGACTGCCAGATCGGAATCCGCATGCGCACGCGGAGGCGTGAGCTCGGCGTGAGCCAAGACGCCCTCGCCGCCGGCGTTGGGCTGACGTTCCAGCAGATCCAGAAGTATGAGCGCGGCGCCAATCGCGTCAGTGCATCCAAGCTTTGGGAGATCGCCGCGCAGCTCCGGACGCCTATCTCCTATTTCTACGAGGGGCTCGAGGGCATTGAGGTCTATGACCCCGAGTCCTTGGCCCAGGCTGAAGCGCTCCAGGAATTTCTACTGTCCCCCGATGGCGTCGATCTCGCGGTCGCGTTCCAGGCCCTGAGCGCGCCAGCCGTGCGGCGCCAGTTCCTAGACCTGATCCGAGCTTGCGCGGTCGAGCCCCAACCGTCGACTGGAGATGAACGCGACGACAAGCCGGCCAATGAGGACTAGCTGCAGCTCCTGGCAGCGGTGAGGTTTTTCGGGCCCGACAGCCAGCGCCGCTCTAAAACCCGCTCAGCGGGCGTCCGGCCTGGGGCCCCCGCGACAGGCCGGACCAGGGAAGGCGCGACTAACGGTGCAAAGCGCGTCCACATCCTGGGGGACCGAATCGGCAACCCCGCTAGCGCTTGTTTTTCGCCTCATTTTGTTCTCGTCGCCGGAAAGCGTGTTGAGCGCGCAACACTGGGTTCGAAACGGCGGCCCTCACGAGAACTTCACGGCTGGCCGGAGCCCCGATCCCCTATGCTGCGCGCATGGGGTGGGCACATGGTTGAAGCGACATTCGTTGTCTACGCGCCGAAGGCGCAGCTCGCGAAGGTGAGGGGGCTGGTGCGGTCCCAGTCGTCGGAGGCGGTGACCTGGCGGGAACGCCGGTCGTTCTTCGGCAGCGAGTTCTATGTCACCGGCCCGGCGACCCTGGCCCGGGAGGCCCACGAGCTTGCCGCACGGCTGCTCTCCTGGCCCGACCGGCCAATTTAACCGCCGTCGCAGCGCGAGGCGATGCGGAGTGACGTGGTTTGACTCCTAGCGGGCCTTGGACAGGTCTGGTTTCGAGCTGAGACCTCGAGCGTCGCGGAACCAGTTGATCTTCGGGCCCCGCCCTTCCTCCGCGAGGGCTTGGCGAACGAGACGCCGCGCGACGCGTGAGACTTCCCAGGGAATTTCGTCCAGCTCCCACGCGATCTCTTCGGCGCTGCGGAAGATCCGGGGCGTCAATGCCTTCAGGACCCGGGCCTCCAGGCCCGCATCATAGTCCGGCTCGACGTTGCCGGCTTCGTAGCGATCGCACCACAGGATCCGGCCCCGCCAGACGATGAAGTGGCTTCCGCAGCCCCCGTCACGCCAGACGGATGGGTAGAGCGTCGGCGTCCCGCCGCGCATGTCCAGGCGCCATGCCTTGCCTGCACGCGGATCGAGGTTGATGACGAGGGTCTGGCCGCAGCCATCCGGGCATTGGATCAGCAGCGAGCGCGCCTGACCCCGGAAGATCAGGGCTGCGTCGCCGGGCTGGTGAAGGTGCGGCTCCGCCTGATCCCGATACTCGGCTTGTCCGCACAGGCGTAGGGTTCTGGTGAGGCGGGTCATGTGGAAGGGCTCCGGCGCTGGGCGTCTTCGGCGAGGGCGGCGGCCACGACGTAGCCGACGCCCCGGCGGTAGCGGTCTGCGGGCGGGCCATCGTCCCATTGGCAGCGGCGCAAGAGCTGGACCGCTACCGCTGTCTGGTACTCGGTCGGGCAGGACTGTGCGGCGATCCCCATGTGCCGGATCTGCCGCACGATCGTCGACATCCAGCCGAGATCGGAGGTCGGATCGCAGGGTCCGGGCGGGTGCTGGAAGGCCGCTGGCGCGTAGAGGCGGCGGATCTCCTCACGCCAGGCGCAGTCTTCGTATTGATCCTCCGGTCGCTCCGGCGGCAACTCGAAGGCCAGCCAGGTCTCGAGCGCCGCGAGGTCGGCTGTGAGCGGACCCCGTGCGACCGACGCGAGATCTATCAGGATCGCCTGGCCGTTCCGGACCCGCACATTCTCGCCGTGTAGGTCGCCGTGCACCGGCGCGACCCGGTACCGCTGCTGGAGGCCCAGGAGCTTGTCCCAAAGGGCGTCGGGCGTGATCGTGACGCCCTGCTCGCGCGCCACCTCGGCAAAGCGTGGCCGAATCAGGTCGGGCTTGCAAAGGCCCGCACCGATCATCGCGCGTGCGACGGAGCCGTGCGCGGGATCCGACGCATAGGCCTGATCCCGCCACCCGCCGAGGGTCTCGTCGATGAGGGCGGTGACGGCGGTGGCGGCCAGCTTGCGGCGGGCGAGGTCCCAGAGGGATTCGGAGCGGTCCACGAAGTTGCCGACGAGGAGGCTGCGCTCACCGCCGACGACGACATCCTGGACGTTCGGGCGCAGACCGAAAGGGATGAACTTGTCGGCGAAGTCCCGATAGTTCTGGAATTCCCGCGCGATTTTGTCGTTGCGGTCGAGCTTGGCGAACGCCGGCTGGGGCCAGACGCCCGCGTCGGACCGGTCCACCGTCATGTGCACCGCGAACACGCGGGCGTCCGAGCGGCCGCCGGTGAGCTCGACGAGCGCAATGCGGCGGCAGTGTTGGAAGGCGCGCTGGAACAGCGGCTCGTCGACCTTGCGGATCGGCTCGCGGTTGGCCGCCACCACGATCTCCAGATCGGTCCGCGGCTTGTAGCCCGCATCGTGGCGCGCCGCGGCCTCGGCGACTTCGAACCCGCAAGGCGTGGTCCTCACGCTGACGTTGGGCAGGGCAATGGCCGCCCCGAGGCGGGCCTGCACGCGGCCGGTTGTGGCGTCGTCGGGCGCGATCAGCTCGACGCGGACGCCATAGTCGACAAGCGTACGGGCGTGCGCCGCGGCGACGGCGAACAGGCCCTCGCGGTCGCGCTTGGGGAAGGCGAAGACGGCGGCGGCCACGCCGGCCAAGGGCGGCAGCGGGGCGTCGTCGCCGATCGAGGCGATCGTCAGGCGGCGGTTGGCGAATTCCCGCGCCCCTTGGGCGCTCGGGGCTTCGCCGAACCAGAGGACTTCGTGGCGCAGCTCATCCATGGCGCGCCTCAGTCGGCCGGACCGGCAGGGGCCAAGCGCTGCCGCGGGCTAGCGCCCCTGACGCCGAGCACACGATGCAGGTCTCCACTTGGCTCGCGCGCGCCGGCCGGACAGTCCCCCGCACGCCATCGTAATATTGGAACCGGGCCGTCGCGGGCGCCGGAGTCACGGCGCCCAGGAACATGGTGACAGCGAGCGACGCCATCGTCGAATTGATCGAGATCACCGCCGGTTGCGGCTCGTGCGCGCCCTGGACGTAGGGGTCAGCGCGACGCTGGTCGGGCGTCAGCAGTTCGCGGCGGATTTGTTCGCTGTCGAGCGCCCCTGTGCATGTGAGGCACGAAAGCCCTGGGGCGAGCATCTGGACCCGCCCGGTGACATGGGACACCACGCCGTCCCGCGCGGTGAGGCTGACCCCCATGTCGAAGGTCGGCACGAGGTACTGATAAGCCAGCTGGCCGACGACGGCGCGGCTCGCGTGCGAGTCGGTGCAGAGGAATATCGCATCTAGGCCGGCGAGTTGCGGCGCGACTTCCGCGTCGACCACGTCGGCCATCAACCCGCGGATCATGGCGTCGGGATGGATCGCGCGGATCAGCCGTTCGGCGACCTCCACCTTGGGGCGTCCGACGTCACCGCGCCCCGAACCCACGAGGCGGTTCAGGTTCGTGGGTTCGACCCGGTCGGGGTCGATGATTGTGTAGTCCGCGACGCCCAGGTGGGCGAGCTGCTGCAGGGTGACCGAGCCCGTGCCGCCGGCGCCCACGACGCCCACACGGAGGCGCCGCAAGAGGTCCTGCCCGGCAGAGCCGAAGGCGCGGATCTGGCGGTCATGCCGCCCATCCTCGAGTCCCTCCTCCAGCCCGTCTCTGGGGGCGGGAGAGCGCAGCACGAGGCGTTCGCCCACCTCCCAGACTGGGACGTTCGGCCCGCCGCCGAGATGGCGTGCTCGGCAGCCATCGGGCCCAACCACCAGCGCAAGGTGTGCGCCCTCAGGCGCCCTCCGATCGAGGTAGGCTTTCAGTTCCGCCTCCCCCGCGTCGTCGACTGCGGAGAACGCCGGCGCGCCAGAGGCCCAGGGGTGCGTGTGCGTGACTATCACGCTGAGGCCTTCGGCACGGGCCCGGTTGGCGACCTCCACCAGGAAGGCGGGCTTCAGGGTCGCATGGGTGCGGTCGCGGCGCTCGTAGGCGGCCTCCGGCGCCAGCTCGGCCGTCGTCACCACCCAGCTCTCGGCCGCGGCGTCGTGGCGGGCATAGGCGATCCCGCAGCTCTCCCGCATGCGGGCGGCCAGGAGCCTATCGCGGTACGCGGCGAACCGGGGAGACGCGAAGCGGACGCCGCTCATTGGAGCCTCCGCAGGCGGTCGATGATGGTGTTCATCCAGCTCGACAGGGTGTCGCGGTTGGGGTTCCAGGGCTGGGCCAGGTGCCAAGAGAACCAGAGGCCCGGCGCGCCGGTCTCGGGCGGGATGTTCCCCGCGGCGGCGTTCTGCGGAAGCCGGTCGCCCGCCAGCCGCAGATCATTGTCCGCCCAGAAGCAGTCCAAGGCCGCGAACGGATAAGCCGCCGGGACGAGGAACCGGATGGCGCTCGCCGGTTTCGTCCACCCCTGGGGCAGCGGCACGGCCTGGACGGTGACCAGGTGCGTACCGCTGCCCAGGCGCGTCACCTCGACCGCCGCGTAGCGCTCGCGCAGCTGCTGGAGCTGGAGTTCGAGGACGCTCATCAGCCGAAGTTCGCCTTCGGGACCGACGAGAAGCGGCGCGGGCCGCCCTGGACGTCGAGCTGCACGAGCTCGTCGTCGCGAATCACTTGGTCCGGGTCGTGGCCGTGACCTTCGAGGACGAGGTCGTGGCTCGGGTCCCAGTCGGGCACGCGCGCCTTGATCTGCAGGCCGGTGAGGGCCGGTTGATCGGTGACGTACTTCACGCCGTTGACGAAAAAGTTGAAGCGGGGAGGCGGGTGTGGGGCCGCGCTCGGAGGGGTGGGATGGTCAGCCATGTCGGAAGCTCCAGTTTGCCGCCGGATGGGGCGGTCTCACTGGGGTGATCGGAGCCTGGGCGACGGACCGGTAAGCCCGGTCAGAACTTTTTTTCGAAGGCACCTTCCACGACCGGGCCGCAGATGAAGAAGGCCGGGCAGCGCGGACAGGTGAAGGGCGACTCCTTCATCGGGAACCGGCCGGCCGCGATGTCAGCCATGGCCGCTTCGACCTTGGCCCGCCGCGTCGTCAGCTTCCTGGGCGTGAGGTCCAGCACGGTCTGGGTGTTGTCGGCCAGGTGCACCAGTTCGACCCGACATCCTGGGAACGCATCCTGCGCCGCGAGCTGGAATGCGGCCGCGCCGAGGTTGTCGCGTTGCGACGCACTGAGGTGCCCGCTGCGGATGCTGCGCACGGCATGTCCGGTCTCGTCCACGAGGATCTCGTCGGGCGTCACCACGATCTCGCCGCCGGCGACGACCAGGCGCAGCGGTTCGGGCACGATCGATCGACGGCCGCGCCGCTGATCGGCGAAATACCCGACGAGCGTCGTCCCGATCGCGCGGAAGTCGGCGGCGTAGCCATGTCCCGCGACGTCGTGACTGTCGAAGAGGGTAGTGAAGACCTCGGCGACGACTGCGTCGTCTGCCTCCTCCGGCGGCCGGGCGGCTAGGATTTTGACCGTGGCCTGGACGACGTCGTGCAGGCCCATAAAGGCGGTTGTGGTCCGACGGCCGCCCACCTCGAGGATGTGGGTGTAGAAGAACCGCCTAGGGCACCTCTCGTAGAGGGCGATCTGGGCCTCAGTAAAGCTCAAGGGGCCGGCGAAGCGGACCGGAATCGGCGTCGCGTCGTCGTCGGGCGCGCTGGCGGCGGACGCCACGCGCCGTAGCTGCAGGCGGCCGAGGCGGGCGAGGAATGGTGAGGGGTCGCGGCGGGCCCCGTTCGCGGTTGCCTGGGCCGAGTAGAGGAACAGGCGATCGCGCGCCCGCGACAAGGCGACGTAAAGCAGGCACTCCTGTTCCTCGGTCTCGCTGGCGCTGACGACGTCGCGGCCGGACCCGGCGGCCCCCTCGATCAGGCCGACCGGCGGCGGACAGGGCGGCGGCGGGCCGCCGGTCCGGGGGAAGGCATTGTTGTTGAGCCCGAGCAGGTGGACGACGGGGAACTCCAGCCCCTTGCTGCCGTGGACCGTCATCAGGCGGACGGCGTCGATCTCCTGGGCGGCCAGCGGCAGCTGGCGGAGATCGCGCTCGTCGGCCAGTAGCACCAGCCGGCGGATGCGTTCCAAGAGGCGTTGGATGGGCAGCCCGGCGGCGGCCTTCTGCACGCGGACGAAGTTCATGAACTGCCAGATGGCCAGGCCGCGCCCGCGGCTCGCGACATCGTCGGCCGCGGCGATGTGCGCGGCGATCCGCGTGCGGTCGAGCAGCAGCCGCGCCAGCACGTCCCACGGCGCCGCGTTGCTGGCGAAGCCGTCCAGCAGCGCGGCCATCCGAGTCACCGCCGCGGCGCCGTCTGGGCTCAGGTCCGGACCGCTGGTCGGGTCGAGCCACCTGAGGCTGCTCTCCGCCGACTTCAGGTGCGCGAGTAGGGCGGCGACGTCGGATAGCGGCGCGTCCAGCCCAGCTGCCTTGCGCCGGGCCAAGCCCATGGCGCGCCTGTCGATGAGAAGCGAGAGCCAGGCGAGCAGGTCCTTGATCTCCGGCCGCTCGAACAGGCTGCCGAGGAACAGGACAGGGATGTCGGCCCGCTCGAGGGCTTCACCCAACCGCGCCAGCCGCTCGTTGCCCTTGCAGAGCACCGCCTGGTCGCGCCAGGCGCGTCGGTCGACCTGCACCTCGCGCACGACCGCGGCGAGCGCTCCGGCTTCGTCGTCTCCCGTCGGGAACTGCACGTGGCTCGGCGTCTGGCCGCAGGCGCCGCGCTCAGCGTGCAGGTCCGCAGGCCCGGTCCCCGCGACCATGGCGCGCCCGAAGCCGGAGTAGGCGTCGACGATCTCCTTGGCGGACCGGTAATTGATCTCCAGGCGGCTGCCGGCCGCGCCGGGGAAGTCCACGGTCTTGAAGCTCGCCATGTTGAAGGAGGAGGCACCGCGGAAGCGGTAGATGGACTGGCGGGCGTCGCCTACGGCCCAGAGGTTCTGCCCCTTGTTGGTCAGCAGCTGCAGTAGCCGGACGCTCGCCCGATTGACGTCCTGGTACTCGTCGACCAGCACGTGCCGGTAAGTGTCGCGAAGCTGCGCAGCGATGTCGGAGCGCCCGCCGAGGAGCTTGACCGGAAGGGTCACGAGGTCGCCGAAGTCGATCGCGCCGGCCTTGGCCTTGATGGCCTCGTAGGCGGCGTAGACCTTCGCCACTTCCGCGGCCCTCGCCGCCGCCTCGTGCTCCGCCGCGTTTGTCGCCGTTCGCGCCATCGCCTCGGCGAGATCAGCGTAGCGCTGCGGGGCGACCAATTCGTCCTGCGCGCGGGACATGGCCCCCAAGAGGTCGCGCAGCAGCTGGCTCGGGTCCCAGAGATTCCGGTAATGGACGAGGCCGAGCCGCGTGAACTCGGCCTCCAGCAGCTCGATGGCCTCCGGCCGGTCCATCATGCGCGGCGGCTGAGCGAACCCGAGCTCCGCATGGAACCGCCGGACTAGGTCGAGGCCGAAGGCGTGGAAGGTGCCGATGAACATCGCCGCGGCCGCGTCCGGCCGTTGCGCTGCAATGCGATCCGACAGTTCCCCCGCCGCTTTGTTGGAATAGGTCAGGACGAGGATGCTGCGCGGATCGACGGCCTTTTCTTCTAAGAGGAACCGGGTGCGGCCGACCAGCGTCTGGGTCTTCCCCGTACCGGGGCCGGCTTCGAGCAGGTAAACGTCACCGAAATGACAGGCGGCCTTCAGCTGCGCGGCGTTCAGCGGCTTCTCGGGCTTGGGCTCGGCCTCGGTTCGCGCGACGACCGGGAGCAGCAGCGCATCGAGCATCTGCTGGGCGACCGCCTCATAGGGCGCGCCCACGCGCTGGGCGACGGCGCTCGCGGTCATGCCGTCCCGATGGAGGTCCCGGAGCCACGACCGCGGCATTAGGAGTTCGCGGCCGAACAGATCCATCAGCACTTCGCGACGCTGACGGCGGTTATAATCGACGACGCGCTCTTCGCCGACCGGGGCGGCTTCGGCCGGCCGGGCAGGATCGACTGCGTCAACGATGTCCTCCACCTGGTCGTCCCCTAGGCTCGCGTGACCGAGCTCGTGGCCGACCAGGAATGCATCGTGAAAGCGGTCGCCAGTCGCCTCGTGCTGGATGGCTCGGGCCTTCGGGTCGAAGACCGCCCGACCGCCCTTCAAGCCGACACTGCCGGGCTTCACCGGCTCCACGTCGAGCTTTAGCCCGCGCGCCACGGAGCAGGCGATGTCATAGGGCTGCCAGGGGTCGATGCCCTTGGCGACCGCCGCAGCGTGCAGCGACGCCGCGTGCTGGCGGGCGACCTCGATCGCGTCCATGAGCCTTAGGCCTCGTCGCGCAGTAGTGCCGCGCGGCGATCCGCCGGGACCATCGCCTGATCGAGGAGATCGGCGAACGCCACCTTATCGGCCGCGGCTGCAGGCTTGCCGTCCGCCTTGTACTGCATAGCGGGATCGAGGCGCGCGGGGGCGGTCAGGGCCGCGCGCAGCTCCTGGGAAGCGATGCTCAGCAATTGCGCGAACCTCGCGAGGAAGGGCTCCGGCACAGTGCCGGGATCGACCTGCCGGTCGCGGAAGGCATTGAACACCATGGAGGGGACGTCCAGCGTCTGGCGAATCTCCACTTGGCGGGCGCTGTTCAGCGTGGCGAACGGATCCGCTACGGACGCGTGTCCTCGGGCGACGCCGGCGGCCTTGGCGAAGCGGGCCCACGACTCGGTCTCCCAAGCGGTGTCCGGGGTGTAGGGTGCCGCGTCATCGGCCTCGACCGCGCGAAGTTCTTGCGCGAAGTCGATCAGCTCGCCGGCGAATTGCGGATAGCGGCGGACATAGTCCGCCAGGGTCGCGTCGTCGGCGCCGGCCTCGGCGAAGGCCTCCAGAGTGGCGTCCAAGTCGGGGATGGCGGATGTCATGCGCCCCCCTCGAGGTCCAGCGCCCGCTGTAGGGCGGCGATCGCCTTCTTAGCCCGGTTCCGCACCGTCTTTTCCACGCAGCCCATCAGCTTGCTGATGGTCACCACGTCGGGGTCGTTCGAGTCTATCGGCATCCCGATCCTGAGCATTGCGATGATCCTGCTTTGTTCGCTTGGCAGGCTCCTGATCGCCGCATCCAGGCGCGACCGGTAAGCGGGATCGTCCCATTCTTCCGGGTTCGGCAGCGCGAGGCTTCCGGCTGCGGTCTCGACCTCGAGGCTCAGTTCGCCGTCTTCCCCGTCGGCCTCGAGCGGAGTCTGGCGTGCCGCCTCCCGCCAGGCTCTCTCTCGTGCGGTGGCGCGAAGGCGCGCGAGGCTGAAGTTGAATCGGGCCTCGAAGATGTCGAGTTGGTCCTCCCCGCCCTGACGGTCGCGGACCAGGAGTTCCTCGAACCGGTCGCGGACCTGGTTGCGGATCTGGCTGCGCGTGACATCCACGCCGACATTGTCGCCCATTCGGTGCTCGGCGCGGGGCAGGGCGCGATCCACGCGGCGCATCAGGGCCACGTACAGCCGCTCGAAATAGCGCTCGTTGTTGTCGCTCGCGGTCTTTCGCACGAGGTGCAGAAGGCATTCGGACGGTACGTAGTCCGGGTGGTTGCGGTCCTGGCCCGCGACCGCCGCAAGGATTTCTTCGCGCCCAAGGGTCAGGATGCGCTCCAGGGCACCCTCGATCTCTAAGGGTCGCCGATAGAGGTTTCCATCCTCCGTGCGCTTGGTCAGCGGCGGCGGCGACAAAGGCGTGCTCCTAGGGGCGGCCGCGATGAGCCGGACGCGTGGCTCTTTGAACAAGTGGCGGAGGTAAGCTTAGCTATGCGCGAAGAATTTTGAACGAGCATTCTCAGGTTGTTCGCTTCAACCTTTAGACGCGTGACACGAGAGTTGGCCTGTCCAATGTCGCGACCTCACCTAGGTCTCCTCGCCTTCGCTTTCGATTGCCACTGACGCCGCGCCGCCGAGCGCTTCGTATCGGCGAGCCGATAGCCACTGAAGCCGCTTGGCCTGCGTCAGCAACACCCGCCGAAGGCCGCCCTGGACCTTCCTCTCGGAAATCACCTGCGCGAGGCGCGAGATGATCAGAGAGCGGCGCGCGATGCGAAAGTCGGGGTGCGACCTCAGCTCGTGGACCCGCTCGGAGATGATACGCCCCCGAAAGGATGGCGGTGCCTCGACGGTGAGGTCCCCCGGCGGCGGGTCCTTCTCGTTAAGGATGGCCTTGAACTGTGACCCCGCCACGGCCCGGTCGGTGATCAGCCGCTCAAGCGCATCGAGGTGCTGGCGGGCCGCTAGGTCGGACCGACTGGACTCCTGGAACTGGGGGAGGGGCCAGACCTCGATCTCGAATACCTCGAAAGGATCCAGGACCGACATCGCGACCGCGTCGGTGCGCTGATTGGTCAGGTGGCGGCGGATGCGGGTCCGCAACCGCTCGTTGGTCTGGCCGACATAGATCGGCTCGCCGTCGTAGTCGAAGAAGGCGTAGACGCCCCAGCGGTAGTTGCCGACGAAGGGCCTCGCGCCCGACGGATCATCGAACGGGCTGTCGAGGAAGGTGGTCAGGTTCTGGCGAAGGTCCTCGGTTTCGAACGGCGGGAAGTTGATCGCGTCCGGATCGCGCTTGAAGAGGTCGCTCACGCGACCTCGCGCGCCTCCAGCGCCTCGGCCAGGAGCGGTTCAAAGATATGCTGGCCGAGATGACGCACCACATCCACCACCACACCGTCGCCGGTCAGGTGATAGGCCTCGTTGTAGTTCTTCGGCAGCTTGTAGTCATCCGGCAGGCCCATGAGGCGGGCGGTCTCTCGTGCTGAGATCAGGCGCGAGCGGACCTTCTTCCCGTCGATCACCAGGATGACCTGGCGGCTGGAGCCACCCGCCGGCGTCCGCAGACAGCCCGCGACGTCGTCGAACCGAACCTCGGCGCGCTGGACCTTCACGCCCTTCTCGTTGAGCCGCGTGCGCTTGTAGACGCCGCCGACCATCCGGCGTCCGGCCCGCATCGCGGCCGTCACCTTGGCCTTGTTCAGCGGGGACATCTTGGCCAGCAGGTGTTCGGTCTCGGCCGGGGTGTGCCAGGCGACGCTTGTCGGATTCTCCTCGATCTCATCGGCGAAGGTGCTGACCCGGTGGCCAGGCGTGGGCACGTTCCACCACAGCATCTTGGCCTGCAGAGCCTTGGGCAGCGCCTCGACGGCGCGGCAGAGGCCCCGGGTGTGGAAGGGCGCGAGGGGTTCTGGTGACAGCAGCGCCGGGTCGATTGCGACATCGGCCCGGACCCCGATCACGAAGAGCCGGGGCCGCGACTGGGGAACGAACAGGTCGGCGTTGATGACCAAGGCGCCGCACCGGTAGCCGACATCGGCGAAGGTTCGGCAGATCGCCTCGAAGTCCTTGCCGCCGTGCGAGGTGAGGGTGCCGCAGACGTTTTCCAGGGCGATGAGCTTGGGGGCGCGCCCCTCGGTCTTGAGCGCCCTGACCACATCCCAGAACGGATAGAAGGTCCCGGACCGCTCGCCCTTCAGGCCGGCGCCGACGCCGGCCAGGGAGAGGTCCTGGCAGGGAAAAGAGCCCCACATCAGGTCGGCGACGCACGGGAGGTCGGCCGGTGTGATCGCGCGGATGTCGGCGACCTTCAGCTCCCCCGAACCGAAGTTGGCCTGGTAGGTAAGGCCCTTTTTGAAGTCGAAATCGTTGGCGAACAGGCAGGTCCAACCCTGACCCAGCCCTTTGCGCGCCATGCCGCCGCCGGAGAAGAACTCGTAGAACCTAGCCATGCGCGCGGCGCTCGCTGCTTTGCGACTCGGGGAGGGCGCGCTCGCGGGAGAGTTTTTCCTCGATCGCCTCGGCGATCCAGGTGTTGCGCGAGACGTTGCCCGGGCGCGCGGCGCAGGCCGCGTCGATCTCAGCAAACGTGTCGCCGGCCAGACGAAGGTTGATGCGGTCCAGGCTGCGCACCGTCGCGGTCTTCGAATCGGAATCCATGGAGCCAAGGTGGCGCCTGCGTGGCGCCACGTCGAGCAATGTTTCTCGTTTTGTTCGCAACGCGCCGGCAAGCTGCCGTTGATGACCGACGAACGAATCCGCAAGATCATCCGCGTCGACATGGATGCCTTCTAACCGACCCGGCCGCTTGCGCTGAGCGTCAGACGAATGAAGGCGAACAGGGGCCTCGCGATTGCCCTCATGGCGTACATCACCGGAGAACGGCTAGTACTTCGTGCGCACGTAGCTGCCGTATGTGCCGTAGCACTCGCGCTTGGAACGCGGATTGTTGTGAGTTCCGAGCGTCCCATCCATGGACTTCTTGTTGAAGGTCTTGCCGCACGTAGTGCACTTGAAAACGTAGGTCGGGCCGGATGAAGCGCCGAAGTTGGAGCGACTTGACACCCGCCGGGCCGGTGAACGCCGGATGGTTCGCGACCCCGTCA
Source organism: Phenylobacterium deserti (assembly GCA_943332615.1). Lineage (GTDB taxonomy): Bacteria > Pseudomonadota > Alphaproteobacteria > Caulobacterales > Caulobacteraceae > Phenylobacterium > Phenylobacterium deserti_C. Next base: position 40,657 of record CALQQB010000004.1, read on the forward strand.
GGCCGAGCCCGCCGGAAGATGACGAGCCCGAGCTGCTGGCGCGCGGGATACTCTGTGCCCCAGAGGGCGTGAGTTCAATCGGATAGCGGGGCGAGAACGGCGTCTGGGTCGGCCGCACGCCAAGGATGCTGTTGACGAGGTAACTACGCGGCTGACCGTTGTCGGCGCGCACGGCCATGAGCAGCACCTCGCCCGCCTGGGAGCGGCGGAGGGAGTAAGCCTCGATGGCGCGCGTCGAGCGGCTCCCTTGCTTGTCGCGATAGTCGATTTCGATGAGCAGCCGGTTCGCCGCGGCGAAGCGGACCATCTCGATGAAGCTCTGGCCCATGCCGCCGGCGGGCAGCGTGATGAGGCGCTCGCGGATGAGCGTGTCGCCAGCGCCGAGTTGCATTGGCGCGAGGATCGGCGCTACCGCGCCTTCCAGCCAGGCAAAGATTTCAGGAAGCGCGGCCCAGAACTGATCGACCGGCAGCAGCGCGGGAAGCTGGTGGGCGAGCATGTTGGCCCAGCCCGCCTCGAGTTCGACGCGATGCGGCTCGAGGTCGACAATGCGCGGAAGCCCGATGCCCTTGAACTCGCACTTGGCGCGCAGCACTTCGATGAAGTGAGCCGGTTCCGGGCGCATTTCGACATTCCGGAAGAGGTGCACGACGTCGTAGAGGTCGCGCGGCCGCGTGCGTTCAGCGAGCGCCCTGAACTTCTCGGCGAAGGCCTCCACATAATCGTAGGCCAACACCTCCACACCTTCTTCGGGCGCATCGGTATAGGGGTGGAATATCGGCACCCGCATCGGCGGCAGGACGATCCGCTCGTCCGTCGTCAGATCGAGTTTGATAACAGGCGGCGGTCGCGTTGGGGAGACGGGCCCGATGTAGCTGATCTTGCCTTGACATGAGAGCTGGCCACGCGGGTTTTCGTAAACCTCGAACCGAATCCGCTCGGCCGGAATCTGGATGCCGGCCTCTTCGTAAATCCACTCACCGATTTCGCCGAACACGCCGCGCAGGAACTCCTCGTTGAGGTGCGCGGGATCGCGGAGCGTGAAGTCGAGGTCTTCTGAGAAACGATAGGTCTCGAAAAAGCATTTCTTGAGGCAGGTGCCGCCCTTGAAAACCCAGCTATCGGCGAGCGCTTCGTGCCCGAAGATGCCGGCCAGCATCCATCCGAGAACGTAGTCCTTCTCGACGACGTGGGGCGTGAGTGACGTCTGCTGCGCGAGGGCGAGGATTTCGCGCTTATCGATCATGCCCGCACCTGGTGGGACCAGCGATCAGGAACCAGCAGCCGCCATTTCGAGACGATGCGTGAGCCGGGCTGCGCCGGGTCGAGATCGGCGTGCCCGCCGCTGAGATTCCGCAGACAGAGCTGCACGAGCTTGTCGGTGCCACGCTGACTTTCCGCGAGAAAGCCGAGACGCTTGAACACCGCGCCGTTGCCGAGTTGCGCGGCGTAGTCGATCAGCTTGCCGTCGTTGCGGTCATCGCGGCGCAGATAGGCGTTCAGGCACTCGGCAACGTGCTGGATGCCGCCGCCGAGCGCTGGGTCGTCGAGAATATCGATAATGGTGCGATGCACGTCCGAGACCGGTACGCGCGTCTGATGGCGCCAGACGGATTTCGTGCCGAAGAGCTTGCGCGCATCGATGTGTTTGAGGGTGAACGGCACGCCCTGGCGCTGCTGCTGACGCTCGCGCACCGCCTGCGTGGTCAGGACGACGACGTCTTTGAAAATCTGCTCGGTGAGGTCCCAATGTTCTGCCGCCGTGCGGCCGCCGATATAGGCGGGCGCAAATAGCGCGGGCACGAGAACCCAAGGGTCATCAAGCGTCCGCTCTGAACCAAGCGTGTCGATCGCAGCGGCGACATAGGCACCGCGACCGACGCGGTTGATCCAGCCTTGTTCCATCCAGCGTGAGAGGCGTTGCGCGGCGGCGGTCCTGCTGAGATCGAGGGTCTTCACGACGTCATGCACGTGGATGACATCCCCCGCCGAAGCCAGCACGCGGACAAGCTGGGCGCGGCCTTGGGGGAGTCGTGAGTGCGTTTGTTCCATATGAGAAACTTATCAGAAAGTGCGAATTACCGCATCTATGATAACACAACGAACAGCGATCTGATAACGACTCTCTAAGCTGAAATTCGCTAAAACTGAGAATTCCTACATACGTAGTAACGGCCCTCTCCACGCTAGGCCACGATGATCGGCTCCGCGAGGCTGGCGTCCGGCAGGGTCAGGGAGAAGCCGCGGTCCCCCGGCTCCTTGTCGCTCATGATATGTAACGTCACTTGGAGGCTTCCCGCGCAAACGAGGGAGGTTGCCATCTCTAACTGGCACGGTGCGACATTACCAAATGGCGGCTACAGCCAGAATGCGCCCAATTTATGTTATACGAAATTATCTAAACATATTCAATAAGTTGAATACCATCAAAACGCGAAAATGTCCAGGGACCTGGACTGACGCCTGTTCGGACAGCATCGTTTGCGCCGGCCGAAGTGGCCGCAGGTGAGAATGCCTTCGACGGCGTCCACGCCGACCAGCGATCAATCGGTTTAGGCGTCAAATCTAGCCGCCGTGGTGCGGTCGTCATACGCCACAGCGGTTTGCGGTCGGTCACAGCGCCCACCGCAGCTTGCCTGCCGCGACGAAGCTGCCCGGCCACGCCCCAGAGTAGCGCCGCCTGCAGCCGCACCTGGCGGACATGTTCCGCGCTCCAATCGCTCGGGCGTCCGAGAAGCCACGCCTCCAGCAGGGGACCAACGTCCGCGAGCGCCGTCGCGGTGATCGAGTTGAGTAACGCGAGCTGGCTGATCGCCGGCACGCTGCCCCGGGGTCGCGCGGTACGCCCGGGTGCGCCGCGGCCTGATACAGTTGGCTTGGCGGTTCCTGATCTTCCAGAAGGCCAGCGGCTTGGCGCAGTGGTACCGCTGCCGAACCGAGGCGGCTCCGACCCGGCGCAAGACGATGATCGTCGCCCTGGTCCGCAAACTGTTGATCGTCTTCTTGCGGCTGGTGACTACCGGCGCCGTGCCCGACGGCCTGGTCCTGCGGGCGGCTTGAGGGAGGCGCTGACCAGTAGGGACGATAGAGCTTAGACGGCGATCGCGATGGGACCTGGGCGCACCCCGCGTGGCGTTCACCGCGAAGGAGCCGCAGCGGGGCCTGGTCTCGATGAGCCAGGCTTCATATCGCGCCTTCAGCCCGCAGCGCCTCGACCTCTTGGGGGCCAAGTCCGAGCAGTTCGCCGTAGACCTCCACGTTGTCCTGGCCGACGGCCGGGCTTGGCGTCGCCGGGGTCTGCGGGGTGCCGTGGTAGCGCAGGGGGCTGCCTGGCACGGTGATCCGCCCCAGTTGAGGATGATCGATTTCCTCGAGCATGCCGCGCACCCTCATGTGCGCGTTGTTCAGCACTTCGTAGAGATCGCGCACCGGCGCCGAAGGTACGCGGTGCGCGCCGGTGGCGGCGAAGATTTCGTCGCGGCTGAGCGCCGCCGCCCAGGCTTCTACCACCGCGTCGGTTTCCTCCATGTGCGTCACGCGCGCGGCGTTGGTGGCGAAGCGCGGATCGTCCGCGAGTTCGGGGCGGCCCATCGCCGAGCAGAGGCTGCGCCAGTGCTCCTCATTGGTGCAGATGATGGCGAACCAGCCGTCCTTGCAGGCGTAGACGTTATAGGGCGAGACGGCCAAGCCGCCGTGGCGGTTGCCAGTGCGGCCGAGCGACCTGTCCGGGTTGTTATGGATCATGCCCAGGTTGGAGGCGAGAGTCGGGAACATGGTCTCGATCATCGCAACTTCGATCATCCGGCCGCGGCCGGTTCGCTCGCGCTCATAGAGGGCGGTGACGATGGCGCCGTAGAGGTGGGTTCCGGACAGGAAGTCGGCGATCGCCGGACCCGCCTTGACTGGAGGCCCGTCGGCGAAGCCGGTAACGCTTATGGCTCCAGACGCCGCCTGAATGGTGATGTCCATGGCAAGGTTGTCGCGCTCCGGCCCTGAGAGGCCGTAGCCCGTGGCCGAGGCATAGATCAGGCGCGGATTGTGGGCCATGAGCACCGAGGCGCCGACGCCGAGCTTGTCCATCACGCCGGGTGCGAAATTCTCCAGCAGCACATCGGCCTTTCGCGCCAGGGCCCGCAGCAGCTCGACCCCGCGAGGGCTCTTCAGGTTGAGAGTGACGGCGCGCTTGTTGGAATTGAGCATGGCGAGCGGCAGAGAGGCGCCGCCGCCGACGGCTTCGCGGGCGCGCAGCGGTTCGCCGTGGCGCGGCTCGACCTTGATGACGTTCGCGCCCGCCTTGGCCATCAGCAGGCCGGCGTAAGGTCCCTGGTAGACTTGGCCTAGATCGATGACGGTCAGGCCCTTGAGCGGCGGCGGTCGGTTTTCCATCGTCTAGTACAAGGCCTGGTCGAAGAGTTCGCGGGCCATGACGATGCGCTGGACCTCGCTGGGTCCTTCGCCGATCCGGCGGATGCGCATCTCGCGGTACCAGCGCTCGAAGGGAAAGTCCTTGGTCACACCGTACCCGCCATGGATCTGGATCGCCCGGTCGACCACCCGGCTGGCGCCTTCCGAGGCGAGCAGCTTGGCCATCGCCGCCTCGGCGCGGAACGGCTCGCCGCGCTGGGCCTTGCAGGCTGCGGCCAGGGTGGCCCAGCGTGCGGTCCGGATGTCGATTTCGTTGTCTACCACCATCCACTGGATCGCCTGGCGGCTGGAAAGGGCGGCGCCGAAGGTCTCGCGCTGCTTGGCGTATTCGATGCTCATCGCCTGGGCGGCTATCGCCACGCCCAGGCATCCGGCGGCATAAGGGATCCGCTGGCGCGTCAGCCGGTCATTGGCGATTGCGAAGCCCTTGTTGACTTCGCCGAGCACATTGGCCTGCGGCACCCGAACATCCTCGAATTGCAGCTCGGTGCCGTAGTGGCCGGAGCGCAGCGTGTGCACCACGCGGCGCACATGAAAGCCCGGCATGTCCGCGTCGATGATGAAACAGGTGACGCCGCCGCGGCCCTTGGAGGCATCGGTGCGGGCAAACACGATGCCGAAGTCGGCGACGTCAGCGCCGGAGATGAAGATCTTTGAGCCGTTGATGATCCAGTCGTCTCCGTCGCGGACCGCGCTTGTGCGGATCGCCCGCGCCGGGTCCGAGCCGCCGGAGGGTTCAGTAAGACCGAAGAAGCCCCGCTTTTCGCCGCGCAGGGTCGGGAACAGATAACGCTGCTTCTGGTCGTCGTTGGCCTCATAGAGTTGGGCGAGGCCGGCGCCGCCGAACGCCCCGAAGCACGGGGAGTAGAGGCCGGCACGATGCTGCGAGGTCTCGATGGCGACCAGGGTCTGCGTCACGATATCGACGTCCGGACCGCCGAACTCCGGCGGAATCCCCAGCCCGTAGAGCCCCATCTCGCGGGTCATGGCCACCAGCCGCGCATGGTCCTCCGGCTCCGGGCGCGAGGCGTCGGGATCGAGCTTGGCCTCGAGAGGCACAACTTCGTCGCGGACGAACCGGCGCACCTGATCGACGATCACGGTCTGCTCGTGGGTCATCTCGAAGTCCATCGTGGCCTCCTCAGCCGGGGCTCAGCCGGCCGATCCGGCGGCGGCTTTCCGCGGCATTGCCGGTCGGCAGCCCGCCGTGGTCGGCGACGTGGATCATCAGCAGTTCCTCGTACCGGCTGAGGTACTGGGCGGTGACCTCGGTGCGGAACCGCGCGCCCTCCCCGGCCGCCAGAGCCGCTTGCAACTCGCCGCGCAATCCGAATAGCGAGCGGCCGCCGGCGTGGCCGATGCGAACAACGCGGCCCTCCGCGTCGGCAAGGTGATAGACGCCCAACTCTCCGGCCAGGCGCGCCACATTCTCCGCGGTGAGGTCCACCCACGGCTTGTCGAGGCGCACGCCCGTCACCTAGCGCCCCTCGAAGCGCGGCGCGCGCTTCTCGAGCATGGCCGCGATGCCTTCGCGGGCATCCGCGCTGCTCGCGGCGGCGGCCACGAGGGCATCTACGTCAGCGTGGTCGATGCCGCTCCGGAACGCCATGGCCCGGACCAGGAGGGCCTTCATCGCACGCAGCGAGAGCGGCGCATTGGCGGCGAGCCGGCCGATCACGGCTTGAGCGGCGGTTTCAAGGTCTGCGGCGGCTACGGCGCGGTGGATCAGGCCCATGTCGGCCATGCGCCGCGCGGGTAGCAGGTCGCCCAGCAGCAGCATTTCTCGCGCGCCGACCGGGCCGGCGACCTCAAGCAGCTTCTTGGCCAGGAACCAGCTGGGAGCAAGCCCGATCCTGGCCAGGGACATACCGAAACGGGAGGCCTCGCTCGCCACCACGAAGTCGCAGTGCAAGGCCAGTTCGTTGCCTCCGGCAATGGCGTCGCCTTGGACGACGGCGACCACGGGCAGGGGGTGAAGTTCGATCGCATGGAGCATGGTCTCTATTGCCGACGAGCCGATCGCGCCGCTGCCACGCTCGCGCAGATCGAGCCCCGCGCAAAAAGCCGGTCCCTCGGCGCGGATCACCGTGACACGTTCCCCGGCGACAGGTGGTCTGGTGAAGGCTTCGGTCAGCGACGCCAACATGCCTGCGTCGAGCGCATTGCGCTTTTCCCCACGCGCCAGCGTCACCTCACGAACCGTGCCTTCGCTGGCCACCTTGACTGTCACCACCGCTTCCTTCCGATCGTTGGCCCGAGCCTTCACGACCACGAACCCCACATAGGTGTTTCACGCTAACATATATCTGCTACTCCTTGAGACGCACTAGGTGATCGCCATCACGTCACCATTCCGAATCGACGCGGGGTCGAAAGAGATGATCAAGAAGCCGATATCCGCGGACTCGCACATCACGGAGCCGCCGCATTGCTACGTGGACTACATCGACCCTAAGTTCCGCGACCGCGCGCCGCGAATGGAGCGGCTCGACAAGATTGGCGACGTATTCGTCATCGAAGGCTTGGCCTCGCCGATTCCGATGGGTCTGGTCGCCGCCGCCGGCAAGGACCCGTCGCAGATCACGACGCACGGCGTGGCTTTCGAGGATCTGTGGCGAAGCGGTTGGGACGCCAAATTCCGTGTTGCGGACCAGGAGATAGACGGGATCGCCGCCGAGTTCATCTACCCCACGGTCGGAATGATGCTCTGCAATCATCCCGACTTCGATTTCAAGAAGGCCTGCTTCGAGGCCTACAATCGATGGCTGCAGGAATATTGCGGTGAAGCTCCGGACCGCCTTTACGGTCTGGCGCAGGTTTCCATGCGGACACCGCAGGACGGCGTCGCGGAAATCCTTCGCGCGAAGGAGATGGGCTTCAAAGGCGTGATGATGCCCGGCAACCCCGCCGTCGAAGACTACGACTCCACCGTCTACGACAAGGTCTGGGCGACCGCCGTCGAGTGCGACATGCCGCTGTCGTTCCATATCCTGACCGGCAAGTCGGACAGCCTCGCAGGCCAGACGCGCGGTCCGCGGATCAACGGCTTCCTGTCGATCATCCGCGGCTGCCAGGATGTGATGGGCACGTTCATATTCGGCGGCGTCTTCGATCGTTTCCCAGGCCTCAAGCTCGTTTGCGTCGAGGCCGACGCGGGCTGGGTCCCGCACTACATGTATCGCATGGACCACGCCTACAAGCGCCATCGCTACTGGATGAAGGCCCCTCCGCTCAAGCGCATGCCGAGTGAGTATTTCAGGGACAACATCTATGTGACCTTCCAGGACGACTGGGTGGCGTTCAGGATGAAGGACATGTGCAATGTCCGCCGATTGATGTGGGCGAACGATTTCCCGCATTCGGATTCGACCTGGCCCCTGTCGCAGACCATGCTCGAAGAGCATACCAAAGACTTGAGCGAGCAGGAGCGGAACTGGATCTGCCACGACAACGTGGCGGAACTGTACAGGCTTGCCGTCTGACGATTTCGCCGGCAGCGCGTCACCCTCTTCGGAGCGCTGGCAGAACGGCCTGTACACCAGCCTAAATTGGTTCGTGGCTCTTCACCGCGCGCCTGCGTCAGCCAGGCCAGAGATCATAACGATCACGTCCTGAGGCCCGCCCACCCTTGCCCGCTGGTCGGCGCACCTCAGTGGCGAGCCGGGATCGCCACCGGCATGGACGAGTATCCGCGGATCAAGACCGAGGCGACACGGAGGGGCTCTTCCAAGACCCGGATATCAGGGAACCGGGGCAGAATCTCTTCCCAGAGAATCCTCAGCTGCAACTCGGCCAGGCGGTTGCCCACACAGCGATGGATGCCGAACCCGAACGACAGGTGGTTTCTCGGACGCTCCCGGTCGATGATGTAGGCGTCCGGGTTCTCGATCGCGGTCTCGTCGCGGTTGCCCGAGGCGTACCAGATCAGCACCTTGTCGCCCTTCCTGATGAGCTTGCCGCCAAGTTCGAAGTCCTGGGTGGCGGTGCGCCGCATGTTGGAGAGGGGCGTCTGCCAGCGGATGGTCTCGGAGACCATTGAGGGGATCAGGCGCGGGTCCGCCTGCAGCTTGCGAAGCTGCTCGGGGTTCTGGTGCATCGCCAGGATCGAGCCGGTCATGGTGTTGCGGGTGGTGTCGTTGCCGCCGACGATCAGCAGGAGCAGGTTCCCGAGGTATTCCATGCGGTCCATGTTGCGGGTGGCCTCGCCGTGGGCCAGCAGGGAGATCAGATCGCCTTTCGGCTCGGCGTTGACCCGCTCGTTCCAGAGCCGCGTGAAGTAGTCGACGCAGCCGAACAGTTCCGCCCTGCGTTCCGCCTCGGGGTCGTCGGTGACGAACAGGTCCGAGTCGAGACCCGCGGTGGCGATGTCCGACCAGCGCGTCAGCTTGCGCCGGTCATCCCACGGAAAATCGAACAAGGTGGCCAGCATCTGGGTGGTGAGCTCGATCGAAACTCGATCGACCCAATCGAACGGCTCGCCGATCGGCAGGCTGTCCAGGGTCTTGCAGATACGTTCGCGGATCAGCGGCTCCAGCAGGTGCAGATTGGCCGGAGAGACCACCGGACTGACCGTCTTGCGCTGCACATCGTGCTTGGGCGGATCCATCGCGATGAACATCGGAAGCGTGAAGTCTTCCTTGGGATCGAAGATGGTGATCGACGGCTCGGACGAGAACACCTGGTGATTGGTGTCGACCGCCATGATGTCGGCGTAGCGGGTGACCGACCAGAAGGCGCCATCCGGGTGGTGATGGGCTGGGTGCAGATGCACCGGGTCTTCTTTGCGCAGCCGCTCCAGGTAAGGCCACGCCGTATCGGTGCGCCACAACTCGGTGTCGGCCAGGTTGATGTCTTCCAGAGGCATCGCGTAGGCTTTCGCGCGGGCCTCCGCCCTCAGATCGATCACGCCATCGCTCATGGAGATTCTCCATCCCGCCTCCGCCCGCCATGCAGGGGGGCGGGCGTCGTTAACATTTGAGCACAAAACCCTCGTAACCCTTGTCCGCGCTCTCCTGGCACAGCTGCAGGTACAACGGCACGCCGCCCGGATAATTCAATAACTCCCGCGGCTTACCTGGAATGTTCGCGCCCATGTACCAGGAGTCCGCGAGGGGAAAGAGCGTCATCGCGCCGATCTGCTCGACATGCTCCTTCCAGGCTGTTTCGGCCACCGCAGTGGTCTCGAACCGGGTCACGCCCATGTCGCGCATGTGCTTCAGGCACTCGACCACCCAGTCGCCCTGCAGCTCGGCGCAGGTCGGGCCGTTGCAGAAGCCCGAGGGGCTCTGCGGCCCGTAGAGGAACAGCAGGTTGGGGAAGCCGGCGCTGGCCATGCCCAGGTGGGTGCGCGCGCCGGCGGCCCACTTCTCCTTCAGCGTGCGGCCTTCGACGCCGCGGATGTCGATCTGGGTCAGGCCGCCGGTCACCGCGTCGAAGCCGGTGGCTAGCACCAGGATGTCCAGCTCGTACTCCTGCTCCTCAGTTCTGACGCCCTTTGGCGTGACCTCCAGGATCGGCGTTTCCTTCAGGTCCACCAGCCGGACGTTCTCCTGGTTGAACACGTCGTAGTAGGTCTGTTCCAGGGACGGGCGCTTGACCCCGAACGGATGCGGCGGCTGCTTGGGCGCAAGCTTTTCCGCCAGCATCGGATCCCTGAGCCGCGCCTGGACCTTCTCGCGCCAGAAATCGTAGGCGGTGCGATTGGCGTCGAGGTTCATGATCACGTCGTAGAACGTGGCCGCCCAGAAGCTGAAGCCGCCGGCCGCCCAACTCGCCTCAAAGACCGCCCGCCGCTCGTCGGCGGTCACCTCCAGAGCCGACTTGCCGCTCGCCTGGAGGTCAAACCCCCCGAAGCTCTCGCGCCGCCGGGCGAACCGGGCGGGGTAGTCCCGTTTCATCTCGATCTGGGTCGCCTCGTCCAGCGGGCACTGCTGCATCGCCAGCGCCAGGATCGGCGTGCGCTGGAAGACCGTCAGTTCGGCGGCCACGGCCGCGGCTTCCTGCACCACCTGCACGCCGCTGGCGCCGGTGCCGATCACGCCCACCCGCTTGCCGGTCAGGTCCAGGCCGTCCTGCGGCCACCAGGCGGTGTGGTGCTTGACGCCGGCGAACCGGTCCAGGCCCTTGAGGTCCGGGATGTACGGCTTGGCGGCGAAGCCCGTGCAGAGCACCAGGAACCGTGGGCTGACAAGGCCGCCGTCCTGCGTCCGCACCACCCACCGGCGGCGGTCCTCGTCGAACTCCGCGGCTTCGACCCGGGTGTTGAAGGCGATGTCCCGGCTGAGATCGAGCTTTTGATCGACGTACCGGAAATAGCGTCGCAACTCCTCCCAGGAGGGAAACCGCTCGGTCCAGTTCCAGTCCCGCCAGAGGTCTTCGCTGGAGAACTCGTACATCGGGACGTGGGTGTCCACCCGCGCGCCAGGATAGCAGTTCCAGTACCAGATGCCGCCCAGGTCGGCGCCCGCCTCGAAGAGCCGCACCGAGAACCCAAGTTGGCGCAGTCGATGAAGCTGGTAGAGGCCGGTGAAGCCAGCCCCGACCACCAGGACATCGAGGTCCTCGACCGGCCGGGCCTCCGACGGCGCCGTGGGCTGGGCGTCCATCATCACGCCAGCCCCAGATCTCTGCGAGCGAACTCGGCCACCGTCTTGTAGTCCGCCTTGCCGTTCGAAGCCCGCAATGGGACCCGGGCCACGAGGATGCGCTTAGGGGTCTTGTAGCCGGCGAGCGTCGCGCGGACGTGCCGCCGCAGTTCGTCCTCGTCGAAGCCGACCCCGCTTGAAAGGACGACGACTCCCGTCACGGCCTGGCCCCACTTGTCGTCGGGGACGCCCACCACCAGGGCGTCGTCGACGCCCGGGTGGGTCTTGAGCGCCTCCTCGACCTCCTCGGGATAGACCTTCTCGCCGGCGGTGTTGATGCAGGCGCTGCCGCGGCCCAGCAGGGTCAGCGCGCCGTCCGCCTCGACCGTGCACCAGTCGCCCGGGATCGAGTAGCGTTGGCCGCCGATGGTCCGGAAGGTCTTGGCCGTCTTCTCCGGATCCTTGTAGTAGCCGAGAGGTATCGGGCCGCCCATGGCGATGATCCCGGGCTGGCCGCTTCCGGGCTCGACCGGCAGCTCGTCCTCGTCGAATACCTTGCAGCGGGGCCCGATCTGGAAGGTGGCGGTCCTGACCTCGCCATCCTTGGTCATCGCCGACATTCCGAAGCCCAGCGCCTCGGACGCGCCGAACGAGTCCATCAGCGTGACCTGCGGAATGTGCCGCAAGAGGCCCGCCTTGACCTCGCGGCTCCACATCACGCCCGAGGAGACGATCGAGACCAGGCTCGAGGTGTCGTATCGCTCCGGCGCCTCGTCGAGCGCCCTGAGCATCGGCTTGGCGAAGGCGTCGCCGACGATGGCGATCGATTGCACCTTCCAGTGCGAGACGACCGACCAGAGTTCATCGGCGTCGAACGACGGGCTCTCCAGCGTCACGACGCAGCCGCCGTTCATCATGCAGCTGACGGCGGTGATCAGGCCGGTTCCATGCATGATCGGGCAGGCCGGCAGCGTCCGGCTTCCGGGGCCCGACGCGCGGATGAAGTCCAGATGCCCCTCCAGCGTCTCCGGCGCCGGGCCCAGCCGACGCAGGGCGTCGAGCTGGGCGTCGCGCAGGTCGTGGTGCCGCCACATGACGCCCTTGGGCATGCCGGTGGTGCCGCCGGTGTAGATGAACAGCAGATCGTCCGGCGAACGCTCGATGCCGAGCGGCGCCCCGTCGCCGGCCGTCGCAAGGGCCTCGTAGGCTTCCGCGAACGGCGCTCCGGCGCCATCGTCGCCGATCTCGACGAAGGTCACGACCTTGGACAGCCGGTCCTTGAGCTGGAGGATCGTGTCGCGGAATTCAGACCCGTAGATCACCGTCTGGGCGTCGGAGTCGTCGAAGATGTAGAAGACCTCGTCGGGCTTGTAGCGGTAGTTGACGTTCACATGGACCAAGCGGGCCTTGAAACAGGCGGCCAGAACCTCGCCGTACTCCGGCCGGTTGCGCATGTAGAACGCCACCTTGTCGCCAGCCCTCGCGCCCCGGGTGCGCATCGCGCGCGCCAGGTTGTTCGACCGGCGCGTCGTCTCCCCCCAGGTCAGCGTCCGGTCGCCATGAATGAAGGCGGGCGCGTCGAGTGGGATCACCTGCGGCAGGGCGTCGAGGATATCGCCGAAGTTCCAGTGCATGGAAATTTCCCTTAGGCCACCACTTCTGGGGACGGGCGCTGCGCGGCCCCGCGCCCCTTGGGCGCCGCGTCGCGATGCGCGTCCAGAAAGTCGAGAACCTCCTGTCGGAAGGCCTGGTGCTCGGGACTGTAGGTCAGGTCCATCGGCGGGTCCTCATGCTGGGGCTACGGGTGGGCATCAGGCCGCCTGGCTCGCCGCGAGCGTCCCCAGGGGCTGGAAACAAGGCAGCCGGAAGCCATCCCCGAGCACTTGAAAGACCAGTTCGAGACGAAGGCCGAGCTGGAGCGCGCTGCGGTCGCAGTTCAGCAATCGGGTCGCCATCCTCACGCCTTCGTCGAGCTCCACCAGGGCGGCGATGTAGGGGATGTCCGCGGCGAAGGCGGGATGCAGCGCCTGGTGGGTGATGGTCCAGGAATAGAGGCTTCCAGTCCCCCGAACCGGGGCCCAGGCAAAATCGGGCGACGCGCATTGCGCGCACATGTAGCGCGGAAGGAACCGCCACGCGCCGCAATGGTCGCACCGCTGGAAGCGCAGACGGCCGTCCTGGCATTGCGCCCAGAAGGCCTCGTCCATCGGATCCTGGGTGCGGGGGAGCGGCGCGGGAACGGTGGGGGGCTGCATCGACATCAGGTCCTCAAGATCGCCAGGCTGCCATCACCAAGATCGCCCCAGCCGGTGACCAGGCCGATCTTGGCGCCCGGCACCTGCCGCGCGCCGGCGTCGCCACGCAGCTGGCGCACCGCCTCGAGCACGTGGTTGAGGCCCCAGACGTGCGCCTCGCTGAGCAGGCCACCGTGGGTGTTCAACGGATAGCGGCCGCCCAGCTGGATCTGGCCGTCTTTTACGAAGTCGTAGATGCCGCCGGGCTCGCTGAACCCCAGCGCTTCCAACTGCAGCAGGACCACATAGGTGAAGCAGTCGTAGACTTGCAGGAAATCCATCTCCAGGGCCGTGACGCCCGCCATCTCGAACGCCCTCGGCGCGGCGTAGGAGAGCCCGATCCTGAGCATGTCGGGACGGGAGGGAATGTCGTCGGCCGGATAGGGGTGGCCCTCGGCCGCGCCGGCGATCAGCACCGGTCGGTGCGGCATATCGCGGGCCCGCTCGGCGCTGGTGACGACGACCGCGCAGGCGCCGTCGGTCTCCAGGCAACAGTCGTACAGGCGGAACGGCTCGGAGATCCATCGCGCGCTTAGGTACTCTTCCATGTCCAGCGGCCTGCCATAGGTCATGGCGTTCGGGTTCAGCTGGGCATGGGCGCGGCAGGCCAGGGCGACTTCCCCCGTAGCCTCGTCGGGCACGCCGTAGAGGTGCTTGTGGCGCATGGCGATCCAGGAATACATCTGGGCCGGCATCATGACGCCGTAGGGCATGTAGAAGCCCTGGATCGTGCGGGTCAGGGTATTCATTGCAGATACGCCGCCGCCTCCCGATGCGCGGCGGGCGTCACCACTTTTTTCCCAGCAGATCCTTCAGCGCGGCGTTGTCGAGCATCGAGTCCGCCAGCATCCGCTTCAGCCGGGCGTTCTCGTCCTCCAGCGCCTTCAGCCGCTTGGCCTCCGACACATCCAGCCCGCCGAACTTCGCCTTCCACTTGTAGAACGTCGCCGAGCTGACCCCGTGCTTGCGACATACATCCGCCGTCGGCACGCCCGCCTCCTGCTCGCGCAGGATCGCGATGATCTGCTCTTCCGTGAACCTCGATCGCTTCATCTGTCCGTCCTTCTTCGGGGCGGACTCTAGCTATCTCTGGAGGAGTTTCAGGGGGTCACGTCACGCCCATAGCGCCACGGCGGCAATGTTCGAGGAATCCTACTCCGACTTTGGTCCTACCAGTTTGGTAGGCCCACCATGAGGGCGGTGTCAAGCTGATTTGGGACTGGCTGCGATATGTCCACTCTGCGAGAGGGCGCAGTCGGGCTGCTCACAAGAGCGGAAGGACTTCTCTTCACCCTGTCGGACGTGGCGTGCGAAGGGTTCACGCATGGTGACGAGTTCTTCCGCCGACGTTGGATGCAGGGCCATCGTGGAATCAAAGTCTTCCTTGGTCGCCTTCATTCTGATTGCGACCGCAGCCATCTGCACAATCTCCGCGGCATCAGGCGACACCACGTGACATCCGAGTATGCGGCCGGTTGAGGCGTCGACCACCAGCTTCATCAATGTCCGGCTGGCGCTTCCCGAAAGAGTCGCCTTGAGCGGCTTGAAAGTCGTCTTGTAAATATCGACCAGCGGGAACCGATCCCGCGCTTGGGCCTCCGTGAGACCGACTGCGCCGATCTGAGGTTGGGAAAAGACAGCCGTCGGAACATCGCCGTAATCGACTTCAACCGAGCGTGCGCCAAACACGCGGTCCGCAAAGGCTTGCCCCTCTCGGACGGCGACCGGGGTCAAGTTGATGCGATCGGTGACATCGCCTATGGCAAAGATGTGCGGGACGGACGTCTGGGCCATATTGTTGACCAAAACCGCGCCGCTCACTGGATTCAGCGCGACACCCGCTTTCTCCAGCCCCAGTCCCTGGATATTCGGGCGCCGTCCGATGGCGAACAACACTTCATCCACGAGGACGCGAGATCCGCCTGACAGACAAACAATGCGCTGATCGGCGCATCGCTCGACTTTGGCCACCGTCGACCTCATCAGCAGTTTGATTCCGGACTTCTCGAGTTCGCCCCGGACATGCAAACGTACATCCTCGTCGAAACCGCGCAGGATGTTGTCGCCACGATAGGCGAGCGTCACTTCAGATCCGAGGCCCGCGAAGATACAGGCGAACTCCACTGCAATGTAGCCACCGCCCTGGACAAGGACTCGCCTTGGAAGGTTGGGAAGATCGAAGACGTCGTTCGACGATATCACATGCTCAATTCCGGGAAACGCCGCGCCTTTGTCCGGCGCGCCTCCCGTGGCGATAAGGATATATTTCGCCCGCACGATCTCCCCCGACGAGAGCCGCAGGCAATGGGCATCTTCGAATTGCGCGCGCGCCTTCACGACTCTCACACCTGATTTCTCCAGGTTCGTCGTGTAAGCGGCCTCAAGACGAGCAATCTCGCTGTTCTTGTTTGCGATCAGCGTCGCCCAATCGAATTCCGTCGAAGAAATAGTCCATCCGAAGCCTACCGCATCCCGCATTTCGTCAGGAATATGCGAAGCGTAGACCATGAGCTTCTTGGGCACGCAGCCGCGAATGACGCATGTCCCCCCGACGCGATATTCCTCCGCAATCAGGACCCGGGCGCCATAGCTGGCCGCGATCCGTGCCGCCCGGACGCCGCCCGAACCTCCGCCAATGATGAACAAATCAACTTCCGACCAAGACATCCTCGACGCCCAATATGCAAAACTTCACCGAAGGCCATGATCTCGTGTGCCGCCCAAAACCGCCGCTGCACCGAAGGCCGGCGCGCCCTCGACCGACCTCTACAGGCCCTTACCATGGTCGACCAGTTTGGTATACCAATGTATTGAGCTAAGCCTGGATTGGGGCCCTGCGACCGGCCTTGTCGCGCCTGGAAAGTGGTGGCATTTGAAGCGCTCCCTTGGTTTGATAGCGGAAGGCCCAGCTCGGCCGCGAACACCTCTGCGCAGAGGGTCTTGCCGCAGCCTGGCGGCCCGCAGAATAGCAGCTTCGAGCGGACGGTGAGACCGCGCCGACGGATTTCGTCGCCGCGCCGGAACTCATGCATCAGGTCGACGAAGACGCGCACGTTCTCGTCGCTGAGCACGATGTCATTCTTGTTGTGCTCAGGCTCGATCCGCTCGACGAAATCGCTGGCCGCGTCGGGAAACGGAATGAGCGGCGCGAGCGCCTTGGGCCGCGCCGGCGCGGCCTGAGCGTTGTCCAGCGTCTTGCGGAGCGTGCGCGCCAGCACGCGGTTGTTCTTTTGTTCCTCCTCGAGGATGATCTGCTCGGCGACGGCGCGGAACTCGTCGTCCCGGCCGTAGCTCGCCAGCAGTTTCTTCATCAGCTCGCCGCGCGCCATGACGATTCGTCTAAATGCAGAAAAACACCTTGGATGATGCATAGTTGGGGCGGACCATGCCTCGTCCGGCCCCAACTACGCTCATTACTTTTTCGTTAGGTCGCCGGCGCGGCCAGCGCCTTCAGCGCCATCTCCTTCACGGACCGATAGTCGAGCTTGCCATTCGGGGCCCGCTCCACCTTGGCCAGCACCAGCTCGCGGGGCGCCTTGTAGTCGGCCAGGATCGACTTCACGTGGCCGGCCATGTCCTGCAGCGTCGGGGCCCGGTCGCCGACGAAGTCCACCACGGCGCAGATCCGCTCGCCGAAGCGGGCGTCCGGCACGCCGACCACGGCGGCGTCGCGCACGCCCGGGAAGCGCTTCAGGGCCTCCTCGACCTCTTCCGGGAAGACCTTCTCGCCGCCGGTGTTGATCACCTGCGACCCGCGGCCGAGCAGGGTGATGGTCCCGTCGGCCTCGACCGTGGCCCAGTCTCCAGGCACGGAATAGCGCTGGCCCTCGAAGACCCGGAAGGTCTTCGCCGACTTCTCCTCGTCCTTGTAGTAGCCCAGGGGCACATGGCCGCCGACCGCCAGCAGGCCGCGCTCGCCCGAGCCCGGCTGCACCCGCCGGCCGTCTTCGGTGAACACCGCCGCGTTCGCGCCCACCGCGAACTTGGCGGTCTGGGCCGGGGCGGCGGCGTTGGCCATCGAGCCGGCCAGGCCCGGCGCTTCCGACGAGCCGAGCGAGTCGATCAGCGTCACCTGCGGCATGTGCTTGAGCAGGCCCTGCTTGTTCTCGGCGCTCCACATGGTGCCGGAGGAGACGATGAGCTGCAGGCAGGTCAGCTTCCAGCGGCCGGGGTTGGCGTCGAGCGTCTCGAGCATCGGCGCGGCGAACGCCAGGCCCACGATGATCAGGCCCGAGACGCCAAGCCGGTCGACCTCGTCGAACAGCTCGACGGGATCGAACTTGCGCGACGGCAGCACGGCCACCGCGGTCCCGGTGTTGAGCGCGCCCAGGGAGATGTATTGCGCGGTGGCGTGCATCAGCGGGGCCACCGCCATCGCCACCGCCTGCGGCGCGCCGCTGGCGACGACCGCCTTCACCCGCTCGCCAGCCTCGGCGACGGTTTCGAGCGGGCCCAGGCCCAGCAGCAGGTTGGCCCCGCCGCCCAGGCTCTTGAACAGGTCCTCCTGGCGCCACATCACGCCCTTGGGCATGCCGGTGGTGCCGCCGGTGTACATCATGATGATGTCGTCGCCCGAGCGGCCCCAGGGGGCGACGACGCGGTCGGCGCCGGCTGCGGCGACGGCCTCGTAGTCCTCGGCCCAGTCGGGAATGGCGACGCCCGGCTCTGGGACCGCCAGCCACAGCTTCACCTTCGGCAGGTTCGGGCGGACCTTGTTTGCGGTCTCGGCGAACGAGGCGTGGAACACCACCACCTCGGCGTCGGCGTTGTCGAGCAGGTAGGTCAGCTCCTCGCCGCCGTACCGATAGTTGATGTTGAACGGCGCCAGGCCGGCCTTGAAGGCGGCGAAGTAGCTCTCGAGGTATTCCGGGGCGTTGTAGAGGTAGGCGCCGACCTTGGACTGGTGCGAGACGCCCGCCTCCAGCATACGGCGGGCGAGCGCGTTGGCGCGGCGGTCGAAGTCTCGGTAGCTGACCACCCGCGGCCCCTGGATCAGGGCGGGCCGGTCCGGCGCGGCCGCCGCCACGCTCTCCCAAAGGTTGGCGTAATTCCAGGCCTCCATCGGCGCCTCCAATACATAAAAGCCTGCATTCCCCAAGTGGCGTGGCGTTTGAGGTGAAGATCGCCTGTATCCGAGCGCTAGACAAGGATTTTCTGCCGCAAGCGGCACCTGCGGTCGCGCAGACTGCTGGATCTGGACGGATCAGACCGCGAAGCCGCTGTTTCCTTGCCCAGGGGCGGCGTTTTTCAGCGCAGCGGACAGATCTGTCCAGCCGCTTTCGTTCAGTTTGAGCGTGGATCGCGATCATGCGCATAGCGGTGGCGCTCGCAATCGGCGGATAGCGGCGAGGATGGCGCGTACCATCGTGCCGGTGACAGCGACCTCGGCCAGCTGGAAGGTGATGGTGCGGGCGTGACGGACCACACGTGCCCCGATCTTGATCAGCTTCAGTTGCAGGCTGGTCAACGACCAGTCGGCCATGGCCTCGGGCAGCTCGATGCAGCGCAAGAAGGTGGCCAGGTTGTACGCCAGGGCGTGCAGTTGCAGCCGCACCTCATTGTCGCGGAACTTCCGGCACGACAGCCGCGTCCAGCGAAAGGCGTATTTGCCCTCTTTGATGTGCTGCTCGGCGGTGCCGCGCTGGTTGTAGAACCGCACCACCCAGTCCGGCTCCATCGGCAGGTTGGTGACGATGAAGCCGACACGCGGGAACAGTTCGCCCGGATGCCATTCGATCTTGGCGATCACCCGGCGTTCCTTGTCCCAGGACGCCGCCTGATACTCGAATTCCTCGAAGAACCGCTTGACCTTGGTCAGTGACGGCCGCCCGACAGGGCGCGTTAGCCGATGCGCGATCTTGTCCTTGAGGACCGCGTTTGCGGGCAGCCGGATGGCGTAGAAGAACCGCGCTTCTTCCAATCGCTCATAGATCGCCGGGATCGCGTAGGCAGCATCGGCCCGGAAGAACCTGCCACCAAGGTCGCGCTCCGCGTAGCGCGCAATGACGGGGTCGAGAACATCACGCCAGCCATCGGCGCTGTGGACGTTGCCATGGCGCAGGGCGCAGCGTTCCAGCATCCCGAACTGGTTGAACAGAAAGTTGGGGTGATAGCAGCTACAGTCGAAATGGCCATTCCAGGCGGACCCTTCCTGGTCGCCATGGGTCGGGCTGACCGAGCTGTCCATGTCCAGAACGATGTACTTCAGCCCGTTACGGTCATGGAACCGGTCGATCCATTGCCCGTTCAGGTCGGCCAGCGCGGCACGGTTCCCGGCCAGAGCCAGCGTCTCGGTCTCGAACCGTCCCATCTGCGATGCCGAGGCCGCTTGTGCATCGACCGCTCTGCCGCCGACAACTTGGCGCATGACCGGATCGCAGGCGAGACGGTTGGCGTCGTTGACATCCTCGTATCCGGCCAGCCGCCCAAAGACTGATTGCCGGAACAGGCCGTCGAGCCGATGGACCGTGTTCTTGCCAGAGCGAGTATCGCGCAGCGCCGCTGACGCCAAATCGGACAACCCGAGCGCGTCATCAAGCTCGCGCATCACCAGAAGGCCGCCGTCGGAACTGAGCTGCGTGCCGCGAAATTCCAGCCGCACGCGAGGGTCGAAATCCACCCGATCTGCCCGTTGCAAGCCCGCACCCTCTGGGTGATCCATGAAACGCGCCCCTCGCAGCCTTCAACACCATGTTTTATATAGGAAATATAATGGTCAGGACAGCGAAATCAGCGCCTTACTTGGGAAATGTGGGTTCATGTTCATGGTCCGCTGCTGCGGCCGGCCCGGTTTCGGACGCAGGGCCGAGTAGCCATTCCACCCCAGCACCACGAGCACATTGTCGGCGATGCCGGCGGCGACGGCCATGGCGGCGTTCTGTAGCGCCGTCGTGGGGCTCGCCCCGCCCATGTGGACGGTCGAGGCGTAGCGCAACACCTCGACGCCGAGGTTGGCGGCCAGTTCCTCGGAGGTGGTGTAGATCGGCGGCGGGACCATGCCGTCGATCTGCGACGGCTTGAGCCCGGCGTCGGCGATGGCCTTGCGGGCGGCTTCCAGCATCAGGTCTACGGCGGTCCGCTCCGAGCCCTTGACGTACTCCGTCTCGCCGATGCCGACGATCGCTGCCTTGTCGCTGAAGCTCACGGTTCCTCCGTTTCTCGGGCGCCAGGCGGCGTCCCGGCGGTGCGATGCGGCTAGCTTGGCGGGATCAGGCAGGAATGGATGGACTCGTCCCCGTCCACCTGGCGCGCGAGCGTCCGGATGGCCAGTTCGGCGTCCTTCAGTTCGAAGTCGTGGGTGTGCATCAGCTCCAGCGGCAGGGTGCGCCCCTCGATCAGGTCTATGGCCTTGCGATAGCCCGACGAGGTCACGCCGATCGCCCCCTTGATGGTGATCTCCTTGAAGACGATCAGGTCGGAGACGAAATCGGGGATCGGCTTGAACCCCTTGACCCCCGCGAGCACGATCGTGCCGCCGGCCCGCACATAGCTGAGGGCTTCCCGTACCGGGTCGGTGGCGTAGGACGTCACCTCCACCACCACGTCGGCGCCCCGTCCGCCCGTCAGCTCCTTGATGCGATCGATGGCGTTCTCGTTCTGGACGTCGATGGTGTGGTGCGCTCCGAAGGTCCTGGCCAGTTCGAGCTTCCTGGCGTCCGCCGCCATCCCTGTGACGATGATCTTGCCCGCCCCGGCCTGGCGGGCGGCGATGACGCTGGCGAGGCCCCGCTGGCCCGGCCCGAGGATGACGATCGTATCGCCCACCTGGGTCTGGGGAATCTCCACCGCCCAGCGGAACCCAGCGCCCAGCGGGTTGAACATGACCGCGAGTTCCGGCGGCAAGCTCTTGTCCATCCTGTGCACGATCGTGTTGGGCGCGAGGTACATGTACTGGGCGTAGGCGCCCCACAGGCCAGGCTGGTTCGCGAGCGGGATGTAGGAGTAGATCTGCCGGTCGGCGCACAGGTGGTAGCGGCCCCTGAGGCAGGTGTCGCAGCTGTGGCAGGACAGCATGGTCTCCACGGCGACGCGGTCTCCGACGTCCACGCCCCAGCGGCGGGCGGCCTTGTCGCCGATCGCCGCGATGATCCCCACCGGCTCGTGTCCGGGGATGACCGGCATCGGCGTCCTCAGCACGCCCTCGAACTGCTCGTAGTCGCTGCCGCAAATGCCGCAGGCCTCGATCCGCAGGATCGCGGTGTCGTCCTCGATGTCGGGGATCGGCAGATCGCGCATTTCCAGCCTGCGCGGCGCCGTCTGAACCATCGCGAAGGTCTTGGCGGGAATCACCGGGTGGGCGCTCCAGGGTGCGCGAACGGACGATCGTCACACGTATATGTCGTGGTCAACGCATATCTGTTATGACAAGGAACATGCAAGCGCCTCCGAGCAGCGGCCAGCGGATTTCCGCCTCGGCGTCCTCGGACCTGGGATGCACGCCATGGCCGACGCCGGACCAAGAGTTGCTCCACTCAGCCTGGACGAGGCGACGCGCGCGGCCAAGGCCGCGGGCCTCTCCGAACAGATGGCGCCGCTCAACGTGTTCCGCGTTCTCCTGCATCATCCGGCGGTCGCGGAGGAACTGGTCTCCACGCTCACCACCCTTCTCTTCCGCGGCAACAGGCTGGACGCGCGACTGCGCGAACTGATCATCAT
This sequence comes from Phenylobacterium deserti, assembly GCA_943332615.1. Taxonomy (GTDB): domain Bacteria; phylum Pseudomonadota; class Alphaproteobacteria; order Caulobacterales; family Caulobacteraceae; genus Phenylobacterium; species Phenylobacterium deserti_C. The sequence goes on from CALQQB010000004.1 coordinate 62,615, forward strand.
GCGGATCGGCTGGCGGACCGGCTCGGTCTATGAATGGACGCAGCACTGGCGGGTGGCGCGCGGGCTCGACATCCCCGAGGCGGACCTGACAGCGACGCGCGACTGGCGGGGCGCAGCGAACCTTTCCGACGCCGACAGGGCGGTGCTGCAGGCCACCGACGACACCCTTGACGCCGGCATGATCGGGGACGCCGCATGGCAGGCCTGCTGCCGCCACCTGCCGACCGAGGTCGAACGGATCGAGTTGGTGGTGGCCATCGGCAACTGGACCATGTTCTCCCAGCTCCTCCGGAGCCTGCGCATTCCCCTGGAGGACGGCGTCGCGGCGTGGCCGCCGGATGGCAAGGCGCCGCAGCGCTGAGTTCCCAGCCCCAAACCGGCGAGGCCCCATGACACGCAAGCCGATCTCATCCGATCTCGTCGGACTCGAGTTTCCCGTCACGACCCAGACCTGGTCCTCCAAGGACACGATGCTCTACGCTCTGGGGGTCGGGGCGAGGCCAGCCGGGGATCTGGACTTCATCTATGAAGGCCGCGGCCCGAAGGTTCTCCCCACCTATGCGGTCATTCCGGGCGGCACAGCGCTGAGCGGGATGATGCGCGCCGTCGAGATGCGCCTTGAAATGCTGCTGCACGGAGAACAGTCCATCGAACTGTTCAAACCTCTTCCGCCCGAGGCCAGCGTTGAGGTGACCGGCAGGATCACCGAGGTCTGGGACAAGGGAAAGGCCGCGGTGCTGGGCGTGGAGAGTGTCGCGCGAGATGCCGACGGCGAGCTCTTCCGGACCCACGCGACGCTGTTCGTGCGCGGCGCCGGCGGCTTTGGCGGCGAGCGCGGACCGTCGGGTGGGGATGGCGACACCGTTCCCGACCGCGCCCCGGACATTGTGGCCCGCTTCAATACTCGCCCTGAACAAGGCGCGATCTACCGGCTCTCCGGCGACCGCAATCCCATCCACATCGATCCGGAGTTCGCCAAGATGGGCGGTTTCGACGCGCCATTCATGCATGGGCTTTGCACATACGGCATCGTGGGTCGGGCTATCCTGCTCGAACTGTGCGCCGACGATCCCGCCGCTTTCCGGTCGTTCCGGGGCCGCTTCGCTGACCGAGTGCAATACGGCGACACGATCGTCACCAAGTTCTGGCGCACGGGCGATGGTGAGGCGATCATTCAGGGTGAAACCGAGGACGGCCGGATTGTCCTGTCGCAAGCCAAGGCCACGTTCCTGAGCTAGAAACGACGCCATGCAGAAGCCCGACCCGTCCATCGTCAAATCCGCGGCCAGGACGCTGGAGATTTTCGAATACTTCGACGAAGTGCGCCGGCCCGCGCATATCCAGGATGTGGCGGTGGCGCTGGGGTATCCACATTCGAGCACAGGCGCGCTGCTCCGCAGCCTAGCCGACCTCGGCTATCTTGAGTTTTCCGCCGAGGACAAGACTTTCTTCCCCTCCATCCGGGTGTCACTCCTCGGACACTGGGTCGGGGACGAGATCCTTCCGCTGCGGCGCATCCAGCAACAGATGCGCGAGATCGCGGAGCAAACCCAGATGACCGTGGTGCTGGGCGCGGCGAGCGGCGGCTATTGCCAATATGTGCGTGTGATCGAGGGCACGACGCCGATCCGCTACCACGTCAAGGCGGGGACGCGGCGATGCCTTGCCCGCTCGACCCTGGGCCGGGTGCTGCTGGCGATGGAAGTCCCGGATCGCCGGGCGCAGCTGATCGCCGAATCGCTCGCGGTCTGGGACGGCGACGAGGCGCCGGCGAGCCCCGAAGCCATCGCCGGGGATGTGGCCCAGGTCGCGGCGCGCGGCCATGCGTTCAACTCCGGACTGGTGAACGCCAACGCGGCGATGCTGGCCATTCCCCTGGCGGTGAGTCCGCCGGCGCGTCCGCTGGCGCTGGGCCTGGCCGCCCCCAAGGATCTCTTCCGGAGTCGCCGGCCGGAGTTGCTCCAGGTCATGCGCAGCGTCCTGGGCAGCCTTGGAGCCTCAGACCGGCGTCCGGCCCAGAAGACCGCCTGAGCGGCGGCGAGCGACGTCAGGCGGGCCTGGGGTTCTGGATCAGCACGGTCCCCTGCGCGGAGCAGCAGAGCCGGCCCTCGTTCTCCATCTCGATCCGGACGACGGCGGTCTGCTTGGTCATCGATATGATCTCCGCCTGCGCCGTGACCGTCCCGCGGCTTACCGGCGCCAGAAGGTTGATCTTGAACTCGGTGGTCGCCGCCCACTGGCCCTTCTCCATGTGCGGATAGCAGACACATCCCAGCACGTGGTCGCAGGCGGCCGACAAGACGCCCCCGTGCATGTTGCCGAAGCCGGTCAGCAGCTTCGGATCGACCGCCATCTCCGCCGTCAACCGCCCCGGCTCCATGGCGACGATCCGCAAGCCCAGGAACTCCGGGAGGCCGGTCATCCGATTGCTCGAGGCCATGAAGCCCTCGACCATCTCGGCGTGGAATTCGGGCATTCGGCGCACGGTCATCGGCATTTCCTTCCAGGGTTCAGAGATAGCGATCGGCGCGGGCAAGGGCGATCTCGGCGCCGCCCACGAGATCTTCCAAAACCTCGCGGGCCGGTCGGATGGCCTTGATGAGACCCATGCCCTGGCCGGCGAATCCCGGGGCTATGTCCTTGCGCTGGTCGTGGGTCGCTGCGGCCAGCACCGGTCCTGCGATCATCGACTGGAAGGGCATCGGCAGGGGCTGCTTGTCCGCGTCGACCCAGGCCTGCGCCCACTTGTTGCGGATGATCCGCGCCGGCTTGCCGGTGACCGACTTCGACACCACCGTGTCGCCGTCGCCGTATTCCACGAGGACTTCCTTCTGGAACTGCTGGATTCCAGCCTCTTCCGTGGCCAGGAACGCGGTGCCGACCCAGGCGCCCTCGGCGCCCAGCATCATAGCCGCGGCCACCCCGCGACCGTCGGTGATCCCGCCGGCCCCGAGCACAGGCATTCGCCCGTCCATGGCGTCCACCACCTGCGGGATCAGCGCCATGGTTCCGATGGGAGAGTTGTGTCCGCCCCCATCATGGCCCTGGGCGACGACGACGTCGATGCCGGACGACGCCACCTGCAGCGCATGCTTCACCGAGCCGATGACCGCCATCACCTTCGTGCCATTCTCGCGGAGCCGCTCCATCCAGGGTCCTGGATTTCCAAGGCCGGCGGCGTAGACCGGCACCTTCTCGTCGATGACCACCTCCATCTGCGCCTCGAAGAACTCCTTGGAGAAGAACGCCGGGCCGCCGCGAGCCTCGGCGTTCGTGGCGTCGCGCGGGCGTGCGATCTTTTGCAGGCCTTCCTGATGCATGAAATCCGCCGCGAACGCCTGATAGTCGCCGATCAGCTCCATGGGAGACGGTTTGCCGCCCCCTCCGGAGGCCGCCGCCGCATCCACCACCTCGCGGCGCACCGAGGCGGGAAGCAGGGTGTCGACGCCGAACGGCTTGTCGGTGAGCGATCGCACCTCGCGGATCCAGGCGCGAAGCTCGGCGGGCGAGCAGGCCGCAGCACCCAGGATTCCCAGACCCCCGGCGTTTGAGACGGCCGCCGCCAGGCGGGGAACGCTGGCGCCGCCCATTCCGGCAAGGACGATGGGATATTGAATGCCGAAAATCTCGCAGATGCGGCTGTGCAACGCCATAGAGGGATTCCTTGTCTCTTGTGGGCGGGATCGCGGAGTGGCGGAGTTAGCGTCCTTTGAAGACGGGCTTGCGTTTCTGCATGAAGGCGAGCGGGCCCTCTCGCGCATCCTCGGTCCGAAACACCGGCGCCGCCATTTCGGACTCGATCTGCATGGCCTCGGCCTCCGGCCGCCCCAGGCAGGCCCGAGCGGACCGGCGGATGGCCTGCACAGCGATCGGCCCGTTGGCCGCGATGCGCTCGGCCAATTCCAGCGCGGCGGGCAGGACTTCAGCCTGGGGCACGACGCGATTGAGGAACCCCAGCGCAAGCGCCTCGGCGGCCGTGATCAGGTCGCCGGTAAGCAACAGCTCCATGGCGCGGGCATAAGGGATCTGGCGTGGCAACCGCACCGTTGAGCCACCCCCGGGGAAGATCGCCCATTTGACCTCCTGCACGCCGAGCCTGGCCGTATCGGACGCGATACGGAGGTCCGTCCCCTGGGCGAGTTCCATACCGCCGGCGATCGCATGGCCGTTGATCGCCGCGATCACCGGCTTGACCACATCAAACGTCCGCAGAAGCCCCCGGCCGAGCATTTCTTTGTCAGCCAGCAGGCGCCGATCCGATTTCGTCCTCCGGCGGGCGGGCGCGACTCATCAGCGGGATGAATCGTCCGAGGTCCGCCCCGGAACAGAAGGCCTTGTCGCCGGCGCCGGTGACCACGGCGACGCGGATCTCCGGATCGTCCCGCACCTGGGTCCACGTGTCCGCCAAGCGAACGAGCATCTCCGGGGAGATGGCGTTTCGCGCCTCGGGTCGATTGAGGGTGATGACCGCCACGTGTCCGCACCGCTCGAAATTGACGACCTCGCCCATGCACCCTCCGACACATATGTGTTTTCTTGTGTCATCCTCATGCTACGCTGGCTAGCCCTAGCTAGGAAGAAGTCTCGGACGCTTCGATCGACTTGGGACGAACGCCACACCTAACGCACGCCCCGCAGGAACATCGCCCATGCGGCGTCGAAATAGGTGTCCGCCGCTTCTTGAGTCGGGAACGGCGTACGTCCGAACAGTGCCTGCTGGGTCGGCCATCCCGCGAGCAGGCTGATCATAAGGATGTGGGTCATCTCGGGGTCGTGCATCCGAATCTGACCGGCCGCCGCCGCCGCGCGCAGCAAGCGATTGATGAGGCCCCACATGGGCGCCATCAGGTCATCAAGCAGATGCTCCCCCAATTCCGGGAAACGTCCCACTTCCGCGACGAGAATACGCTCAAGCTGGACGACATCCGGCTTGAGCACAAAGTCGAAGAAGAGCCGGCAGCTTTCCTTCAGGGCCTCGATCGGGTTTTCCTGGGCGGTCTCTGCCGTGGACGCGGCCTCGAACAAGCGCCGCGCCTGTCCGTGGACCACCTCGAGGAACAGCCCTTCCTTGGACGCGAAGCGGCGATAGATCGTCTGCTTCCCCGACCCGGCCGCGGCCGCGATCTGTTCGATGGACGTCGCGACGAAGCCCTGATCGATGAAGAGGCGCGTGGCGGTATCGACGATATGGCGAAAGATCTCGCCTGACGCCTGCTGGTCAGGTCGCCCGACCCGTCGAGGGAGTTCCGCTGTCATTGGACTTGCCTCAGCTCCTCGCAATCCGCGCGGCGTCTTGCCCGATCACCCGAGGCCTCGTATGTGAACGATACCGTCTCGATCACATAGTGGCGCCTGTCGATGGATGATCTAGCGGCCTCCGACGCGATCCGGCCCGAACGGGATGAACCGGCCGTCGAGAGCTCCGCACCTCGAGGCCAGGGACGCGGTCGACTGGCGCTGACCATGGTCGTGCTGGCCATCCTGATCGGCCTCGCCGGGCTGCTGCTCCATTGGTGGACCGTTGGACGATTTGTTCAAACCACCAACGACGCATTCCTGCAGGCCGACCAGGTGACGGTCGCGTCCAAGCTGGCCGGCTACGTCGAGGCGGTGTTGGTGCGGGACAACCAGGATGTCCGAGCCGATCAGCCGCTGGTGCGGATCGACGTCCGCGACGTCCAGGCGCGCCTCGACCAGGCGAACGCGCAGGTCGCGCAGGGCGCAGCGGCGATCGGCCAAGCCCAGGCTCAGATCGCGCTGCAGGACGCCCAGATCGTCCAGGCCCAGGCCCAGCTCGCAGCGGCGCGGGCGAGCCTCGCGTTCGCATCTGGCGAGGTCGACCGCTATGGACCTCTGGTCCAGGTCGGCGCGGAGACCCGGGAACGCCTCGAACAACTGCGGAACAACCGCGATCAGGCGAGCGCCCAGACTCAGGCGGCCGCCGCCCAGGTGCTGGCTGGGCAGCGTCAGATCGGCGCCCTCAGGACCCACGTGCAGGTGGCGGAAGCCCAAAGCCAGCAGGCTCTGGCTCAGGCACGTCAGGCGCGCCATGCCGTCGACGACGCGGTGATCCGCGCCAGCCTCGACGGCCGGATCGGGGACCGGTCGGTCCGCGCCGGACAGTTTGTGCAGCCCGGCACGCGGTTGATGACGGTCGTGCCCGTGCAATCCATCTATCTCGTCGCCAATTTCAAGGAGACCCAACTCGGTCGCATGCGCCGCGGCCAGCCGGTGGAGATCAGGGTCGATGCGCTCGCTGGGCAGAGGCTCAGGGGCGTGATCGAGAGCTTCTCCCCCGGGACCGCCGCCCAGTTCGCCCTGCTCCCCGCGAACAACGCCACCGGCAACTTCACCAAGATCGTGCAGCGGGTCCCGGTCCGGATTCGTGTCGATGCCCCTGCAAATCTGCGCACGAGGCTGCTGCCCGGCCTCTCGGCCGAGGTGTCGGTGGACACGCGCCACCTCTCCGCATCGGCCTGCGACGGCGTCCGATGCCGCGACGCCGGGCGATGAGCGAGCACGCATCAGCTCATCCCGACAAAGCCGGCGCCGGCGCCTGGCCGGCGGTCGCAGCCGGGACCATCGGTGCGTTCATGGCGACGCTCGATATCTCCATCGTCAACGCTTCCCTGCCAACGATTCAGGGCGAGATCGGGGCCAGCGGCGCCGAAGGAACCTGGATCTCCACCGCCTATCTGGTGGCCGAGATCGTGATGATCCCGATGGCGGACTGGCTGGCGAAAATCTTCGGCCTGCGCGGCTTCCTGCTGATCGTTACGGTCCTCTTCACGGGATTCTCCGTGATGTGCGGCGTGTCGCAGGACCTGAGCCAGATGATCGTGGGGCGGGTGGGCCAGGGGTTCACCGGCGGGGCGATGATCCCCATGGCCATGACCATTGTCGCCACGCGCCTGCCGCCCCGCCAGCAGCCGCTGGGCTTGGCGCTGTTCGGCATGACCGCGGTCCTGGGACCGGTGCTCGGTCCGGTCATTGGCGGCTGGCTGACCGAGAATGTCAGCTGGCACTATGCCTTCTTCCTGAACGTACCGATGGGCCTCGGGCTCGTCGGCCTGCTCATCGGAGGCCTCCCGCGCGCCCGCGTCCGATGGGGCATGTTCGCGGAAACCGACGTCCTGGGCGTCGCGGGTCTCATCCTGGGCCTCGGCGGCCTGACCATCGTGCTGGAGGAAGGTCAGCGTGAGCGCTGGCTTGAATCCGCGTTCATCAACAGCCTGATCCTTGTTTCGCTGGCCGGCTGCCTCCTGCTGGCCGCCGGCCAGCTCTTTAGCCGGCGACCGGTTGTCCAGCTTCGCATCCTGTTCCAGCGTAGCTTCGGCGCCGTCTTCGTCGTGACCTTGATGGTGGGCGCCGTCTTCTACAGCGTCCTCTACCTCATTCCCCAGTTCCTGGCGCTGGTGGCAGGCTATAACGCCGAGCAGTCCGGCGGCGTGAACATGATCAGCGGGGTACCGACGATCATGATGCTGGCGGCTTTTCCGCTGCTCGTCCGGCTGATCGACCTGCGCGTCGCGATCGCCATGGGCCTTGTTCTGTATGCCGTGAGCTGCTTCCTGGATTCGAGCCTGACGTCGGCATCGGCCGGACCCCAGTTCTTCTGGACGCAGGTCGTGCGCGGCTTCGCGATGTTCTTCTCAATGATGTTCCTCAACCAGGCGGCCGCGACTTCTGTGCCTCAGGAGCTGGCAGGTGACGCCTCAGGCCTGTTCAACGCGGCGCGCAATCTGGGTGGCTCGGTTGGCCTGGCGAGCGTCGGCGCGCTGCAGGATCAGCGCACGACGTTTCACGCCGCGCGCCTGACCGAGACGCTCGGCGCCAATGGGCTCGCCGGCCAGGACGCGGTCGCCGCTCACGGGATGGCCTGGCTGGATCGACAAATCCACGGCCAAGCCACCGTGATGGCGTTCGCCGACGCTTACTGGGTGCTGGGCGTGTCGATGGTCCTGATGATCCCGCTGGTCCTGCTCTTGAAGCCTCTGCCGAAGGGGGCGAGCCTTTCGCTCGCCGCGTGATCGCCATGCGCCCTTCCATCCGCACGTCCGTCACGACATCCCTTGTGCTCGCCGCGCCCCTCGCGCTCGCGGCCTGCGTGGCCGGCCCGGACTACAGGGGACCGCCGTCGGTCGCGCCCCACGCGAGCGCGTCAGGGCAGTTCCACCGGGGGACTGCGGCCCTGGTGGTGGGCGCGCCGCCGCCCGCCCGATGGTGGGAAGCGCTGAATGATCCGATCCTGACCCGACTGATCGACCGGGCCCTGGCCCGGAGCCCCACACTCCACGAGGCCCAGGCGCGCGTCCGCGCCGCCCGGGCGCGTCTGGGCGAGGTTCGCAGCAGGGCCCTTCCGGTCGGTGGCGGGCGCGCCCTCGGCGTTGCCGCACGCGTTCCGACGGGCGCCCTGAGCAGCCTGTCGGGTCGCCCGGGCTCCGACAGCGGCGCCACCAGCGACATCGACCTCTACAGCGTCGGGTTCGACGCGTCGTGGGAACTCGACGTCTTCGGCGGCGTGCGACGCGGGGTGGAGGCCGCGAGCGCCCAGGCCGCAGCGCAGGCCGCTCAGGCCCAGGACGCGCAGGTCGAATTGGCCGCCGAGGTGGCGCAAGCCTACGTCAGTTTCCGCAATGCCCAGGCGCAACTGCGACTGGCCCAGGAGTCACATGCGCTACAGCGTCAGATTCTGGACCTGGTGAGCCAGCGCCGGGCGCGCGGGGCCGCCACGGACGGCGACGTAGAGCGGGTCCAGGCCGGTCTCGACCAGGCGGACGTCCAGATGGCGCCGCTGCAGGGGCAGCTTGAGCAGATCGCAGATCGGATCGCGTTACTCACCGGGGGAGAGCCGGGCGCACGCGACGCGGAGCTCGCCGCGGCGGCGGCGGCCCCTATGCCACCGGCGGTGACGCCGGTGGGCGATCCGGCGGCCCTGTTGCGACGCCGGCCCGACATTCGCGCGGCTGAGCGGCGCCTCGCCGCCAGCCAGGCCCAGATCGGCCAGAACGTCGCGCAACTCTTTCCGAGTGTGACCCTGCTCGGGGACCTCGGATTCGTCTCCACCGGTCCGGGGCGGCTGCTCGGCGCCGACGCCTTCAGCGCCATCGGCGCCCCCTCCCTGTCCTGGCGGATTCTCAGCTATCCGCAGGTCCGCGCGCAGATCCGGGGGGCGATCGCGAGTCGCGACGCCGAAGCAGCGCGTTACGAGGCGACCGTCCTGGCCGCCCTGCGGGACGCAGAGGCCGCGCTCAGCCGCTTCGGCCACCAGCGCCAGAGCCTGGTCGCGCTCGTCCGCGTGGACGCCGCGGCGGGCCGCGCCGTCGCACTCGCGCAGGTCCGCTATCAAGGCGGGACGGGAAGCCTGATCGACGTCCTGCAGGCCGCGCGCCAACAGAACGAAATCCAGCGAAGCCTCGTCGAGAGCCAGGCGCAACTCACCAAGGATTATGTCGCTCTCCAGAAGAGCCTGGGGCTGGGGTGGGGTGAGACGACCGCGTCGCGGGGTCCCGACGAAGGTGGCAGGCCGATGACGCAACAACCGCCCCAGTTTACCACACAGGGAGCCCGTAGATGTCCCGAGACCAAAACCCGATGGTGCTGACCTTTCGGTGTCCGAAGGAACTGGAAGGCCTCATCCCGCCTCCCCTTCCGGCCGCCCGCGGCCTGCCTGGTTGGTTCAAGACCATGCCCCAGACGGCGCTCAACCCGATCCTTGGCGCGGAGGATGATACGGTCAAGCGCTGTCCGCCCTTCATCGACGCCATGACCTCCGGCTTCCTGATCCCGCTGATCTGTGACGTTCAGGTGCAGAATGGCGAGTTCAGTTGGGACAACGACCTTCCACCGGCCGGAGTCGCCGGTTTCGAGCGGGCGCCGCTAGGCTTCCATCCCCCCAGCCAGGTTGCCGGCTCACCGTTGTTCGACCCGGACCGGTTCCTCATCAAGTTTCACAATCTCTGGACCATCGAGGCGCCGGCCGGCTATTCGCTCCTGTTCGCGCACCCGGCCAATCGCTTCGACTTGCCTTTCACCACCCTGACCGGCGTGGTCGATTGCGACCGTTACCACGACGCCAGGATCAATTTCCCGGCGCACTGGCACGACACGAGATTCAACGGCGTCCTGCCGAAGGGCACACCCGTCGCCCAGTGCATTCCAATCAAGCGGGAAACCTGGACCGCCGAACTCGCGGTCTTCACGGAAGAAGAGGCGACGGCCTCCCGCGATCTGGACGATCTGATCCGCCGCGAACGGGGCGTGTACCGCCGTCAGTTCCGGGCCTGAACGCGATCGGCGGCCTTCGCGACGCCAAGGAATTCCGCGGCGGCGCTGGGCCGCAGGAAGAGACGGCCATGCGATGTCGCCGCGAGCGCTGTCACAGCCAGTCCGGCCAATTGCGGCCCGCCGCGCGCCGCGATGCGCAAGGTCGCCTCCCCCGCGCTGCGCGCGCCCATTTCCAACAGGCACTTTCCGAGATCGATCCGTGTCGCCGCATCTTCGGGCCGCAGCGCGAGCGCTCGCCGAAAGAGATCGGCCGCGGCGGCGTGTTCGCCATCCGCGCCCATCACCCGGGCCAAGCCGACTGTCGCGTCATGCCGCTCCGGCGCCTCCGCGAGCACCTGCAGGAACAGGCGGCGCGCCATATCGCGGTCGTGTCGCCTCAGGTGGAGAAATCCAAGCCCCACGCGCAGGCCGATCCCGTCTGGGGCAAGCGCGAGGCCCTTTTCGAGCACCGCGATGCCCTCGTCGACGCGACCGATCTCGCCGAGCCGCTCGCCCAACTTGAGGAACGCCAACGGGAATGCGGGTCGCCGCGTGGTCGCCCGGCGCCACTGATCCAGCGCCTCGTCGCCTCGCCCGGCAGCGCCCAGGGCCATGGCCAGCAGGGTCTCTGTCCCCGGGTCAGGGCTGCGCCGCGCCGACCTCTGCAACAGGCCGATCGCCTCCGCGGACCGGTCCTGCAGCAGCAAGGCCTCGCCCAGTACCTGCGCGGCCATGACATTGCCCCGGTTCGCCTTGAGCACGTCTGAGGCGAGACGTTCAGCGACCGCGGGCTGCTGCGCGCGCAGCGCGATAACCGCTTGGTCCAAGGTGTGGTTGACGGCGCTCGGGCGCGGGCGGGATGAAGGAAGACGCTTCGACATCGGTCTCGCCAACAATTGACCCGCCACGCGTATTCGACGCTTCGCGGACCCGACCCATCCGAACCCGGCCGTCCGTCCGTCCGCCCGACCGCCGCGGGTCGGTCGATCGGACTCGCTGGCCGCGCCGAGGTCCTTGGGCCAGGAACCGCCTCGCACTATTATGTTGTATGGTACCTTATATCAATGTCGCCCGCGTGGCAGACGAGGCCACGCTGCTGGGCCGCCGCTGGCGTTCGCAATTCGACGCCCGTCTGAGAACCGCCGGCCTCTCGCATGCGCGTTGGCGCGTGTTATCGGTCCTCTCCGAGGCGAGCGCGGGTCTGACCCAGCGCGAATTGGCCGACAGGCTCGGCGTTGGCGGCCCGACGGTCGTGCGCCACGTGGAACACCTGCAGCTTCGTGGATTGATCCAGCGTGGCCCCGCCACCGGTGACGGTCGGGCCAAATGTGTGCGGCTCACGCGGGCTGGCGAAGGCCTGATCAAGCAGATCGACGCCATCGCCGAAGGGCTCTCGGCAGATGTCGTCGGCGACGTGTCAGACGTGGACATGGAGAGCTGCCGGCGCACGCTGAAGATCCTGAGCGCGCACCTAGAACGGCGATAGCGGGCCCAAAGCGCGCGCTTCACGCGCGGTCACGGTGCTCGGGCCGCGGCCGGACGACGAAGCCCCCGACCGGCTCGGGGTCCAGAAGCAGCGCCTTGCCCGGCCCGTCGAGCCGCAGCCAGTCCATCCCCTGCTCAAGGGTCAGCACGCGCGGCTGGCGGGAATTCAGGGGCCGGCCCGTGTCGGCCACCGGGGTCTCATAGGCCCGGCCCGGGCGGCCCGTGACGAAGGCGAAGCTCTCCAGCGGACCATCGTGGTCGCGGGGGTTGGAGATGTCCCAGAGCCCCGCGAAGTAGCGGACCTGCGCCGAATCGCGCCGCGCCCAGCTGACCTCCCAGCGGCGGAGGGGCTCGCCCTTGGCCCATCCGGGCGGCGCATCGTATTCGATGTAGCTGGTCACCGGGACCAGCGCGCGGCGGCGCACGTACGGCTGGCGGAAAGCGTCACGTGTGTCGATGGTTTCCAGCCGCCCATGGATGCAGCGGACCCTCCAATCGTCTACCCTGCCGCGGTGGAAGAAGGGCACCATCCACCAACGCAAGTGACTGGCGACCAGCCCCGCGGCGGGATGTTCGGGATCTTCCGCGCGCAGGACCGGCGCGCGTTCGGTCGGTCTGAACGGAGTGTTTGGGGGGCGGTTCGGCGGCCCATCCGTCCAGCGGACCGGTATCTTGAGGGCTCGCAGGAAAGCCACGTCGAACCTCGGCTCAAGATAGTATTCACGGCACATGATTGGCGGTCCCGCTCGGCGCGCCGGGCCGATCGCCAGGCGATGAGCATCCGCGCCGCGAGCCGGCGCTGACAGGCCGCTTCGCCCGCATCAGGACGTCCGCCAGTCGGCCGCCGTAGCGACGTAAAGCTGCACCAGGTCGATGTATCGTTGGCCCTGAATCTGGACCATGGCGCGACGGGCCCGACTGAGCGTGCGCTGCGCATGGGCTACGTCGATGAGGGGGCCGCCGCCCAGGCGGTAGGCGGTCTCGGCGTCACGCAGCCCGGATTCCGCGGCCGCGTTAGCTTGCTTTAGACTCTCGATGCCGTCCTGGTCGCTCGCCAGCGCCGCCAGGACGTCCGAGACCTGGACGAACGCGCGCGTCACGGTCTGCTGATAGCGGGACAGCGCGACCCTCGCCTCTGCCTCCGCCACTCTGCGTCTCGCTCTCAGTGTCCCGCCATCGAAGAGCGGCGCGGTGACGCCGGAAGCCAGGTTCCACCCGCTCGCGGAATAGCTGAAGAGGTTCTCCGGCTGGGTGGTGGTCTGTGTCAGGTCGGCGGAGAGCCGGATGTTGGGATACTGGTTGGCGACCGCGACGCCGATGGCGGCGGTGGCCGTGTGCAGGTCGGCCTCGGCCGCCAGAATGTCGGGTCGCCGGCGAACCAGGTCCGACGGCAGGCTGATCGGTACGGTCGCAGGCGATGCCAGCGCCGCGAGCTCGAAGTCCGGCGCGCGGTACGCGGCGGGCGACTTGCCGACCAGGAGGGCCATCTGGTGACGCGCGGCGGCCAGGGCGCGCTCCAGCGGCGGCAACAGCGCCTCGTCCTCCGCGAGCTGACCGACGCTGACCGACAACGCCGACCGGGCCTCACCCCCGGCGGCCTGCGCCTTCTGGATCATCCCGATGACCCGGCGGTCGGCGGCGACGATGCCGCGGACTTCGACGATCTCGGCGCGCAGGGCGGCGATCCGCATCGCCTGCAGCGCGACATTGCCGGAAAGAGCCAGGTAGGCGGCGTCGGCGCGGCGGGCTTCGGCGTCCACCCGGGCGGCGGCCGATTCCACGCGGCGGCGGCGACCGCCGAACAGGTCAAGGTCGTAGGAAACGGAGCCGCCGACAGAGAACAGGCTCAGGGTCCGGCTAGGGAAGCCGGTGAAGCCAAACGATTCGGTGTTGATCCGTTGAGTCCGGGCGCCGCCTTTGGCATCGACCTGAGGGAACTCCCCGCCGCGTTCCGCCGCCAGCTGCGCCTGCGCCCGTTCCAGGGTCGCGGCCGCTTCGTCCGCACTGGGACTGTCCGCGAGCGCCTGGCGGATCGCCTGGTCGAGCTCGGGGGACTGGAAAGCCTGCCACCATGGACCCGCCACCCGTGCGTCCGGTGACAATTGCACCCGTGGGGCAGCGGGGTCTCCCGCCATTGCGTACCCCTCGGCGGCCCGGCCGCGAGGCGCGTCCGGGGTGACGAAGTTCGGCCCGACGGTCGTGCAGGCGTTGAGCGCCAGGGTGGCGGCGGCGGCCGCAAGGGCCCGGTTGAGTCTAGTCGGCAGCGGCATGGGTCGGCGCTCCGCCCGGCTGCCCCGGCTTGCGCAGGAACAGCAGCATGGGCATGCAAACGAGGGTGATGATCAGCATCAGCTTGAAGGAGTCGACGTAGGCGACCATCGTCGCCTGGCGCGTGATCTCGGCGTTGAGGGCCATGAGTCCTGCCGCGCCTTCGGGGTTGAAGATCGCCGGCAGGCCGTCGCGAATGACGGGGGCGCTGGGAACGATGTTGGCCGCCAGGGACTCGTGCATCCCCTGGGTGTTTTTCACCACCAGCGCCTGCATGATCGAGATCCCGACGCTTGATCCCAGGTTCCGCACCAGGGTGTTGACAGCCGATCCTTCCGCACGGAGCGCCGGCGACATGGTGGCGAACGCCAGGGTGGACAGCGGAACGAAGATCATTCCGATCCCAAAGCCTTGAACGATACCGGTCACGACCAGCGGACCGCTGCCCATCGACAGGTCGAAATGCGACATTTGCCAAAAGGCGGTGGCGCTGAGGGCAAGGCCCGAGAACAGCAGCAGCCGCGTGTCCATCCGTCCGATCAGCCGCCCGACGACCAGCATGCCAATGAACGAACCGATGCCGCGTGGCATGCTGACGATGCCGGCCGTCAGCACCGGATAGCCCAGCAGCACCTGCATCAGCGGCGGGAGCAGGGCCATGGCGGAGTATAGCAGGATCCCGACGAAAAACCCGAAGACGCTGGCGACGACGAAGTTGCGATCCCGCAACAAATTGCGATCAAGGAAGGGATGGTCGGCTGTCATGGTGTGGATCGCGAACACCCACAGGCCAATCGCCGCGAGGATTGCTTCAGCCCAGACTTCCCGCGAGAGGAACCAGTCTTCACCCGGTCCGCGGTCCAGCATCAGCTGGAATGATCCGATGAAGAGCGTGAGCATCCCGAAGCCCAGGAAATCGAAGGGCTTCGTCGCGGCGGGCTTGTCGCCGGTGATGAACACCCAGACGCCCACCAGGGACAGGATGCCAATGGGCAGGTTGATGTAGAAGCACCACCGCCAGGACAAGTACTCGGTCAGGTAACCGCCCACCGCCGGTCCCAGGATAGGCCCCAGGATGACCCCGGCCCCGAAGATGGCCATCGCCTGCCCGTGCTTCTCGCGGGGGTTGATGTCGAGCAGCACCGCCTGGGAAAGCGGCATCAGCGCCGCCCCGAACACCCCTTGCAGCAGGCGGAAGATCACCAGTTCCGGGAGGCTGGTGGCGATGCCGCAGAGCATCGAGGCAATCACAAACCCGGAGATCGAGACCAGGAACAGGCGCTTGCGCCCCACCCGCCCGGCCACCCAGCCGGTCAGCGGGGTCATGATCGCGGCGGCGATGATATAGGACGTCAGCACCCAGCCGATCTGCTCCGGCCCGGCCTGGACGCTGCCCTGGATGTGCGGCAGGGCCACGTTGGCGATGGTGCTGTCCAACGTGTTCATCGTTGTGGCCAGCATGATGGAGATGGTGATCGGCCATCTGTTCGCCGCGTCGCGCGCCTCGCTCATCGCGGCGCGGCCCTAGCCGACTCGGCCGGGCGCGCGCACGTCGACCTTGACCTTGGCCGACAACCCGGCCCGCGCGGCCATGCCGGGCGGCGTCCGGTCGAATTCGATACGCACCGGAAGGCGCTGCGTGACCTTGACCCAGTTGCCGGTGGCGTTCTGGGCGGGGAGCACGGAGAACGCTGCGCCCGTTCCTGGAGAAAAGCTCGCGACATGACCGCGGAGGCTGCGCTCCGGATAGGCATCGATGTCGATCTCGACAGGCTGCCCGATCTTCATTTTAGCGAGCTGGTCCTCCTTGAAGTTGGCCTCGATCCAGGGCTGTCCGGACAGCAGCCAGAAGGCCGTCTGAGACGCGTTGAGGTAGGTTCCGGGCGGCAGCTGCGTCACGCGGGCCACGACGCCGTCGGCGGGCGCAATGACGGTAGTGTAGGACACGTTGAGCTTCGCGCGCTCCAACTGCGCCTGCGCCTGCATGACGGCCGGCGCGGCCGCGGGCGCCAGATTGGGATCGCCGCCGAGGCCGGCCAGCGCCTGGGCCGCGGCCTGCTCCGCGACCGCCAGGCGCTCGCGCGCCTGCTGCACGGCGTGGTCGGCCTGGTCGGCCTGCTGCTGGGATGCGACGCCCGCGGCCGCCAACAGACGCTGGCGGGCCGCATCGCGGATGGCATAGGCAAGGGCTTCGCGTGCGCCCTGAACGCTGGCCTGCTGCTGGCGATAGGCGGCGCGGGCGGCGTCCACCTGCAGGCCGATGTTGGCGACCTGGGCGGCGGCGGCCTGGGCGTTGGCCTGGTAGTCGCGCGCGTCCAGCCGGAACAGCACCTGGCCACGTCGCACGAACTGGTTCTCATGGACGTAGATCTCAACGACCCGTCCCGCGATCGAAGGGGCCACGGGGGCCTTGGCGATCTGGACGTATGCGTTGTCTGTGGACTCGTAGCGACCGCTGATCAGGACAAGATACCCAACGACCGCCAGGATGATCGCGGGTCCGACGATCATCAGCGGGACACGCCAGCGGCGCAGAACTGACCGCCGCCGCAAGGGACTCGCCGCGGGGGCGCCCTCGTCGATACGGGCCTCAACGGTATCCTTCATTCGGCGGCCTCGTCGTCGGGGGACTCGATGGTTATGTCCGTCAGGCGCGCGCGGAGGCAGCCAAGGGTCGCCTGCAACTGCGCGAGTTCCCCGTCGGACAGGTGGCCGAAGCATTCGGCCTGCAACTGGTCGGCGGCGGCGAACATCTCGGGGAGCAGGTCCCGCGACTTGCGCGTCAGTTGGACCCGCCACTTGCGGCGATCCGCGGCATCGGGCCGGCGCTCGACGTGGCCGCTATGCTCCAGCCGATCGACCGCCTCGCCGAGCGCGACGCGGGTGATGTGGAGGCGTTTGGCGAGTGAGGCCTGGGTCTGCCCATCGTCGCGCGAGAGGTAGGTGATGACCCGCCGGGTCGAACCCGTGAGCCCGACATTGCGCATCCGCTGATCGAACGCCAAGCGAAGCAGACGCGTCACCTCCGCCAGGGCGAAGCCCGTATCGAAGCTCGCATAGGCCCGCTCCCGGGCGGGATCGGGCGCGGCTGGGGCTTGAACACCGGGTGATTTTGGAGGCGTAGCCATGCGATGTAATGCGCCTTATCATGATGCACCTTGCAGTGGAAGGATCAGCGCGTGACGAACCACCGGTCGGAGACCTTCCTGGGTGATGAGGGCCTGGCCCTTGCAGCCGACTGTTACGGTGCGCCGCGACGGGGCACCGTGTTGCTCGCTCACGGCGGCGGCCAGACTCGCCATGCCTGGGCCAAGACCGGCGTGAGGCTGGCTGAGGCCGGTTGGCGCGCCGTCGCGCTCGACCTGCGCGGTCACGGCGACAGCGGCTGGTCGCCGACGGGGGACTATCAAATCCAGCGCTTCGCTGCGGATCTGGTCCACGTCGCCACGCAGCTTGGTGATCGTCCGGCTCTCGTGGGCGCATCGTTGGGCGGCATCGCGGGCATGATGGTCGAGGCGATTGTGGCGCCTGGGACGTTTTCGTCCCTCACCCTCGTCGATGTTACGCCGCAGATGGAGCCGACGGGCGTCGCCAAGGTCATGGGCTTCATGTCGGAACGCGTGGAGAGCGGCTTTGCGAGCCTCGAGGAAGCCGCGGAGTTCATCGCCAGCTACCTGCCCAACCGCCCGCGCCCGACGGACCTCAAGGGACTGGACAAGAACCTTCGCCGCCACCCCGATGGCCGCTACCGCTGGCACTGGGATCCGCGGTTCGTGACGAGCGTAAGGGAAGGCCGCGAGGGCCACTCCACGGCAGACTTCGCGGCCCGCATGGGCGACGTGCGGATACCGGTGCATCTCATCCGTGGCAAGATGAGCGAACTGGTGTCCGCGGAGGCCGCAAAGGCCTTTCTCGCGGCCGTGCCGCACGCCCGGTTCACGGATGTCGAGAACGCCGGCCATATGGTCGCCGGGGACCGCAATGATGCGTTCATCGACGCCGTCTTGAGTTTCCTGACACCCACCGACGTGGCGCAACCTCAGAATGGCTAACGCAGCACTCCCACCCGGGCTCGATGGTGAAGCCCTGCAACGGGCGCTCAGCATCGCGCCGTTTCATGCTTGGCTCGGCCTGCGGATTCTCAGCTCAGGCGAAGGGCGCCTGGAGATCGAGATGCCGTGGCGCGACGAGATCGTCTCCAATCCGCGGCTCGGGTCGGCGCACGGCGGCGTCCTGGCGAGCCTTATTGACCTGGCCGGCATGTACGCCATCCTGACCCAGACGACCGCGGTCAGCGCGACCGCGGGCCTGCACGTGGACTACCATCGCCCGGCGACAGCGGGGCCGATCCGAGTACGCTCCAAAGTGGTGAAACTGGGCCGGACCCTCTCGGTCGCCTCAGCCGATTTGTTCGGCCCGTCGGAGGGCCTGGTGGCCAGCGGGCGAGGATCCTACCTGATGCGTTGAACGGCTTGGCGGGATGCAGCCGTCATGCGCAGCGTCGGCCCGGACGAGGATGCAATGGAACACACTCTCGATGCCCTGTTTGCGCGCTGCGAGCCGGTGACCCGCGAGACGTTCGACGCGCTGCTTGAGGCGTCGCAGGCTTCGGGTCCGGTGATCGTCGAGGCGAAGAAGACTTCGATTCACCTCGCTGGCCCGAAGAGCGCCTTCGCGGGCGTCCATCCTCGGAAGGCCGGCTTCGTGCTCAATATCCGCAGCGAGACCCCGATCCGCAGCGCGCGCATCCGCAAGCTGGAGCAGGTTTCGGCGCGCCGTTTCCACAACGAGCTTCTGTTGACCGAGCCGAGCCAGGTCGATGCGGAACTGCGCAGCTGGCTGCGCGACGCCTACGCGCTGTCGTGCTGACCCGCGACCTCCGCGGTGTTCCGCGTCTGTGCGCCACTTGTCGCCAATGCGCCGCGAATTGAGCGACGGCATCGCAGAGAGTGTTCGATGTCTTCGCCTGCCAGGTCTTCGCGGGCATCGGCCCCGGCGGCTGGCGGCGCTGCGATCTGCCTAAGGCGGTGCGAGACCCAGGCGCATGAACTGGGCCACCTCCTCGGCGATGTGGGCTTGCCGCGTGTGGTCACTGTCGACCATTCCCGCCGCAAGCCAATGCACGGCGCCCGGTCCGGCCAGCGGGGCCAGGTCCGCGCGTAGAGTCCGCATTTGACCCTCCGCCTGTCCCTGGGCATGCCGGTCGTGTAGCCGGGCCGATTGTGTGCGCCAGCGGATGACGATGATTTGGCGCGCCTGGACGGCGAGACCGGCGAGTCCGGCAAGGGGTCGGAGGGGCTGAATGTCCTCACGCAGGTACGCCTCGGCGACGGCGCGCGTGACAGCCAGGTCGCAGGCCTCAGCCGTACCGCCGAGCCTGGCGGCCTCGTCCTCGATGAACGCGAAGACCTCATGCGCCCGCGCATGGCAGTCCTGGACGATCTGAGGCTTGTCGCCCGCATAGTCCCGGAGCGCCTGTTCGGAGACGGACAGTGCGGCGCCGAGGTCCTGCATCGATGTCCCATCCACGCCCCGGCGATTGAACAGCCGCGAGGCCGAGGTCAGGATCGCCTCCCTCGCGATCTCGGCAGGCCGACGGCCGCACCGCACCCTGCGCAGGTCGACCAGCTGGTCGAGGTCCAGACGCGGCGCCTCGACCCGAGTTGAGCGCTGCAGGGTCCTGCCGTAGGTCACTAGGCCCTCGACCGCCTCGCCAAGGCGGTGACGGCTCACGGGCGCCAGCGCAAGCTGCGGGCACGAAAGGTGCGGCGCCCAGCTGACCAGTCCGACAACGGCGCGGGCCGCAAGGTCGAAATCGCACACCCGAACCTTGCCGGCCTGCGCGCCAGAGGCCAACAGGCCGGCGAGCCGTTGCAGCACGAGATTCCTGAGGTCTCTTATGACGGCGCGTTGAGGCGCCCGCAGCGGGCCGATCTCACATGATGTGACGGTCTCGAATCCGTCGATGCTCAGGACGCTCCGAACAAATGACTGGACGACCTTCAGCGGGTGCCGGTTTCGCAGCTCCGCCTGGTCAAGGGCCCATGCGAGGATTTCACAGGTTCGGCGCCGTCTTTCGAATTCAAGGTCATCGCGGCCGACATCGCCGATGTCGCTCGATTGCGCCGCCGTGGAGTCCTCGATGCGTCGGCGACGAATGGAGGGCGAGAGCGCGCACCGGTCAGGTGGCCATGCACCGGCCTCCACGTCGGCGCTCCCCTGCGCGGAGGCGCGGTCATCCCAGCCCCGCCTGGGCTCGACCGAGGACTGAGGCTGGCCTTCAGGGGAACTCAGGTTCGAGTTAGCGCGGAGGCGCTCCAACTGGAGTCCTCCGCGCGGCGTGGGTCCGTGTCGGTGGCCCGGACTCATTCACCAGAACTTGTACTGGACCTCGACACCGTAGGTCCGTGGCGGCGTAACCGAGTAGTTGCTGTACACACCCTGAATCGTCGTCGTCCCGACGCCCGCGGGGCTATTGGACGTCCCTGCGAAGCGGTAGCCGACCGCGCCGGCGTCGTATCCGATGTCGTTGAACAGGTTCTTCACATAGGCGATGACTCGGGTCTTGCCGTTCGGCGGATCCCAGGTGATACGGGCATCGACCTGATCCCAGGCGGGCGACTTGTTGTAGGAGCGCGAGAACAGCGTTCCGTACTGATTGTCGCGCCAGATGTAGCTGACCGATCCCGTCACATTCCCGACGTCGAGTTCCCAGGTGTAGTTGACGTTGACGGCCAGCTTGTTCTTCGGCGCGTTGGGCAGGTCGTTGCCTTTCAGCGACTGGGAGCGCGTGAAACCGCCGTTGGGCTGACCCGCGGTGAAGATGTCGGCGGGACAGAAGTTGGCGGTGCCCACCGCAGCCTGGCACTGCGCCACGGTTCGCGTGGGCTTCGCGCTCGGATTGACAGCCGTCGGATCGGCGACATCGATCGCTTCGCCCGCCCGGATCTCGGTATCGAGGTAGGAGTAGCTGAGGAGGATCTGCAGCCGATCGATCGGCTGCCAGGTCAGCTCGAACTCCAGGCCCTGCGAGATCGACTTGGGGATGTTCTCGAAGTTGGTCGCGCCCTGGGTGAGGCCGCCGGAGGTGGAGACCGAGGCGATCGGGATCTGCAGGTCGTGGTAGCGGTAGTGGAAGATGGCCGCGTTGGTCTGGATGGTCGGCCCGAAGTTCTTCTTGAGCCCCACCTCGAAGGAATCCACCGACTCCTCCTTGGTATAGGCGTCGAAGCTCAGCACCGTGAAGATGCCGATGTTGAACCCGCCCGACTTATAGCCGCGGCTATATTTGGCGTAGACCAGGGTGTCGGTGTCTGGCGTCCACTCCAGGCCCGCCGTGCCCGTGACCGCCTCCCAGCTTGCGCCGTAAGGGCGGCTCGCCATGCCCGTCTTCGGGTCGAACGTGGTCTTGCCGGTGATGCCCTTGGGCAAAGGATCGGCCGCCGTGCCGGCCGGCGCGGAAACCACCGTCGGCAACTGGGTGAGATCGACCGCCGGAACGCCGCCCGGAATAAACGGATTGAGCTCAGGCGCCGCGAAACAGGCCGGCACCGCGAAGCACAGAATCCGCACCGATTCCGTGCCGTATTTCTTGTCGTGCGAGTAGCGCAGGCCAAGGGTGGTCTTCAACGTGTCGGTGAACTTCCAGTCGATCTGGCCATAGGCCGCGTAGGACTCGGCATGGATGTCGGGCCGGTTGTCGAAGCGCCGGAACTGGAACCCGGGGGCGCAGACGCCGCCGGTCTGGGCGCAGAAGAATCCTGGTGCGCCGAAAGGCCCGTTCCACTGCGGCTGGGCCGGGTTGGTGGTGAACACCGGCTGGCGATAGTGTTGCTTGTAGTAGTAGGCGCCCGCGACCCACTGGAGGGGGCCTTCCTTGGTCGAGATCAGGTTGACCTCGTGACTCCAGAACTTGTTGTACTCGCGGTAGTCGAAGCTCTCCTGTGGATGGATCACCAGGCCGCCGGGCAGGGTGTAGGAGGTTATCGGCGCACTTGAAGTGTTGGGCAGAGCCGCGACTCCGGGCGGTCCCCTCAGCTCGTAGTGATAGTTCACTCCACCGGTGATGTACTTGATGTCGAAATCGTCTGCGTGCCAGGTGAAGTGGCCGGCGATCGTGTTGTAGATCGGCAGCCGCACCTCGTACTGCACGACCCGTGCGATCTTCCAGGGCGAGTTGAGGGCCGGGTTCGTGCAGCCCGTTGGCGACAGGTTGACGACCGCCGTGACATTGCCGCTACAGGCGTAGCCCGGGTTGAGCTCCGTCGCCCCTGGGCCGAACTCAAAAGTCGGATAGGGCGCCTTGGTCCACCCTCCAGACTGGCTTCCCGGGCCGCCGGCGCCATTGTGCCACTGGCCCGCGCCGATCTTCATCCAGACATCGAGCTTGTCGTCGAAGAATTTGCCCTGCAGCTGGCCCTCCAGGAACAGCTCGTTGCGGACACCGCCTTCGTCCGAGAACCCCGGGACGATGTTGTCGATCCAGCCCTGGGTCTGGCGGATCCAGCTGCCGGAAATCCGCCCCTGGATGTTGTTGGTGATCGGCCCGGAGAAGGCCGCCTCGAGGAAACGGTTCTCATAGTTGGCGTAGCCCGCACGGACCTCGCCGTAGGGCTGCTCGGTCGGTCGCTTTGAAATCTGGTTGAGGGCGCCGCCGATCGCGTTGCGGCCGTAGAGGGTGCCTTGCGGTCCGCGCAGCACCTCGACCCGGTCCAGGAACAGGGTCGAGCGGCCAGCTTGAACCGCGAAGGTCTCGAACACGCCGTCATTGTAGTTGGCGACCGAGGCCTCTGCCGACAGCACGTTGGTCAGGCGGCCGACGCCACGCAGCGACACCCGGTCTGTCGAGCTGTTGTACTGCAGGCCGGGCGTGAAGTTGGTCATGTCCTGGATGGAATTGATCCCGACGATCTCGCGGCGCTGGTCGGTGAAGGCGGTAATCGCCACCGGCACGTCCTGCAGGCTCTGGTCCCGCTTCTCCGCGGTGACCACCAATTCCTCGATGACGTTGGTGTTGGCGGCGGCCTGCGCGAACGCCGATGTGCTGATCGCGGCGGCCAGCAAGGTGCTGGAGGCCAAGAGGATATGTCTGGACGTCATGAGTGGCTGCCTCCCCGCAGCGCTTTCGTCGTGGCCGGCCTGAAATGTCTGATCGACGGCCGTTCTTGAGGACGGGGAGCCGCGGCGACGACATGGCCCCTGCCCCATCGAGCCAGGCAGGGTTCAGTCCTCAGCGCCATCTTGTATGGGACCATCGCCATACTTCTCTCCCCTGGCCCTAGCGTGTTGGCGCTTATGACGCGCCTTAGTCAGGAGGTTGCTGGCGAAATGCCCGCGCGTCAACAGAAAGCGTAGCCCTTGCCCTGGCGGGATATCGGATGCCGTTGATGGTAACGGCAAGATATGAGTTGCCTGTGCATTAAATTCAGGTCACGCGTTGCTGCGGTGGATATTTCTCCACCGCAGCAAATACCTCGGGGAACGGCAACGCGTTCCCCGTTTTTTTTAAATCTGTCTCGAATGCAATAACTCCGACGAGTTCCGGCCATGGTCTCCGGAGCGCGAGAGTCTAATGTTGCCAAATCATAATAATAACCTACAATACAAATATCCACTGGAACTACCTCCCCAGGGGCACCTTGAGCGTCGCGCGCCTTTGGCGCGCGGCGCTCTTTCAATCAGGGGGGTCTGTCAGGTTGCGCGGGTGCGCGCCCGGCTCAGCGCTCGAGTTCGTAGCTCAGGTTCGAACGCATGCGCTCGAGCAGGCGGCGCAGCATCAGCTCCTCGCTTCGCGAAAGACCCTGGAAGTAGACTTCCCGGAGCCAGCCCGCGGCTTCGACGAGCTTCGGCATCACCTCGTGGGCTTCCTCGCCAGCGTAGATCAACCATTCCCGCTGGTCGGTCACCGACCGTTCCCGGCGCACCAGCCGCAGGTTTTCCAGCGCGCGCACAAGCTGGCCCAGCGGGGCACGTTCGATGTCCATGGATCTCGCGAGCATGGATTGCGAGAGGCCTTCATGCTGCAGGACGTAAACCAGCACACGCCATTGGGGCCGGGTCAGTCCGAGGCCCCTCACCCGACGGTCAAAGCCTTTGCGCATCAGGCGGGTGACGTCGGCGATCAGGAACCCGACACTCTCAATCCGCGCGGCCGCGACCGAGGCGGTCTCCCGGCCAGCTTGCGACAACGGCGCCGGGTCCCTATCGGGTTCTGACTCGGTGATGGGATTCGTGGTTCTGCGAGCCATGGCGCGATGGTCTAGGTAACCGCGGTCTTGCGCAAGCGCGACACCGCCGCACCTGCTCTCCCCCGCGGCAGAACGCAAGGCGTGCCGGGCGCACGTCAACCCGATGACGCGGGACCTCTCTGGTCTCCCGCTAGGAAGGCTTTGCCGCGCCCTTGCAGGCCGCGACCTTCTCGGGACTCAGCGACCGCTTCGAGTCGCCGAGACTTTCGATCGCGCCAACCCGCTTCGACAGCTGCCTGCATGCTTCCAGCGTGATGGTGCGATCGGTCGGACCCGCCGAGATGCACTCGGGTCCCTGGCAGATGAAGACCGCGCCGCCGGCGATGACGGACATCTTCTTGGCGGTCGGCGTCTGCAGCTTGGCGACCACAGGCTCAGCCGCGGCGGCGGATGCGGAGGTCAGCAGGATGACCACGGCCGCGATCGGAAGGCATTTCATCGTATCCCCAGTTCTGACGCAACGGCGATCACGGGCCGTGACATATGCTCGGCTTTGCCGTCGTCCCCATCCGTTGATTTTGTATCATATGCACATCATTATCGCGTCCGCAATCCGATGGAATTTTCGTCGACAAGCACGATGTCTCGGCGGACGACCCGATGTAATCCGGCAAATTTCCTATGTATTGTTTGCGGCGAGGCCCCAGCTGCTGGAGCATGTGGGCGGACGCGTCAGGACAGGATAGCGCTTTTGACGTATGCACGCTTACAGCGATGTCCGCGGACGGAGCCTCTTCGCAAGCCCCATCGTCCGTGATCCAGGTGTTGGGGCCCGAAGGAAGGCGGCGGATGACGTTCTTGATCGTCTCCTATCTCCAGAGCCCCGCGTCCCCGCCGATCAGCATGGCAAGCTTGGCTGAGTTTGTGCGGCAGGTGCTCGCCGTCTCGGCGCAACTCTCGACCCCACGCGGACCCATTGCCGAGATCATCACTCAATCCAGGATCGCCCGCTCCATCTCGCGCGACGCCTTGATCAGCTTCGAGGATGGGAAGCCCTACAGACGATTGCGGCGTCATCTGGCGGCCCGGGGCCTGACCGCGGAGGCCTATTGCCGGAAATGGCAATTGCCCGATGATTATCCGATGGTTTGCGCGGACTACTGTGAAGAGGTCGCGGAGCGTCGCCGGCCGCCGGCGCTCGGCGCTCGGCGTCGCTAGTTAGCTAGTGGTCGCCGAGCCGGCCGGAGACTCCCCATGACGAGACCACGCGACTTGAAACGCATTCCCCCACTCGGTCGCGGATGACGGTGGAGCCTGGCCAGTCTGTGCTGGTGGTGGAGGATGACGTCTTCGTCCAGGAACTGCTGCGCGTCGGCCTGGCGGACGCCGGATTCCGGCTTGAGTTGGCGGGGAACGAGCAACAGGCGGTTGCCGCGCTCGAGGCGCACCGCGCTCAGCCGCTCGCGGGCCTCGTGACCGACGTGAACCTTGGCCGAGGCCGGACCGGTTGGGACATCGCCCAACTGGCTAGGGAGTTCAATCCGCACCTACCTGTGGTCTACGTCAGCGGGGACAGCGCCCACGCGTGGGCCGCACGCGGCGTTCCGCGCAGCACCATGATCCCGAAACCGTTTGTTCCCGCCCAGATCGTGATGAGCGCCGTCCAGAAAGCCGCCCAGCGGGATCTCGACGACATCGCTGCGGAACGGGATGTCATATTCGCGCGTCCGCGCCACACCGACCGCGTTGGCGTCGACCTTCTGGTCGGCGGGCGCCCATAGGCGACTGAGGCCCGAGAGCTTGCCCAGGCCCAGTGGATCCTTGTGGAACTCCGCCGGCAGGATCGCGCCCAGCACGATAAGCGCGGCGACAACCGCCGCGCCGAGCGTCGCGGCGATCAGCGACCCCTTCGCCATGGGCCGGGTGGGTTGCTCGTTCGGGCTCATGAAACCGCTCCACCGAAGATGTATCGGGCCACCTGCTGCCCCGCGAGCACGAAGCCCGCCAGCATCAGGAGGACATTGGCGCCGCGCGCCGTGGGTTCGAAGGCGGCCGTGCGCCGCCACAGGGTCATGACGGCCAGGATCAGGGTCAGGGCCAGCACCTGGCCGATCTCGACGCCGACGTTGAACGACACCAGGTTGGCCAGCAGGCCGTCAGGATTGAGGTTGAGCGCCTGGAGCTTGGTGGCCAGGCCGAAGCCATGGATCAGCCCGAAACCGAACACCGCCACCTTGGGGTCGGGCTGGATTCCCGCGAGTGTCTTGAAACCCGACAGGTTGTCGAAGGCCTTGTAGGCGACGGACAGGCCGATCACCGCGTCGACCAGATGCGGGTCCACGTGCAGCTTGAAGAACACCCCGGCCAGCAGGGTGATCGAGTGGCCCAGCGAGAACAGGCTGACGTAGAGCGCGATCTGGCGCAGCCGGAACAGGAAGAAAGATCACGCCCACCAGGAAGGCCAGGTGGTCGTAGCCGGTCACCATGTGCTTGGCGCCGAGGTAGAGGAACGGGATCGGGTCCGCCGCACGGGTCGCCGCCACGAAGGCCGCGTCGGTGCCGCCGATGTTGTGGGCCAGCGCCGCGCCAGCCACGGCCAACGCCAGCGCAAAGGCGGTCAAGCCCGCGCCGAGACGAAGACGGCTCATGCAACGACCTCACGGCCCAGGGCGGCCGCGCGGCGGCGGGGCCGGCCCATGACGAGATGGCAGATCGCCGGCAGCACGAACAGCGTGAGCGCCGTCGAGGTAATCAGCCCGCCGATGACCACGGTGGCCAACGGTCGCTGGACCTCGGCGCCGGTGCCATGTGCGATCGCCATGGGCACGAAGCCCAGGGAGGCGACCAGGGCGGTCATCAGGACGGGCCGCAGGCGCTCGAGCGACCCTTCGATGATGGCGGTGTCGAGCTCGCGCCCCATCTCCAGACGCCGGCGGATCGCGGAAATCAGCACCAGGCCGTTCAGCACCGCGACCCCCGAGACCGCGATGAACCCAACGGCCGCCGAGACGGAGAACGGGATGCCGCGCAGGGCGATCGCGAAGACGCCGCCTGCGAGGGCCAGGGGCACGGCGGTGAAGACGGTCCCGGCCAGAGCCGCGTCGCCCAGCGCGATGAACAGCACCACGAAGATCAACAGGAAGCAGACGGGCACGACGATCGAGAGGCGCGCCGTGGCGGCCTCCAGGTTCTGGAACTGGCCGCCCCACTCCGTCCACATCCCCGGCGCGAGCTTCACTTCGTCGGCCATGGTCCGCTGCGCCTCGGTGACGAACGAGCCCAGGTCGCGGCCGCGCACATTGGCCTCGACGTAGATCCGGCGCTTGCCATTGTCGCGGCTCACCTCGTTCAGGCCCTCGGTGAGCCGGAAGCTGGCGAGCTGCCGAAGCGGCACGGACGCGCGCGACGCACCGGGTTCGGTGGGCAGGATCACCGGAATGGCGCCCAGCAGTTCAAGGTCGTTGCGCTGCGGATTGGCGAGGCGGACGACGACGTCGAAGCGCTGGTCGCCCTCGAAGACCTGGCCCGCGGGACGGCCGCCCAGCGCCGTCGAGACAGTGCTGGCGACGTCCTGGACGCTCAGCCCGTAGCGCGAGATGGCGTCGCGGTCGAAGGCGATGTCGAACGTCGGGAAGCCTTCGGTCTGCGCCACGCGAACATCGGCGGCGCCGGGGGTCTTGCGCAGGACCGCGGCGACCCGCTGGGCGCTGCTGGCCAGCTGATCGAGATCGTCGCCATAGATCTTGACCGCCACGTCGCTCCGGACGCCGCCGATCAGCTCGTTGAACCGCATTTCGATCGGCTGGGTCGTGTCATAGGCGTTGCCGACGATGCCCTCGGTCACCTTGTGGATGCGGTCGATGACCTGGTCCTTGGTCGTCACCCCGGCCGGCCAGTCCTTCTTCGGCTTCAGGATGATGTAGTTGTCGGAGGCGTTGGGCGGCATGGGGTCGGCCGCCAGGCTCGCGGTGCCGGCCTTGGAGTAGACCATGGCCACCTCCGGCAGGGCCAACACGGCCCGTTCCAGCGGCAAGTCGAGCGCCAGGGACTGGTCGATGGACATCGATGGGATGCGAACCGAGGAGAGATTTAGGTTCTGCTCGTCCAGCGTCGGCATGAACTCGCGGCCGAGGAAGAAGAACGTCACCAGCGCAGCGGCGAAGACCCCGACGCCAGCGCCGATGAACGGCCAGGGGCGCGCCACGGCCTTGCGCAGCCACGGCTCGTAAGCCTGCTTGGCCCGGGCGATCACCGGGACCTCAGTCTCGCTGACCCGGCCACGGACCAGCAAGGCGACCATGGCGGGGACGAAGGTCAGCGACAGCACGAATGCCGAGGCGAGCGCCAGCATCAGGGTGATGACCATAGGCGAGAACATCTTGCCCTCGACCCCCTGGAAGGTGAGGCAGGGCAGGAAGACCAGGAAGATGACGATCTGGCCGTAGACGGTCGGACGGATCATCTCATGCGAGGAGCCCACGACCTCCTCTAGGCGCTCGGAGGTGGACAACAGGCGGCCTTCGCGGTGCTGGCGTTCCGCCAGTCGACGCAAGGTGTTCTCCACGATGATCACCGCCCCGTCGATGATCAGACCGAAGTCGAGCGCCCCTAGGCTCATCAGGTTGCCGGAGATCTTCATGGCGTTCATGCCGCCGGCGCTCATCAGCATCGAGAGCGGGATGACCAGGGTGGCGATCAGGGCGGCGCGCCAGTTACCCAGCAGGAGGAAGAGGATCGCGATCACCAGCAGCGCGCCCTCCGCCAGGTTGCGGGTGACGGTGGTGATGGTCGCAACCACCAGCTGCGACCGATCCAACGTGGGCACGGCGACGATCCCGGTGGGAAGGGTCTTCTGGATGTCCTTGAGTTTCTCGCCGACGCCATGAGCGACGGTGCGGCTGTTCTCGCCCACCAGCATCAAGGCGCTGCCGATGACCGTTTCGTAGCCGTTGCGGCTGGCCGCGCCGCGGCGAAGCTCCCCGCCGATGCGGACGTAGGCGACGTCGATGACCCGGACCGGAACCCCGCCACGGGTCGCAACCACAGCGCGGGCGATCTGGTCGACCGAGCGAATGCGGGCGTCGGCGCGCACGAGGTAGGCCTCGCCGCCGCGCTGGATGAAGTCCGCGCCGATGGACAGGTTGGCTCGCTCCAGCCCTTCGGCCAGGTCGTCGAAGGAGATGCCGTAGCCGGCGAGTTTCACCGGATCGGGTTCGACCACATACTGCTTTACGAAGCCGCCCAGGGAGTCGACGTCCGCGACCCCCGGTACGCCGCGCAGCTGCGGCCGGATGATCCAGTCCTGCACGGTACGCAGATAGGCGACCTGGGCGGTGTGGTCGGCGAGCCGCTCGCCGTCATCGGTAAGAAAGGCGCCGTCGCTTTGCCACCCGGGCTTGCCGTCGTGGACAGGGGCGCCCTTGCCGCCGGGATGGGCGAACTCGACGCTGTAGTGGAAGACTTCGCCCAGGCCGGTCGACACCGGGCCCATCTGCGGCTCGGCGCCGGGCGGCAGGCTGGTGCGGGCCTGGGCCAGACGCTCGGCCACCTGCTGGCGCATGAAGTAGAGGTTCGCGTCCTCGCGGAAGACCGCCGTCACCTGGCTGAAGCCGTTGCGCGAGAAGGAGCGGATATTCTCGACGCCCTTCAGACCGGCCAACGCGGTCTCGATCGGGAAGGTCACCCGTTTCTCCACCTCCACGGGCCCCAGGGTCGGGATCACGGTGTTGATCTGAACCTGCTTGTTGGTGATGTCCGGCGTCACATCGATCGGCAGGCGCGTGAGCTGCCAGAAGCCGAATCCCGCGACCAGGGCCGTCAGGAGCACGACGATCCAGCGGGCGCGCACCGCCATCGTAATGATCCGACCCATCATGCTCTGGCGTCTCTCGTGTGTTGGATGACCGTCCGCGTCAGGCCGTGACGGCCGGCCGCAGGCGCGCTCGGAGGCGCCGCCTCTCTTGGCGCAGTGGCGCGCGACCGCGCCAGCAGCGATTGACCGCATTGGCCGGCGCTATCGCACCCAAATCTCATCGAACCCATTTGACCTTATCCCCTCCTGGGGGATAGCAAAGCAAATGGCAAAAGCACATGTCCATGAAACGCACCCGGATATCATCAAGCGGCTGAAGCGCGCCGAGGGCCACCTGCGCGGGGTCGTCGAGATGATCGAGGCCGGCCGGCCCTGCCTCGATGTCGCCCAGCAGCTGCACGCGGTCGAGAAGGCCGTCGCGCAGGCGAAGAAGACCCTGATCCAGGATCACCTCGACCACTGCCTCGAAGATGTCGTCGGGCCGCTGGCGCGCGACCAGCGCCAGTCGATCGACGAGTTCAAGCAGATCACCAAGTATCTCTGAGGGCGCCCTGCGCATGATCGAATCCTTCTTCCTCTCGATCGTCGCGACCGGGTTCATCGTCGCCTTCGCCCATGCCGCCATCCCCACGCACTGGCTGCCTTTCGTGGTCGCCGGACGCGGGCAGCGCTGGAGCAAGCCCAAGACGCTGCTGGTGGTCGCGCTCTGCGGCTCAGGCCACGTGCTGTTCACCACCGGCCTCGGCGTCCTCGTCGTCTGGCTGGGCCTGGAGACCAGCAAGTTTACCGGCGCGGTCTTCCCCAAGATCGCCGGCGGCGCGCTGATCCTGTTCGGACTCTACTATCTTGTTCGTCAGGCCCGCGGCGGCGGCCACGGCCACAGCCATTTCGGCGGCGGGCACGCACATGGCGAAGAAGCGCATGGCGCCCATGGCCATGACCACGCCGGCCACGCGGCGGACACCAAGCGGGTCGACACCGGCCACGGCGTCCTGCTGCTGGAGGTCTTCGAAGACGGCCTGCCCCCGAGGTTCCGGGTGCGGACGGAAGGCACGGACGGCCACCTGCCCGACGCCGGGGCGTTGACTGTCGAAACCCTTCGACCGGACGGCGTGCGCCAGGCCTTCGCCTTCGTCGCCCGCGCCGGCTATCTGGAGTCCACAGCCGAAATCCCTGAACCGCATGAGTTCACCGCGAACGTGACCCTGTCGCACGGCGGCCACGCCCACGGCCACGCGCTCCGCTTCGAGGAACACGACCACGGCCCGGCCGCGGCGGCCCAGGCCGCCACGGCGGGCGCGGGCGGCAAGATCAAATCGGACCGCGCCGTCGTCCTCGGCCTCTTCACCCTGCTGACCTTCTCGCCCTGCGAAGGCTTCCTGCCGGTCTACCTCTCCGGCATCAAATACGGCTGGGCCGGCTTTATCGTCCTGAGCACGGTGCTGGCGTTCGCGACGATCGCAGGGATGGTGGTCTTCACCTGGCTGACGCTGTCGGGGATGGAACGCCTGCGGCTGGGCTTCCTGGAGCGCTACGAAAGCGGCCTGCTCGGTGCGTTCATCCTGCTCCTCGGCCTCGGCGTCATCTTCTTCAACTTCTAGCGCAGGCCGCGAGCTCGGCCTGGGTCCGCCTGGGTTTCGACCCTTGCGCCGGTTTCGCGCGTTAGGGCGCCGGAGCCACGCGGCACAGAAGACGCGAGGCTCGAAACCGCTGAAGGAGTTTCCGCATGACGGACCCCAAAACAGATCGAGCGCGCGACAGTGCGGCGGGCCCAAAGCCAGCGGACGCCAAACCCCAAGATGAGGCGTCGGGGCCGACGAACGTGGCCGCGTCTCAAGGTCAGCCCCAAGCCGAGGAACAACCGGGCGGCATGATCGGCGAAGGCCGCGCTACCGGGCCCGTCGAAGAGGTGACGGAAGCCGCGCCGCGGTCGAGCAAGGAGGGCGGAATGATCGGCGAAGGGTCCTGATCGGTCCCAAACCCGCGTTACGCCCAGGCAGAAAGACCGCTTCGCAAACGTCTTGCTCCTCTAGCGACATGAGGATTCAGACTGGTCAGGCACGAAGGAGGGTCTGATGTCCGCCCCGCTCAAGACTCGCTACCGCATCGAAGGCATGGATTGCGGCGCCTGCGCCACGAAGATCGAAACGGCCGCGCGCCGGATGGACGGCGTGGCCGAGGTTTCGGTCTCCGTCGCCGGCCACAGCATGGTCATCGAGCATAGTCCGCAGACCGACCTCACCGAGCTTGCGAAGCGGGTGACAGGCCTGGGCTACAAGGTCTTCCCCGTCGCCGAGCCGACCTCCAACGGCGCACCGGCCGCCGCCAATACCAACGCCAAGCCACCGGCCGCCCACAGCCACCTTGACGCCGCGCCGCGAGCGGCATGGTGGCAGAGCGGCAAGGGACGCCTGATGATCGCGACCGGCCTGGCCGCCGCGGCGGCCTATGTCGTCTCGAAGCTCGCCCCCGGCCTCGGACAGTGGCCGTTCGCGGCGGCGATGCTGGTGGGCCTCATCCCCATCGGCCGGCGCGCGGCCATGGCGGCGCTGGCCGGCACGCCGTTCTCCATCGAGATGCTGATGACGATCGCCGCCGTGGGCGCGGTGTTCATCGGCGCCTCGCAGGAAGCCGCCGCGGTGGTGTTTCTCTTCCTGATCGGCGAGCTGCTGGAAGGTGTCGCGGCAGGCAAGGCCCGCGCCAGCATCCAGGCCCTGACGAAGCTGGTCCCCAAGACCGCCTTCGTCGAGCGCGGCGACGCGGTGGAGGAGGTCCCGGCGGAGCGCCTGGTCGTGGGGGACATGATCCTCGTGCGGCCCGGCGACCGCGTGCCCGCGGACGGGACCATCGAGTCCGGTACCGGCGAGATCAATGAGGCGCCGGTGACCGGCGAGAGCCTCCCGGCTCACAAGGGCCCCGGCGGCTCGGTCTTCGCCGGCACGGTCAACGGCGACGCGGCGCTACATGTCCGCGTCACCGCGGCGGCGGCGGACAACACCATCGCGCGGGTCGTGAAGCTGGTTGAGGAGGCCCAGGAGAGCAAGGCGCCCACCGAGCGCTTCATCGACCGCTTCTCGCGCTACTACACCCCGGCTGTCGTCGTGGTCGCCGCTCTGGTGGCGACGGTCCCGCCCCTGATGTTCGGCGGGGCCTGGCAGGCCTGGATCTACAAGGGCCTCGCTATCCTGCTGATCGGCTGTCCCTGCGCCCTGGTGATCTCGACCCCCGCGGCCATCGCCGCCAGCCTGTCGGCGGGCGCGCGGCGGGGCCTGCTGCTGAAGGGCGGCGCCGTGCTGGAAGCGCTCGGCAAGATCAACCTCGTCGCGTTCGACAAGACGGGCACGCTGACC
The DNA here is from genome assembly GCA_943332615.1 of Phenylobacterium deserti. Classification (GTDB taxonomy): domain Bacteria; phylum Pseudomonadota; class Alphaproteobacteria; order Caulobacterales; family Caulobacteraceae; genus Phenylobacterium; species Phenylobacterium deserti_C. The sequence continues at coordinate 95,983 of CALQQB010000004.1, forward strand.
GCCGGCAAGCCGCTAGTGACCGACGTGCAAGGCTTCGGCGTCTCCGAAGAAGAGGTCATCCGCTACGCCGTCGCGCTGGAAACCGGCTCGAGCCACCCGCTGGCGAGCGCGATCCTCGCGAAGGCCACGGAGATGGGCGTTACCGCGCCCGTGGCGACAGAGGCCTCCACCGTCGGGGGCAAGGGCGTCACCGGCACGGTTCAGAAGGCGCAGGTCTTCCTCGGGTCCGCCCAGGCCGCCGCGGCCCAGACAGCGCTGTCCGACGCTCAGACCGCCTTGGTCACGGCCTTGAGCGATCAGGGCAAGACGGTCTCCATTCTGCTGCGGGACGGCAAGGTCGTCGGCGCCATCGCCATGCGCGACGAGCCGCGCGCCGACGCGCAGGCGGGGTTGAAACTGCTGCAGGACGCCGGAGTCCGGACCGTCATGCTGACGGGCGACAACGCGCGCACGGCCCAGGCCATCGGACAGCAACTCGGCGTCGAGGTGCGCGCCGGCCTGCTGCCGGAAGACAAGCAACGGATCGTCCAAGCCTACCAGGCCGAGGGCCTCAAAGTCGCCAAGGTGGGCGACGGCATCAACGACGCGCCGGCCCTGGCCGCCGCGCACGTCGGCATCGCCATGGGCGGCGGGACGGACGTGGCGCTGGAGACCGCCGGGGCCGCGGCGCTGCACGCGCGGGTCGCGGACGTGGCCGCGATGATCACGCTTTCCAAGCGCACCATGGGCAACATCGGCCAGAACATCACCATCGCGCTCGGCCTGAAGGCGGTGTTCCTGGTGACCACGGTCGTGGGCCTCACGGGCCTCTGGCCCGCCATCCTGGCCGACACGGGCGCGACGGTGCTGGTCACCTTGAACGCCATGCGGCTGCTTGGGCCTTCGCGGTCGTAGTCGCCCATGAGCCCCGCGGACGCGGAAATGGCAGAGAGAGCAGAGACCGGAGGGCGGATCCGCGCGTACACCCAATGGCCGCTCGGCATCGTCATCGCTTCGATGTGGACGGGCTGGGACCTGGCCGCGAAGGCGTGGCTCGAAGTGCGCCTCCGCGATGCGCCTGACCATCGACTGCCGCTGACGCCAGGGCTCGACCTGCGGCTCGTCTATGACCAGTCCCCCTGGCCGACCGCGGCGCTGCTGGGTTCGGCCTTGGCTGCGATCCTCCTGCTGGCGTTGCTGTTCAGGATTCGGCGCACGGCGCCCGCCGTCGCCGTGGCGCTGGGATTCGCTGGCTTCCTGGGCGACCTACTCGATCAACTTCCGGACCGGCAGCTGACCCATTTCATCGCCTTCCGGCCGTTCGGGCTGAACGTCCCATGCTTCAATTTTTCCGAGGTCGGCATCGGCGCGCTCGCGCTCTATGCCGCCTGGACGGGGTTTCGGCGATTGCGCGTGGACCTTTCGGCGCGAACCTAGACTCGTTCGTCCGACACGAGCGCGCAAGGCGGCCCGTCGCCGGTCTCGAACTGCAGGGTAGCGTGGTTGATCCTGAACTTCGTCTTCAACTGGCGGGCGATCTCGACCGTGAAGGCGTCGTCCACGGTCGCGTCGGCGCGGACCAAGTGAGCGGTGAGCGCCGTCTCCGTGGTGCTCAACGGCCAGATGTGCAGGTCATGGACGGAGGTCACGCCGGGCAGGCCCGACAGGTGCGCGTGGACGTCGTCTCGGTCCACATGGTCGGGCACCGCGTCGATCGCCATCCCCGCGGAGTCCTTCAGGAGACCCCAGGTGCCAAGGGCGATCACCGCCACGATGGCGAGGCTGACGACGGGGTCGAGCCAGAGCCACCCTGTGTAGATGATCGCCAGACCGGCCAGCACCACGCCGGCCGAGACGCCGGCGTCCGCCGCCATGTGAAGGAAGGCGCCGCGGATGTTGATGTCGCCCTTGCGCCCGCGCATGAAGAGCATCGCCGTCGCGGCGTTGATGACGATGCCGATGGCGGCGACGATCATCACCGTTCCGCCCTGCACCGGTGTGGGCGTCTCGAAGCGCCGGATGGCCTCCCAGGCGATGGCCCCGATGGCGAGCAGCAGCAGGACAGCGTTCCCCAGCGCGGCCAGGATCGACGCGCGGCCGAAGCCATAGGTGCGCTTCGCGGTGGGCTTGCGCCGTCCTAGCCACGTCGCCCCCCACGCCAAAACGAGGCCGGCGACGTCGCTGAGGTTATGTCCCGCGTCGGCAAGCAGCGCGAGCGAGTTGGCGGCGATCCCGTAGACCGCCTCGATGACCACGAAGACGATGTTCAGGCCGATACCGATGGCGAAGGCGCGGTCGAAACTCGCTGGCGCATGGGCGTGTCCGTGGCCGCCGCCATGGCTGTGGCCGTGGTCATGGCCATCGCCCTTGGCGTGGTCATGGGCGGCATGATCGTGTTCGGCGCTGTGTCCAGCCATGGTGGGCTCCGCGGTTCTCGGCGAGGATCGGTCCTCTAGCCGCTAGAGGAGCAAGCGCTTAATTCGCCATCGCCGGGGCGGGTTGCACGGCCAGAGGCGCGGTCGCGGTGGACGGGGTCTCCATGAGGTCGGCCATGAGCAGCAGCAGCAGGAAGCCCACGAAGAACATTGCCGTGATCCAGGGCCTGTCCGGGACCTCATGGGCCTCGACCAGCAGCTCCTCCGTGACCAGGTAGAGCAGCGCGACAAGCCCAAAGGCCAGGAAGCCGGTCACCACGGCCGGTGGCAGGGTGGCGATCGGGGCGCTGAGCAGCGCCCCGAAGGGCAGCAGCAACGCCAGCAGCGCCGTCACCCCGACCGTGCGCGCCCAACTCCCGGTCTTGAGCCCCACCGCAATCGTCAGACCCAGGAACAGGATCTCGATCGTCAGCGCGATGGTCAGGAGAAGCCCCTGGGTTTGTCCAGCCACGAACGCCAGCCCCAGGACCAGGCCGTCGATGAAGATATCGACGCCGATGGTCACCAGGAGGCCGACGGGGCCGGACGCGCGCGCTTCCAGCGTCTGGATCAGGAGCATGACGGCGATGCCGGCGCCGCCGCCGATCATCACCGGCCAGACCGCGCCGGCATGCTTCAGGTCGGGCAGGATTTCACCGGCCGCGGCGGCGAAGACCACGCCGGCTGCGAAGTGCTGGATCGCGCTTACCAGTTGCGGGCCAGGCCGTCGCCAGGCGGTGGCGCCGGCGCCGACGATGGCGGCCAGGACCGGCGGCAGGGTGAAGAGCAGGATCTGCATCATCCCTGAGCGCTGCGCACCGTGGCGGGTTCCCCACCGGCGGTCGGATGGCTGGCGCGCCAGGTGTGCAGACACATGGCCACGCGCCTAGCTCCGCGGGATGGCCGCCGCCGCATGGCCCCCGTACCGGATCACTTCGACCTTTTCCAAGGTCACGAGACCCACCTCGTGGACATCGCCGAGGCTGGCGACGAACTCCCGCAGCCGAGTCTCCTCATCGACGATTTCGATGACGACCGGCAGGTTGTCGTTCAGGCTGAAGGCCCGGCGCTGGTGAAGGTGGGCCGACTCGCCGAAGCCTTGGATGGCGCGCAGCACCGTGGCGCCGGCGAGGCGCGCCTCCCGCGCATGCCTCACGATGTCCTCCACCAGCGAGCGGTCGCCGATGAGCGCGTTCTCGTCGGTGTAGATGCGGAGCAGGACAGCTGATCCTGAGGCTTCCATGAGGTTTTCCTTCCCGTGCGCGCTCTTGCGGCGCGCGCGTCCCTTTGGGGACAGTGACATCATCGATCACGTCACGACAGCGTCGCGTTGCCACGTGAGGCTGGGTCGCAGGCTTGGTCGCCGGAGCCACCATCCCCTGCCCTACCTGACCTTTCGCGCCGCCCGGCGGCTGTGGCGGTTTCCCGCGCCGACGGGAGGCTCTCGCACGGTCTTTCCGGCCAGCGCCTCGCCCAGCGCGAGATAGTACGGTGCGAGCCGTTCGATCTTCAGGCGATCGCGGAACGCCCACTTCGCTGCGAACCCGGCGAACGCGATGCCGTGCCTCACCCGGACCCCCTTCGCAGTGGGCTGCAGATGAAACCATCGTCGGGCGCTGAACCCGGCCCACCCGGAACCGTACTCAAAGACCTTGCCGGGCTCGAACCGGGTGATGCGCGCGCTCGATGTCTGGGTCTTGCCGCCGGCGCCCCACCGCGTGGTCACGCGGATCTTCGAACCCGCCGCGGCGACGCCGGTGATCGTCTGGTAGGGGTTCCATTCCGGATACGCATCGAAGGCCGTCAGCCGGCGCCAGACGACATCCTCCGGCTGCGCGATCTCGATCTCCGTCGCGTATTCGATCACCTGGCCAAACTCCCACTATGGCGATGACGCCACGCGTTCAACGGCGCGGGCGCGTAACGACAGCGCCCGCCAGGTCTGCCGCCTCGCGGGCCGCCACCGGATCTGGCGGCTTCGCCGCCGCCGGCGCGGGAGGCGCCGGTGGCGTCATCGGCCCAAGCTCGGAGATCTGCTGGCTCTCCAGCCGGAAGCGCACCCGCTCTCCGATCCCTCGGCCTTCCAGCAGGGATGCCCGTCCGACCGCGAATGGCATCGTGCCGGCCGGCCAGCCCAAGGCCTCTATGGCGTCGTAGGCGATCGTGACCCGGCCGGCTGCGGCGTCGATGGCGCGGATGACGCCGACGCCCATGACGTTCGTGGTCGGCTCCGGCCGGCGGGCCGGCGGCGGAACGGCGCGTGTCCTCGTCGGCCCGCGCGATGGTCCGCGTCCGCCCTGTGATCGACTGGTCCCGCCGTTTCGACCGTATTGCGCCATGGCCGGCTCCGCTAGCGCGATCGCCAGTCCGAACAGCGCAGCCGTCCAGGCGAGGCGACGTCGTTCCACGATGCGGATCAATGCCGGTGTCCGCCGCCGCGATGGCCGCCGTGACCGTGGCCGCCGCCGAAGTAGCTGAAGCCGAAGCCGCCGTAGTACGGTCCACCGTAATACCCGCCGCGATAGAAGGGGTCGGGATAGTAGCGGCTGGCGGCATAGGCCCCGGACCGTGTCACTCCGACGATGCAGACCGGAGGCTCGCTTGCCGGCGGCGATACGGCCGCGGCGGGCGGGGCGGTGGCGGGAGCGTCTGTCGTTGCGCCGCCCACGCCCGGCGACGCGGCCACCGGTCCGCCGGTGCGGATCGCGCCGGGGGTGTCGCACGGAACGATGAGATAGGTGTAGCGCGGCTGAGCCTGGGGCTGGTTGAGGCTCGCGCAACCGCCGAGCGCGGCGGCTCCCGCCAGCACGCCGATGAGTCCGATCTGCTGAAGTGTCATCATGGTCATGCTCCTATGGGCTTGATCGGCCGTGAGATTGGGCCTTGCCGCGAGGTCCGGCTGGAAGGCGTGCGTCGACCGCAGAGACGGGCTCATCGCCGGCGGTCCCCGGGCCGGTTTCCGGGAACGCCCTGATCCTGCTGCGGCAGCAGTCCGCCACGTCCCACGCTGCCGAGCAGTTGCTCGAGGACCGTCATTTCGCGGCCGCGGGTCGGCGTCTCGCGTGTGCTGAAGGCGATCTGCTTGCCGTCGCCGAGGTCGAAGCTCTGCACGCTGCTGACCAGTTCGGTCTCCTTGTCGAAGGTGACGGCGACGACGTCGCGCTTGACCACCTGCGGGCGGCGGAAAGCCACCCGTTGCTTCAGCTGGCTGATGTAGAACCAGACGTTTGGGTCGAAGGTGGAGACCACGGAGGGCGAGCCGAGCTTGGCGCGGGTCGTCGATTTCGTGTCGGTCCCCGCCACCAGGTCGGTGGGCTTGGAATCGATCGCCTGGAAGCCGGAATAGGCGCTGATCGGCGTGCAGGCGCCGAGGGTGAGGCTTCCCACGCAGAGGCTCGCGAGCACGGACCAGCTGGCGGGGTGGGTCATAATTTTAGGCATGAAGGAATCCTTCCGATGCGCCGGAGCGGCGCCGACTGGCGACGGAGGCACGGGTCGGGGCGTCACGGGGCCGCACCGCAAGCCGTCTGGAACCGCACCGCGCAGACCCGCACGCGTTCAGCTGGGCCGATCGTCCAGTCGGTCGCCACGTCGTAGTAGGCGCAGGGCTGTCCGCGGTAGGTGAGGTTGGGCAAGGTCTGCGCCGCCGAGGCCACGACCCCGCCCGCCGCGCCTAGCCGCTCGACCCGGATCTGGTTCCAGACCTGGGCCGTCGAACCGCGACAGATCAATCCGTGGAACCGCGTCCCGGTCGTGGTCTTGATCGCCACCGGCCGCTGAAGCTTGACGCCGCGCGACGCCGTGACGTCCGTGGCGACGTCCAGCAAGGGCGCACCGCCGTAGGCGGCGCAGCCCGCCATCGCGGCCATCAGCAGGACGCCCAGCGCGCGCAGCGGGACCGGGATAAGCGACCGTCGGTTCAGGGGCTTCAGCATCCGGAAATTCAGACTCCCATCAAGAGCAAGGTGAGGACGACAGCGAAGGCGATGAGCGAGGCGGCCAGCAGCAGCACCGCCCAGCGCGACGCGCGGCTTTCGGGCGGTTTCGACTCATCCATGTCGCGCCTGCGCGGGGGCGCGATGTGCCGCGAGGCCGGTGGACAGTGACGCTGGAAGGGCAGGCAGCACGACGAGCGGATCGAGGCGGGCGCCCCGGCGCCCAGTGAATTCGACGTGCACGTGATTGGTCATGCCGGCCGGGTAACGGACGCCCAGGTCCTGCGCTTGGCCGATCATATCGCCGGCTTCGATCAGCGCCCCGGGCCGCACGAGCGGCCGCAGGTAGAGCACCCGCGCAGTGTAACGCGTGACAGGATTGACGATCTCAACATATCGCAGCGAATCCGAGCCGCCGTAGGCGGCGCCGATCCGCGTCACCACGCCGGCGATCGGCGCTCGAATGGCCTCGCCAGGCGCCGCCACCAGGTCGACGCCGTGGTGGGCGCGCCGTCCGCCGTCGCGCGCCGCCCCGAAGGCGCCCGACCCGTAGGCGTCGACGCCACGGACGCCCCGGTCGGCGGGCAGCGCCACGTCGAGCCGTCCGTCCCCGTCGAGATCGATCCCGGGCAGGGGCCGCTGACCATTCGCCGGTGCGGCGTCGGCCGCCGCGGCGAGGCGAGGCGCCGGCATGCCACGCTCCGTGGCGGCCCCGGCCCAGACGCCGCCGCCGAATCCCGCCAGCACGGCGATCGACAGGCCCAGGCGCCCGACCTTCGACGCCGGAAAACGGATGGCCCGAAGCCAAGTCTGGAGGTGTGGCGGCCTCACGCCGTCTTGTCCTTGTAGGCCAGCAACCGCAGGGCGTTGGCCACGACGAGCAGCGTCGAACCTTCATGGAAGACAACCGCCGCGCCGATCTTCAGGCCGAAGAGGGTCGCCGGGATGAGGAAGGCCACCATGCCCAGGCTGACGAAGAGGTTTTGCTTGATGATGCCGCTCGTGCGCCGGCTCAGCCCCACCGCGAACGGCAGGTGGGTCAGGTCATCGGCCATCAGGGCGACGTCGGCGGTCTCCAGAGCGACGTCCGATCCGGCGGCGCCCATGGCGATGCCGACGGTGGCGTTGGCCATGGCCGGCGCGTCGTTGACGCCGTCGCCGACCATCGCGACCTTCCCGGCCGCGGCCTTCATCGCGCGGATGACCTCGACCTTGTCCTCGGGCATCAGCCCGGCCTTGGCTTCGTCGAGGCCGAGGTCCTGGGCGATGGCGTTGGCCACGGACGGGTTGTCGCCAGACAGCATGACGATGCGCTTGATGCCGAGCGCGCGCAGCCGCTGGATCACCGCCTTCGCCGCCGGCCGCGCGGTGTCCATCAAGCCGAGAGCACCCAGGTAGCGGTCCCCGTGCCGCACGATCACCACTGTGCGGCCACGGCGCTCGAGGCGCTCGGCGTCGTTCAGCACCGCCTCCGGCAACGAAAGGCCAGGGTCGGACGCGAACATGCCGGGTTTGCCGATCAGGACCTCCTGTCCCGCGACCTGCGCCCGCACGCCTTGGCCCGTGAGGCTTTGGGCCCCTTCCGCGATCAGGCGGGGATGGTCGGCGAGGCGTTCGCCGCCATCGCGGACGATCGCTGCGGCCAGGGGGTGGTCGCTCAGCGTTTCCACGGCCACCGCGACCGCGAGCAGTTCGTGGTCCTCCACCCCAAGTGCGGCCTCGATGTCGGTCAGCCGCGGCTTGCCCTCAGTAAGCGTGCCCGTCTTGTCGAAGGCCATGGCGGTGAGCGTCCCGAGGTTCTCCAGCGGGCCGCCGCCTTTCACCAACACCCCGCCCCGACCGGCGCGCGCGATGCCGCTCAAGACGGCGCTGGGTACCGAGATGGCCAGGGCGCAAGGGCTGGCGGCGACCAGCACGGCCATGGCGCGGTAGAAGCTGACCCTGAACGGCTCGTCGACGACCGCCCAGGCGAACATCAAGAGCCCGACACCGACCAGGACGGCCGGCACGAAGATCCGCTCGAAGCGGTCTGTGAAGCGCTGGGTAGGCGAGCGCTGGGCTTCGGCCTCGGCGACCATCTTAACCACCCGCGCCAGCGTGCTCTCGCCAGCCTTGCGCGCGACCGAGACGTCCAGGGCGCCGGCGCCGTTGATCGTGCCTGCGAACACCCGGTGGGCGGCGCCCGCCTTGGCGAAATCGAGATCCGGCGCGGGCGCGGCCCGCTTGTCCACCGGCGCGCTCTCGCCGGTGACGGGCGCCTGGTTCACGCTGCTTTCACCAGCGACCACGACGCCGTCGGCGGCGATCCGCTCATTGGGCCGCACCAGCACGACGTCGCCGATCACCAGTTCGGCCACGGCCACGTCCTCAGTCCTGTCGCCCCGGCGAACGGTGGCACGCTCCGGCGCCAGTTCGGCCAGAGCCTCGATGGCGCGCCGCGCGCGGCCCATGGCGTAGTGCTCAAGGGCATGGCCGATGCTGAAGAGGAATAGCAACAAGGCGCCTTCGGCCCATTGGCCCAGCGCCGCTGCGCCGGCCGCCGCCACCAGCATGAGGGTGTCGATTTCGAAGCTGCGCCGGCGTAGGTTGCCGATCGCCTCGACCAGCGTGAAGTAGCCGCCGAATACATAGGCTGCGACGTAGAAGGCCAAGGGGAAGCCGCCTGGCCATCGTTGGCTGATCAGCCAGCCCGCCACGAGCGTGACGCCCGACAAAACGGCGAAGATCAGTTCGCCGCGCGGACCGAAGATCCCGCCATGATCGCCATGGCCGCCCGAACCAAGGTTGTGCCCACCCGCGCCATGGTCATGAGCGGCTGCGACGGGCGCAGGTCCGCTCCCCGCATCGTTTTGGGACGCCGGCGTCGGCGCACGCGCGGCTTGCGAAGGGGCTCTCGGCGCGGCGGACGGCTGGGGCGCGCCTTGTGCCAGGACACGTCCGCCGGCGGCACGGATCGCCGTCTTGAGATCCACCCCGTCGCTCTTGGCGCGGCTGAACTCCACGAAGCCATAGCCGCTGGGCCCGATCTCCGCCTGCACGACACCCGGTTGCGCCCGGAGGCGGGCCGCGAACCCCCGCACCGACCGGGCGTGGGCGCCCGCGCCGAGGTCGAAGCGGATGTGGCCGAACCGGTCGTCGATGACCGCGCCGGCCTGCAGGGCAAAGCCCCGCAGCTGGTCAAGGGTGAGACGGCCGGCATCGAAGTGGATGCAGAGGGCGCTTGCGCCCCCGTCGGCCGTCGTCACGTGGACCTCCGATACGCCCTCTCGGCCCTTCAGGAGGTCAGTCAGGTCGCTCACGCAGCGCGCGCACGCCGCCCCCGATTCCGGCAGCAGCAGCGGGAGATCCAGGCGGAGCCTGTCGTCGTTCATCGCGCCCTCCGCGCCCCTAGGAATGGTCTTCGGTGTGGTGGCCGCCGTAGCGGAGGACCTCGACCTTCTCGAAGGTCATCAGGCCAATGTCCGGCAGGTCGTTGAGGCTCGCGACGAAGCCGCTGAGCCTCGCCTCTTCGTCGACGATCTCGATCACCACGGGGAGGTTGTCGTTGAGGTCGAAGGGCCGGTGGCCATGGAGGCGCGCCGACTCCCCAAAGCCCTTGCGGCCCCGCAGGACGGTCGCGCCCGCGAGCCGCGCGTCCTTCGCCCGACGCACGATCGTCTCGAGCAGGGAGCGGTCGCCAATCAGCGCGCGCTCGTCGGTGTAGATGCGCAAAAGGACGGCTTGCCCGGGCGCCAGGGGTGCTGGGGGCGTTGTCGCGGTCGTGGGGTCAGGTGGGTTGGTCATGGCATGCCTCGGAATTGGGGGGCGATGCGCCGGCGTGGTTGGGGTCCACGCCCGCGCCCGGCTCAGGACGCCAGGGGGGATGGCGTCGCTGGGCTCTCCGCCGCAGCCGCGGGCTCGCGTCCACGGCGGAGGATGAGTTGCGAGATGGCTGGCAGGACCACGAGCGTGACGGCCGTGGCCGTGATCAGGCCGCCGATGACCACCATCGCCAGCGGTTTCTGCACCTCGGCGCCCGTGCCATGCGCCAGGGCCATGGGGATGAACCCGATGGCCGGGACGAGGCCGGTCATCAGCACTGGGCGGAAGCGTTCGATCGCCCCGTCGTAGATCGCCTTCGCGACCGGGACGCCGTCATCGATCCGCTGGCCGATGCCGGTCATGACCACCAGCCCGTTCAGGACGGCCACGCCTGCGAGCACGATGAAGCCAACGGCCGCGGAGATCGAGAAGGTGATGCCCGTCACGGCCAGGGCGAAGACCCCGCCGGCCAACCCCAGCGGGATGGCCGCAAACACCGCCGCCGCCCGGGCAAACCCTCCGAGCGCCATGTACAGGAGCACGAAGATCATGATGAAGCAGATTGGCACGACCAGGCTGAGACGCGCCGTAGCCGCCTTCAGGTTTTCGTACTGCCCGCCCCAGGTGATCCATGAGCCCGTTGGAAGGGCGACTTTCGACACCTTGGCCTGAGCCTCGGTCACGAAAGAGCCGATGTCGCGGTCGCGCACATTGACCTGGATCACCACCCGACGCTTGCCGTCCTCGCGGCTCACCTGGTTGAGCCCGTCCGAGAAGCGGAATTCGACAACCTCGCGAAGCGGAACCGAGCGATGCGGCTGGCCTTCGGCTGAGGGCAGCATTACCGGCAGGGCGCCCAGCAGGTTCAGGTCATTGCGCTGATTGCCCGGCACGCGCACGACGATGTCGAACCGCCGGTCGCCTTCGAAGACCTCGCCCGCCTCGCGCCCGCCCAGGGCGGCGGAGACGGTGTCGGCCACCTCCTCCACCGTCAGGCCGAACCGCGCGATAGCGGCGCGGTCGAACCGCACCTCCAGCGTCGGCGCGCCGGCGGTCTGTTCGACGCGGACGCCCTCCGCGCCCTGAATGGTCTGCAGGGCCGCGCCGATCTTGGCGGCCGAGGCGCTCATCTTGTCGAGATCGTCGCCGTAGAGCTTGATCGCGACGTCGCCCCGCACCCCGGCGATGAGCTCGTTGAAGCGCATCTGGATCGGCTGGGTCACTTCGTAGGCGTTGCCGAGCAAGGGCGCGACCTTGTCCTCGATGCGTTTCACGACCTCGGATTTGGTCTTCACGCCCTTGGGCCACTTGTCCTGCGGCTTCAGGATGATGAACCCGTCCGACTGGTTGACGGGCATCGGGTCGGTCGCCACCTCGGCCGTGCCGGTCTTGGAGAACATCATCTCCACTTCCGGCAGGGAGCTCACCGCCTTTTCGACCTGCTGCTGCATGGCCCGCGACTGCTCGAGCGCCGTCGAGGGAATCTTCAGCGCCCCCATGGCGACGTTCTTCTCGTCGAGCTGTGGGATGAACTCCTGGCCGAGGGTGGTGAACACTACGCCCGCCAAGGCGAACACCGCGATGGCCCCGCCGATAAACGGCCAGGGCCGGGCGATCGAGCGTTGCAGAACGGGCTCATACCAGCGCTTGGACCACTGGATGACCCGCACTTCCTTTTCCGCGACCTTGCCGCGCATCAGGATCGCCACCATCGCCGGGACGAAGGTCAGCGAGAGGATGAACGCCGCGCCCAGCGCCAGCATGATGGTGATGGCCATGGGCGAGAACGTCTTGCCCTCGACGCCGGTGAAGGTGAGCAGCGGGGCGAAAACCAGGAAGATGATCGCCTGGCCGTACACCGTCGGACGGATCATCTCCTGGGCGGCGTGCAGGACGGTTTCCAGGCGTTCGCGCAGCACCAGCAACCGGCCCTGATGGTGTTGTCGCTCGGCCAGCCGCAGCAGGCAGTTCTCGATGATGATGACCGTGCCGTCGACGATCAGGCCGAAGTCCAGCGCGCCCAGGCTCATCAGGTTGCCGGGCACCTTCAGGCTGTTCATGCCGATGGCCATCATCAGGAACGATAGCGGGATGATCAGCACCGCAATCAGGGCGGCGCGGACATTGCCGAGCAGCAGGAAGAGCGTGGCCGCCACCAGGATGGCGCCCTCCGTCAGGTTCCTCTGCACCGTGCCCACGGTCGCGTTCACCAGCACGGAGCGGTCGAGCGTCGTGTTGACCACCACGCCTGGCGGCAGCGATTTCTTGACCACCGCCAGCTTCTCGCCGACCGCCTTGGCGACGGTTCGGCTATTCTCGCCGATCAGCATCAGCGCTGTTCCGATGACGACCTCATCGCCGTTCTTGCTGGCGGCGCCGGTGCGCAGATCGCCGCCGACGCGGACCGTCGCGACGTCGCGCACCGCCACCGGCACCGTGCCGCGCGTCGCGATGACCGCGGCCTCGATCTCGTCCAGGTCCCGGACCCGCGCGTCGGCGCGGACCAGGTAGGCCTCGCCGGATCGCTCCACGAAATTGGCGCCGACCGAGAGGTTCGCCGCCTCCAGGGCCTTGGCGAGGTCGGTGTAGGACACGCCATAGGCCGCCAGCTTCGAGGCGTCGGGCTCGACCACATACTGCTTGGCGTAGCCGCCGATGGAGTCGATGCCGGCCACGCCGCCGACGGTGCGCAGCTGGGGCCGGATGATCCAGTCCTGGACGGTCCGAAGATAGCCGGCCTGGGCGATCGGATCGGTCAGGCGTTCGCCTTCCACCGTCAGATAGGCCCCATCGCTCTGCCAGCCCGGAGCGCCGTCGCGCCGCGTTGCGCCGCGCCCGCCAGGGTTGGCGAACTCGACGGAGTACATGAAGACTTCGCCCAGGCCGGTGGTCACCGGACCGATCTGAGGCTGGACGCCGGCCGGCAGGCTGTCGCGGGCCTGGGTGAGGCGTTCGGCGACCTGCTGGCGGGCGAAGTAGAGGTCGGTCTTTTCGGTGAAGACCGCCGAGACCTGCGAGAACCCGTTGCGGGAGATCGACCGCGTCGTCTCCAGGCCGGGGATCCCGGCCAGGGCCGTCTCCACCGGGAAGGTGACTCGCTTTTCGATCTCGATCGGCGAGAGCGCCGGCGAGATAGTGTTGATCTGCACCTGCTTGTTGGTGATGTCGGGGACGGCGTCGATCGGCAGCTTCGTTAGCTGCCAGCCGCCGTAGATGGCGATCATCAGGGTCAGGATGACGACGTACCAGCGCGCCTGGACGGCGAGGGAGAGAATGCGGCCGATCATTTCGGCAAGCCTCCGCGCATGAGGGGATGGGTCATTCTTCTTCCGCGCCCTTGCCGAGCTCGGCCTTCAGCAGGAAGGCGTTCTTGACGGCGATCTGCTGGCCCGCCGTGAGGCCCTCGGTGATCGCCACGCGGCCGCCGGAGCGTTGACCGAGCGCGACCCGCTGCACGCGGAACCCCGTCGTGGTGCGCAGGAAGACCACGTCGTGGCCGTCGACGGTCTGCACCGCCTCTTCCGGCACGACGATTCCGCTGGTCGCCGAGCGACGCGCCGTGATGCGTGTGCGCACCAGCTGTCCCGGCTGCAGCACGCCGGAGCCGCCGACCAGCGCCAGGACGACCGTAGCGGAGCGCGTCTCCTCGCTGACGCCTGGGGTGACGGACCGCACCACGGCATTCACCGTCTGGCCGGTGTTCACTTCCACCACGGCGGTGTCGCCGGGCTGGACGCGTTGGGCGTCGGTGGCCGTGACGGCCGCCTCGATCTGGATCTTGGCCGGGTCGGAGATCCGGAAGAGTTCAGTCTCCGGCTGCACGAAGGCGCCGAGGCTCACGGTCATGGCTGTGATCCGCCCGTTGATCGGGCTGGTGACCGCCAGGTATCGCCCGTCCCGAGAGACGGCCGCCGCGCCGGCGGCGCTGGAGGCGCGGCGCGCCTCGGCTTCGGCTGCGACAAGTTCAGCCTGGGCGGCTTCATAGTCTTGCCGGGGGCTGACCTTCTGCTCGTATAGGCGGCGCTCGCGGGCCAGCACCTTGCGGGCGAGGTCCGCCTTGGCCGAGGCGACACTGCGGTCGGCGGAAATCTGCGCCGCCTCGCGGCTCTCGACGAACGCCAGCGTTTCGCCCGCGCGCACGGGATCCCCGAGGCGCTTCGTCAGGCGCGCCACCGAGCCGGCCGCGCGCGCGGTGAGCACCGCCATCCCGGTCGGTTCCGCCTCGACGGTGCCCTGGGCCACGATCTCGGACGCTAGGCCGCCGACCGCGACGGCCTGGACCTGGACGCCCGACGCGGAGAGGCGCGCCTGGTCCATGGCGAGCACGCCGGCGGGCGCCGCGGCTTCACCGTCCTTGGCGGCTTCCGCGGCGGGGCCTGCCTTGGGTGTGGTCAGCTTGGCGGCGCCGAACCCGACGCCGGCAGCCACGATGAGCGCCCCGCCGGCCAGCAGCCATTGACGGTTGGCGGCGATGAAGGATGTGCGAGGCATCAGCGGTCTCCGAGGGAGCGGCCTTGAAGGCGCGCAAGGCCGGCCTCGGCGCGCAGGCGCGCCAATTGGGCTTCGATGGTTTGGGCGCGCGCGTCGGCCAGGGCTCGGCGCGCGTTGAGGAGTTCGACCAGCGGGGCCTTGCCGGCCTCGTAGGCGATCTGGGTGAGCCGGTAGGCTTCGACGGCCGTGGTTTCGCTCTCGGTGGCGGCGCTCACCCGGGTCAGCGCGGCGTCCACTTGGAAGAGCCCGGTGCGCAGGTCGGCCTGGGCATCGAGCCGCGCCGCGTTCAGGCGGGCCTCCGCCCCTTGCAGTTCGCCCTGCGCCGCGGTGATGTTCCCGCGGTTCTGGTCGAAGACCGGAATGGGTACGGAGAAGCCCGCGACAAGCGCGGTGGAGTCATCGCCGCTGAAGCGGCGCACGCCCCCCGAGACCGTGACGTCAGGCACGGCGCGGGTGCGTTCCACCCGGACCCGACGGGCCGCGGCTTCCCGCTCCGCTTCGGCCGCGACGACGGCCGGCGTGGTCAGCACATCGATATCGCGTCGGGGCAAAGTCGAGTTCGCCTCGGTCAGCAAGCTCTGGCTGAGCGAGGTGAACGGCGCGGCCGAACCCGACAAGGCCGTAAGCCGTGCGAAGGCGCCGGTCCGTTCTGCCCGGGCGGCGTCGAGCGCGGCGCGGGCCGAGGTGACCGCCGCCTGGGCCTGGAGGCTGCGGAGCTCGGCTTCCTTGCCGGCCTCCACCAGGGCCCGGGCCACCCGCAGCACCTCCTCGGCGAGCGTCAAGCCCTCCTGTGCCAACGCAACCTGGCGCTCGGCGGCCTCCGCCTGGCCGTAGGCGTCGGCCAGGGCGAAGCCATAGTCCGCCCGAGACTGGGCCAGCCTCGCGCGAGCGGCCTCGAGACCGGCCCGTCCGGCCGCGACACGTGCGCCGCGCTTGCCGCCCAGTTCCAGCGGCTGGCCGATCGAGAAGGTGGTCTCGGCCTGGTCCGTCCCGCGGAACGGACCCGACCCGTTGAAATTTTCGTATTCGAGCGACGCGGTCGGATTGGGCCGCGCCGCGGCTTGCCGTGCGAGGCCTTCGGCCTGGCGGACGCTCGCCGCGGCTTCGGCGAGGCGTGGGGCCGTTTCGCGGGATTGCAGGAGCAGGGCCGCGAAGGCTGGCGCGGGTTCGGCGACGGCGCGTCCGGCGGGCGCAAGGGCGCCGAGCAGGGCGATCGCGCTCGCGACCGCCCAAAGCGGATCGCGACGCATGATGAGTGACATGGTGGTGGAGTTTCCCTCTGACTGTGACGACGGCGGCGCCTCAGGGCGCGTCGACGTCAGAGTCTCGGGGGGCGCTCCAGTCGGGTTGACGAATTCATCGCCAGTTCAGCCCCGGACAGCACGGGCCAAGCCATGCCGGAGTGTTCGGTCACGGCGATCTCGCCGCCGATTTCCGGTAGGCCCGCGGCGTGAGACGAACAATGCCCGGTGCAATGCGACGCGCCGCCGAAGGACTTGCCGTGGGGGGCCTTATCAGGTCCATCCAGACCCGATGGCTGGCCCTTGCCCTCGATGCTTTGCTCAACGCCGGCCTGGCCCGCGTCGAGCGACGCGTGCGCGACGGAAGTGGTGAACAGCGACGTCAGGACGATCGACAGCACCATCAACAAGGAGATCGCCAGCCGACGGCCGACGCTTTCGCGTGGCAGTACAGCGGCTCGGGCCCTGGTGACGGAGCGGGTCATTCCACGGGCCTTGTGACCGGCTGGCCCTCAGCGAGCAAGAGGTTTGTCGTGGCCCTCGCAGGTCGATGTTCGTGACGCATCGCCCGCGCGACCCGCGGAGGCGCGGTGCGGCAGCCTGCTGAAAGGGTGGGAGGACGGCTCATCGCGCACAGTCCTAGAACCTCTAGCTACTAGAGGAGCAAGCCCCTATTTTGCGGGGGAAGGAGCCGCGCATGAATTTCCCGATCGGCGAGCTCGCCAAGGCGAGCGGCGTCAAGGTCCCGACCATTCGCTTCTACGAACAGATTGGGCTGTTGCGCGTCCCGCAGCGAACCGAGTCGCAGCGCCGAATCTACGACGGCGCCGCGGTGAAGCGGCTGGCCTTCATCAAGCACGCGCGTCAGCTCGGCTTCGCCATCGATGCGATTCGCACCCTGCTGGATCTGTCGGACCAGCCGGATCGCATCTGCGACGACGCGAACGCCCTGGCGCAGGAGCAACTTGTCGCCGTCGAGGGCAAGATCGCCCAGCTCGAACGCCTGCGCGACGAACTGGCGCGGATGGTCGAGGCCTCGTGTCACGGCCCGGTCGCGGAATGCCGGGTCATCGAGGTGCTCAG
This sequence comes from Phenylobacterium deserti, assembly GCA_943332615.1. GTDB lineage: Bacteria > Pseudomonadota > Alphaproteobacteria > Caulobacterales > Caulobacteraceae > Phenylobacterium > Phenylobacterium deserti_C. Next base: position 112,927 of record CALQQB010000004.1, read on the forward strand.
CGACCATAGCCTTTGTCAGCACGAACACGATCGCGAGAGCCTTGCGACCCTGCCCCATGGCTAGCGCGAGACCGGCCTGCGACCATCACACGCCGCTCACCCTGACGCGCGGCGCCGTGGACGCCGCGCTCGCCGCGGCGGAGCGGCGCTGCCTGTCAGCGGGTGAGCGCTGGACCCCGCCGCGGCGGCGCACCTACGAGCTCCTGGTCACCAACCCCGGACCGCGCAAGGCCTACGACCTCATCGCCGCGTTCAAGCGGCACGCCGCGACCACTAAGCCGCCCACCGTCTATCGGTCCCTGGACTTTCTTGTGGGTCTGGGCCTCGTCCACCGCGTCGAAAGCCTGAATGCCTTCGTCGCCTGCACGGGCTCCGAACCGACCCACACGCCCGAGTTCCTCATCTGCGACTGCTGCGGACAGACCGAAGAGATGTCCGCCGGCCCCGTGTCTATGCCGTCACTCGCGGCCGGGAGCCGCTTTGAGGTGCGTCACCTGGTCATCGAGCTACATGGGACCTGCGGCGCGTGCCGCGTCACATCCTGATGTCGGCGAGCGGTGGGCCGGTTGCGCATGGCCGAGCCTGAACCCGCCCCGCGCCGTTCGCTGATTCAGCGCCGCCCCAAGGTCACGCTCTTTGGGGCGCTGGCCGCGGGCCTGGCCGTGTCCTGGGGCCTGCAGTCTGTGGCAGCGCCCTCCCCGCGCCTCGCGGAGACGCCCGTCTATCTTGCGGTGGTCAACGACAGCGCCGCGCCCGGGTTAAAACCGCTCGGCGCCGATGTGACGGTGGTCGTGTTCACGGACTACCGCTGCGGGGTCTGCAAGCTCTCGGAACCGGTGCTGCTAAAGCGCGTCGCCCGGGACCCTCGCATTCGCGTGCTCTACAAGGAATGGCCGATCCTCGGCGCGGACTCCCGACTGGCGGCCCGCGTGGCCCTCGCGGCGGATCGGCAGGGCAAATACCTGCCGGTTCACCAGGCGCTGATGGCGGCGTCCGGGCGACTTGATCCCGACACGGTCCGCCGGATCGCGGAACGCGCCGGCGCCGATTGGCCGAGGCTGCAGTCCGACCTCCAACAGCATGGCCGCGACATCGACGCCGATCTCGCTCGCAACAACCTGCAGGCCTTCTCGCTGGGCCTCGAGGGCACGCCTGCGTTTCTGATCGGCCCCTACCTCATCAAGGGACGCCTTCGGGAGCTTCAGCTGGGGGCCAAGCTGGCGGCGTCCCGCCGCACGCACGAGTCTGCCGGGCTTGCACTGCAGCAGCCGACCGCACGCGGCGTGGCGAAATCTTCGAGGATAACGCAGGCCGAGCCCGGCCCTCCGGCGCAGGCCGCGTCGCAATCGGTGACCAAGGTTGCGAGACTGGACTCCAGGGCGTGAAGTTCGGCGAGTTTGGCGCGGACCACGGCCAAATGATCCGCGGCTACGTCACGCGCCTCGGCGCACGGACGATCGCCGTTCTCGCGCAGGTCAACCAGGCTGCGCACCTGGTCGATGGGAAAGCCGAACTCCCGACAGCGGCGGATGAAGGTCAGCCGACGCAGGTCGCTCTCGCCATAGATCCGGTGGCCGCTGTCCCGACGATCCGGACGCTTCAGCAGCCCGATCTGCTCGTAGTAGCGGATGGTGGGTGTGTTCGTGCGGCTCTGTTCAGCAAGGCGGCCGATGGAAAGCGCCTGGTCCATGCGAATGGGCTCCGGAAGGGGCTTGAACCTCAAGTCACTTGAACTTCTATGTTGCGTGTCCCGGGCGTCGCCGCAAGGCGCAAGCGTCCGTCCGAAACTCGGAGACTGGACATCATGAACTTCGACCCCGTCATCGCCTGCACCCTCGGCCCCGGCGACTTCCAGACGCGAATGCGATGGATCGCCGACCTGAATGGCCGGCACCTGAAGGCCCAGCGGCGCGACGGGCTCACCCTGCACCTCAGCTACCAGCCGGCCGCGCTCGAAGACGTCCGCGAGCTGGTCCGCCGCGAGACGGAGTGCTGCGCTTTCCTGACCTTCGCGCTGGCGGAAGCGCCCGGCGAGATCACGCTCGCCGTCAAGGTGCCGGAAGCGGCGGCCGAAGCCAGCGAGACGATCTTCGCGGGGCTGCTCAGCCAGGCGCCGGCGCCGGCGCCGGCCCGCGCCTGCGGCTGCTGCTGAAATGGCGCTCTCCGAACACGAGACCTCCGCCCCGCCGCATACGGCGGGCCGTCAAGGCGCCGTCGGCCTGGGGGCTGTTGTCGCCGCAGCGGGGACGGCCGCCGCCTGCGCGGCCTGCTGCGTGCTGCCCATCGCCTTCCCCGCCCTCGCGCTGGCCGGCTTCGGCGGGGTCATCGCCGCGTTCGCCGGCGCGAGGCCCTGGCTGGGTCCGCTGGCCGCAGCCGGCGTGGCGGTCGCCTGGCTCTGGGTGGGTTGGGACAGCTGGCGGACGCGTCGTCGACCGGCCCGCGCCACCGCCGTGCTGATGCTCCTGGCGACGGCCCTGCTGGCTATTGCGCTCCTCTGGCCGCGAATCGAACCCCTGGTGCTGGCAGCTTTGCGGAGGGGCTAGGCCCAACCGCCAAGGGCCGTATGGTCTCGCCATGACGTGGATCTACTACGCCGGCGCCGCCTTCGCCGAAATCGCCGGCTGCTTCGCCTTCTGGGCCTATTTTCGGCTTGAGCGGTCACCGCTCTGGCTGGCGCCCGGCATGGCATCGCTTGCCCTGTTCGCCTTCCTGCTCACCAGGGTCGACAGCGACTTCGCGGGCCGCGCCTATGCGACCTACGGCGGCGTCTACATCGTCGCCTCGCTGGTCTGGTTGTGGCTGGTCGAGCACAGGACGCCCGACCGCTGGGACGCGATCGGGGCGGCGATCTGCCTGGCCGGGGCCGCCGTGATCCTGTTCGGACCCCGTCACGCCTGAGGCCGGTCGCTTGCGCCAAGGCCGCGTCGAGCCCATCCTTGTCGTCGGATGCTGCGCGCGAACACCTTCCTCGCCCTGCTCGCCACGATCATGCTCGTGATCGCCGGCGCACCGGCGCGCGTCTCGGCGACCCCGTGCAATCCCTGTCCCCCCGACTGCGCGATGACGCAGCAGATGGCCGCATCGATGGATCATCACGGCAAGGCCCCCGAACCGGGCGGAGTTCCCGACAATCCCTGCAAGCAGAGCCTCGCATGCCAGGCGTCGTTTGCCGCACCTGCGCTCGCGCAGGTCTCGGTGGCGGTGGTGTTGACGGCGGATGTCGCCGAGCACGCCCCGTTCGATCCGCTCGCCGCGCCCTCGCGACCGCCAGACCGAGGTCTCCGTCCGCCCATACAGCTCTGAACCCTTCTGACCCGGCGGCGCCGACCGCCGGCCCTGGCGCATGCGCGCCGTCAATTGGAGTTCCGGAGCATGCCTCCCTTTCGATGGCTGCCACTCGCGGTCGCGGCCGCCTATGCCGGCTCGGCCACCGCCGAGCCCCTGACATACGCCGGCGCGCTCGACCTGGCGGGGCGATCCGCGCCCAGCCTCCAGGCCAGCGCACTAAAGGTCGACGCCGCGCGCGCCTCCAGCCGGGCCGCGGGCCGCCTGCCCGACCCGAAGCTCAATGTCGGCGTCCAGGACTACCCGGTGTCCGGGCCCAACGCCGGGAGCTTCACGCGCGACGATTTCACGATGACCAAGCTCGGCGTCATGCAGGACGTGCCCAACGCCGCGCGACGCCGCGCAGAGGTCGCCGGGGCCACGGCCGAGATCGGCGTCGCCCAGGCCGAGACCCTGATGGAACAGCGCAACGTCCGCGTGGCGACCGCGATGGCCTGGATCGATCTGGTCTACGCCGAGCGTCGCCTCGCAGCGCTCGACGAACTGGTCGGCGGCCTCAGGACCCTCTGGGAGGGCCAGCCGGCCAGCGTCGCCTCCGGGGCCTCTCGCCCGGCCGTCGGCCTGGAGCCCGCGCGGCTGAAGGCCGTGTTCGCCGACAAGCGGAGCGAACTTGTCGCCGCCGTCGCCAAGGCCCGCGCCGAGCTCACTCGCTGGACCGGAGACGCCGCGCCGACCACGTCCGGTGAGGCGCCGCACTATGAGATCGATCCCGCGACCCTGCACGCCGACCTTGAGCGCCATCCCAGCCTGCTCGTCTCCCAGGCCGACGCGCGCAGGGCGGAGGCCGGCGTCGACGCCGCGCGCGCCGCCACGCGGCCCGACTGGGGCTTCGAGGTGTCCTATGGCCGCCGCGATCCGCGGTTCGGCGACCTGGTCTCGGCCGGCGTGACGGTGAGCCTGCCGCTGTTCCAGGGAACGCGTCAGGAGCCGGTGATCGCGGCGCGGCTGGCGGACCGCAACCGGGTGCGTATCGAGCGCGAGGACCGGCGGCGCAGGCTCGTGGCCGGGCTCGACAGCGACATCGCCGACCACGTCATGCACCACGACCAGTGGCGCCGCGCCGTCGAGGTGCTGGTCCCCACGGCCGAACAGCGGGCCCATCTCGAGGTCACCAGCTACGGCGCCGGCCGTGCCGGCTTCGACGACGTGCGCATGGCGTTGACCGATCTCGCCGACGCGAAGCTCGACGTGCTGGAGCGCGAGGCGATGGTCGCCCGCGACGGCGCCCGCATCCTGCTCACCTACGGAGCCGACCAATGACCCGCGCCCAGACCGTCGCCCTCGTCTTGGCGGGGGTCGTCGCCATCGGCGCCGCCGGCTTCTTCGGAGGCCGGATGAGCCGCCCCGCCCCGCCGGCGGCCCCGGCCGAAGCCGGCCGCAAGGTCCTCTACTGGTACGATCCGATGGTTCCGGCCCAGCACTTCGACAAGCCGGGCAAGTCCCCGTTCATGGATATGCAGCTGCAGCCCAGGTACGCGGGCGAGACAGTGGGCGGCGCAGGCGCGGGCGTCCAGATCGACCCCGCCAGGACCCAGAACCTGGGCGTGCGCCTGGCCGCCGTGGAGCGCGGAACGCTGGCGGCCGGGGTCACCGCCACTGGCGTCATCGATTTCAACGAACGCGACGTCGCCATCGTCCAGGCCAAGGCCGCGGGCTTCGTCCAACGCGTCTACGGCCGCGCGCCCGGCGACGTGATCGGCGCGGGCGCGCCCTTGGCGGACGTGCTGGTCCCCGAATGGGCCGGCGCCCAGGGCGAGTACCTGGCCGTGCGCCGCACGGGCGATCCGGCGCTGATCGACGCCGCGCGGCAGCGGCTGCAACTGCTCGGCATGCCGCCGTCACTCGTCAGCGCGGTCGAACGCAGCGGCGCGGTCCGCAACGTCGCGACCGTCACGACGCCGAGCGGCGGGGTGATCAAGACCCTGGCCGTCCGCAACGGCATGACCGTCTCTGCCGGTCAGACGCTCGCCGAGGTCAACGGCCTGGCGAGGGTGTGGTTGAACGCCGCCTTACCCGAGGCGCAGGCGGGGCAGGTGCGGCTGGGCGAGGCCGCAACGGCCGTCCTGGCGGCCTACCCGGGTGAGACCTTCACCGGCCGCGTCACCGCGGTGCTGCCGCAGGCGGAGGCGGCGACGCGCACCCTGACCGTGCGGATCGAATTGCCAAATCCAGGCAGCCGGCTGAAGCCCGGCATGTTCGCAACCGTGCGGTTCGGCGGCCAGTCGACGCCAGTGCTGCTCGTGCCGTCGGAAGCGCTGATCCGCACCGGCAAACGGACCCTGGTCATGGTCGCCCAGGCCGGCGGTCGCTATCTGCCGGCCGAGGTCACCACCGGCCGCGAGGCGGGCGACCGCACCGAGGTCCTGGCGGGGCTTTCCGAGGGCGAGAAGGTGGTGGCCTCCGGCCAGTTCCTGATCGACTCGGAAGCCAGCCTGTCCGGCGTCCAGGCGAGGCCGGCCCGCGCGCCGGCGGGGCCGACAAAGCCGGCGCCTGTCGCCGCGGCGGCCACGCTGCATCGAGGACTAGGCCGCGTGGAGGCCATCTCCTCCAAGTCCGTGACCCTCTCGCACGGGCCGATCCCCACGGTCCCCTGGCCCGCCATGACCATGACGTTCGGACTGGGCTCGCCAGCCCCCGCCCAAGGCGTCAAGGCCGGAGACCGCGTGACCTTCGCCTTCGCGCAAACGCCTGGCGGGCCGGTCGTTCGCAAGATCACCAAGGCGGCGGCCCAATGATCGCCGCCGTCATCCGCGCCTCAGTCCGGGGCCGCTTCCTGGTGCTGATGGCCGCGGTCGCGCTGGCGATCGTCGGCGTCTTCGCGGTGCGCTCCACGCCGGTGGATGCCCTGCCGGACCTCTCGGACGTGCAGGTCATCGTGCGCACGACCTACCCCGGCCAGGCGCCGCAGATCGTCGAGAACCAGGTCACCTATCCGCTGACCACGACCATGCTCTCCGTGCCAGGCGCCCAGACCGTCCGCGGCTATTCCTTCTTCGGCGACAGCTTCGTCTATGTGCTGTTCGAGGACGGCACCGACCTCTACTGGGCCCGCTCGCGGGTGCTGGAATACCTCAACCAGGTGCAGGGCCGGCTGCCACAGGGCGCGCGGGCGTCCCTGGGACCGGACGCCACCGGCGTCGGCTGGATCTACGAGTATGCGCTGGTGGACAAGAGCGGCCGCCACGACCTCTCCCAGCTGCGGTCCCTGCAGGACTGGTTTCTGCGCTACGAGCTGAAGAGCCTGCCGGGCGTGGCCGAGGTCGCCAGCATCGGCGGCATGGTCAAGCAGTACCAGGTGACGCTCGACCCGGTGAAGCTCGCCGCCTACGGCGTCACCCACCCGCAGGTCGTCGCGGCGATCCAGCGCGCCAACCAGGAGACCGGCGGCTCCGTCCTGGAGATGGGCGAGGCCGAGTACATGGTCCGCGCCGGCGGCTACCTGAAGACCTTGGACGATTTCCGCGCCATCCCCCTGCGCACGGCGGCCGGCGGCGTGCCCGTGCGCCTGGGCGACGTGGCCACGATCCAGCTTGGCCCGGAGATGCGCCGCGGCATCGCCGAGCTGAACGGCGACGGCGAGGTGGCCGGCGGCGTGGTGATCCTGCGCTCCGGCAAGAACGCGCGGGAGACCATCCACGCCGTGCAGGGCAAGCTGGCCGAGCTGAAACGCAGCCTGCCGGCCGGCGTCGAGGTGGTCACCACCTATGACCGGTCCCAGCTCATCGACCGGGCGATCTCCAACCTCTCAACCAAGCTCATCGAGGAGTTCGTGGTGGTGGCGCTGGTCTGCGCCCTCTTCCTCTGGCGCCTGCGCTCGGCGTTGGTGGCGATCCTCACCTTGCCGCTGGGGGTGCTGTTCGCCTTCATCGTGATGCGCGTCCAGGGCGTGAACGCCAACATCATGTCCCTGGGCGGCATCGCCATCGCCATCGGGGCCATGGTCGACGCCGCCATCGTGATGATCGAGAACGCCCACAAGCGGCTGGAAGCCTGGGAGCACCAGCATCCGGGCGAGGAGATGACGGCCGATACCCGCTGGCGGGTGATCACCGACGCCGCCGCCGAGGTCGGGCCGGCCCTCTTCCTCAGCCTGGTGATCATCACGCTCAGCTTCGTGCCGGTCTTCGCATTGCAGGCGCAGGAAGGGCGCCTCTTCTCGCCCCTGGCCTTCACCAAGAGCTACGCCATGGCCGGCGCGGCGATCCTCTCGGTGACCCTGGTCCCGGTGCTGATGGGCTTCCTGATCCGCGGCAAGATCCCGTCGGAGACCGCCAACCCGGTGAACCGCTGGCTGATGGCCGCCTATGAGCCGGTGATCGACTGGGTGCTCCGCAAACCGAAGACGGTCCTGCTGATCGCCCTCATCGCCTTCGCCACCACCGCCTGGCCGCTCAGCCGCCTGGGCGGCGAGTTCATCCCGCCGATGAACGAGGGCGACCTGCTCTACATGCCCTCGGCCCTGCCGGGGATCTCGGCGGCCAAGGCCTCGGAGCTGCTGCAGCAGACGGACCGGCTGATCAAGACCGTGCCGGAGGTGAAGACGGTGTTCGGCAAGGCCGGCCGCGCCGAAAGCGCCACCGACCCCGCCCCGCTGGAGATGTTCGAGACCACCATCCAGTTCAAGCCGCAGAAGGAGTGGCGGCCCGGCATGACGCCCGAGAAGCTCACCGAGGAACTGGACCGGGTGGTGAAGGTCCCGGGCCTGGCCAACGTCTGGGTCCCGCCCATCCGCAATCGCGTCGACATGCTGGCGACCGGCATCAAGAGCCCGATCGGCGTGAAGGTCTCGGGCGCCGACCTCACCCAGATCGACCGCGTCGCCGCCGAAGTGGAGGCCGTCGCCAAGCGCACCAACGGCGTCTCTTCGGCCCTGGCGGAGCGGCTGACCGGCGGCCGCTACGTCGATATCCAGATCGACCGCGCCGCGGCCGCCCGCTACGGCCTGAACATCGCCGACGTGGAGGACATTGTCGCCGGCGCCATCGGCGGCGAGACCGTCGGCGAGACGGTGGAGGGCGTCGCCCGCTACCCGATCAGCGTCCGCTACCCGCGCGAACTACGCGACAGCCTGGAGGGCGTCCGCAGCCTGCCGATCCTCACGTCCATGGGGCAACAGATCACCCTCTCGACAGTGGCTCGTGTCGAGGTCGCCGACGGCCCGCCGATGCTGAAGACCGAGAACGCCCGGCCCTCGACCTGGGTCTATGTCGACGTCCGCGGGCGCGACCTGAACTCCGTGGTCACCGATCTTCAGAAGGCCGTGGCCAGGGACGTCAAGCTGCCGCCCGGCGTGTCGGTCGCCTACTCGGGCCAGTTCGAATACCTGCAGCGCGCGGCGGAGCGGCTCAAGGTGGTCGTGCCGGCGACCCTGGCGATCATCTTCCTGTTGCTCTACGTCACCTTCCGGCGCTTCGACGAGGCGGCCCTGATCATGGGGACCCTGCCCTTCGCGCTCACCGGCGGCATCTGGGCGCTCTACCTCCTGGGCTACAACCAGTCGATCGCCACAGGAGTAGGCTTCATCGCCCTGGCCGGTGTTTCCGCAGAGTTCGGGGTGGTGATGCTGATCTACCTCAAGCACGCCCTGGCCGAGCGCGGGCCAAACCCCACTCGCGAGGATGTGGCGGCCGCCGTCCACGAAGGCGCACTGCTGCGCGTGCGCCCCAAGGCCATGACCGTCGCCGTGATCCTGGCCGGCCTCGCCCCGATCCTCGTCGACCATGGGGCCGGGTCCGAAGTCATGAGCCGCATCGCAGCCCCGATGATCGGCGGCATGCTCACCGCGCCGCTGCTCTCGATGCTGGTTATCCCCGCGGGCTACCTGCTGCTCAGACGCAGGCGGCAGGCCCCCCTTTCCTCCACCGCTTCTACCCAAGGAGACACTCCATGAAACGCCTGATCCTGACCGCGACCGCCCTCACGCTTGCCGGCGCGCTCGCCGCTTGTAGCAAGAAGGCGGAGACATCGCCGTCCGAGGCCGCCGCGGCGCCCCCCGCCGCCCCGGCCGCTGACGCCATGGCCTCGATGCCGATGGCGGCCGGCGCCAAGATGGCTAAGGGCGCCGGCACGGTCACCGCGGTCAGCGCCGACAGCATCACCGTCGATCACGCGCCGATCCCGGAAGCCAACTGGCCGGCGATGACCATGGCCTTCAAGGCCGCGCCCGACCTCGCCAAGTCCGTGAAGCCCGGCGACAAGGTGGCCTTCGATGTGAAGCTGCAAGGCGGCGCGGGGGAGATCACGGCGATTAGGAAGCAATAGGTGACAGCCCAGGCGGCGGCAGGCCTACGCTGCTGCCGGACATTCCGATCTCGCGGATCTCATCCACGAGGTCGAGGTGGAGCCCCGCCCCTGCGAGTTACTCGGTGTAACCTGCCCCGCCCGACTGCGCGCACGAGGGGGACCCGTCGTCGAAGCCCGCCGACATCCGGAGCTGGTCGAAGGCGCGGCGCATGTGGTCACCGGCCTCGGTCGCGTCCGCCGGGATATAGGTGGTCGCCAGAACGAGGTTGGTTGCGATGAGCCGGATGACGCGCCGCTTTTCGAACTCGAGATCCTGCAGACCCTCGAGGGCCACGCCGACCGCAAACGGGCCCGCGAGGCTCAGCGCGGTGACGAGTTCAAGGCCGCGGTCCGCCGCCTCCACGATCAGCCTTTCCATGCGGGTCACGGTCGCGAGCGCCGACTGCACGATGGCGACCCGCGCCGGGTCCGGAACTGGCGCCGCCACCGCGCCGCCGGCCGGGAAAAGGCCGATCGCCGCGAAGAGCGCCACGCACCGTGCCGAGAGCCCCCCTCTAGTTCAGCACATGGGACCTGGGCGCGCCGTAAATCAGGGCCAGGGTGTCGGCGATCACCTGAACCTCGGCGCGTAAGGCCTCGTGTTCGGCCAGGCTGGTCGGGGGCGTGAGCGCGATGAGGGCGAGGCATCGGTCGATGAGCTGCATCGCCTGGCGGTTGCCGCGCGCCTTCAAGCGCAGCTCCAACAGCCAAGCCAGGTTCGGATCGTCGTCGTTATCGAGCATGCGCCACCGTACCACGCCGATGGCCAAGGTCCGGCGCTGCCCGTCTCTCCGCGCTCCATCTGCGCACCTAGGCTGCCTCTTCGCCGACGAACTGAGGCTGGTAGCGGGCCACCAGATCCTGATGCTCCGAGCCCCGGGCGGCGCGAGATACATTGAGCCGCGTGTAGACCTGCGCCACCTCAAGGGTCTTGAGACGCGGGAGGGGTCTACGCGCCGCGGACAGGTCGTTGGTGACCCCGACACCCAGGACTTCCATGTCCTGATCTGCGATCCGCACGTAGACGTAACTGCCGGCGATCGGCTGGTGGGCGTCACCCTCCCGCCAAAGGCGGAATCGGTAGGTGCGGCCTGACGCGCCTTCAAGGTCGATGAACTCTCTCATGCTGAGGCAAGTCTAGCCTGCCTCTTGGCGAAAATCAGGGCGGAGGACGCCGCGTGGCCGATGAAAGTAACGGCTCGGTCGCTCGGCCGAGCCCCCTCCCCGCCTTGGCGCTATCCGAGCTGCGCCAGGACAGCGGCGCACCGCGGTTTGAGCGCGACGTGAGCCGGTCGCGTCTGCAGCCATGCCCCCAGAGCGCTGATTTCCGCCTCCTCTCGCGCCGACCAGCCGACCGCGCGAGAGAGATCGCCGTAGAGCCTTTGAGCGTGCTGACGCGGGTCCGGCGCTGCCGCGAACCCACGCAGCAGTTTGCGCGCCGAATAGAGGGCCTCTTCGCGGGACATTGCGCTCAAACTTCGGTCTCTCAAGTGGACTGTCGGTGCCGCCCTGGGCCATACGGAAGCCACGCTAAGCGCGGTCCGGCGCCCCTCTCCTAATCGTACCAGAGGCCGACCGTCGCCGCGACGACGTCCTTCCCGCTGGCCTTGAACGACTGCATCTTCGTAGCGACTTGCTCGTCGTGTCGGCGGGCCCGCGCTTGAGAAGCAATGATTGTAGGCCCGGCAGGACTCAAACTGCCTGGGGAGCATCCCTCGGCGGCTGAACATCTCCCAACAAATATACCAACAACGGTGGAAACCCGCCGGCCGGGCCCTCCTACGACCTGGCAGCGACCATCTCTGCTTCGCCGCTCGCGGTCCCGAGGTCGGTCACCAGCCAATCTGGTGTTTGCGGTCGAGAACCCCCAAGGGCGGCGTCGCGCGGGAGCTGCTGGAGGACTTTGCTTCGGCTAGTCCGGCGGAAAGATGCTGCTGCTGCGCTGAGCGTCGACCGCGATCTGATCTCTGGCTCTGAAGTCCGCAGGGAATGGCGAACTCGCCTGTCGAACGGGCAGCGTGAGGTTGGCCGCCGGCTCCCTTTTGCGCGTACGAGCCGGGCGGGTTCCGGAACTCCTCAATCGTGCGTGCTTGCTCCAGCATCCAGCGGGCGTTGGCGTGAAACACCCGCCGCTCGTTGAAGGCTTTGCGGGGCGGAACGTGCTCGAACGAAAGCGGGGGAGGGAGTGAGAACAATACGCGAACTGTCAGTAGACCTTCAGCAGCCATCGGGCGTATGCGCAGCCCTTGATGGGCATCCACAACGAGAACCGGAGGCCGTTGGCGTGGCAGGGCGCGCTGGGTCAAATGCGCGCCCACGGGACGCGCCTGGTGCTGGCCTGTACGGCGCGCGGGTGCTCGGCCTGGGTTCCGTTGAGCCTCGAGGCGTTGATCGCCGAGCACGGTTCGGACTGGACGGCCTGGGATCGCCGGGCCCCCTGCCCGACCTGCGCGCTCCCGCGCACTACATGGCCTCGCCCGGCGACAGCACGCCCTTCCGGCCGCTGTTGAGCGGCATGATCCGCGCCGCGGCGCGCCGCGCGTTCCTGCGGCAGTTCGGGTTCACCAAGCGCGACATCGTACGCATCAAGGCCCTGGCGGCTGAGGTCACACAGACTTACCAACCGGCCGCACTGAACGACCTGGACGTGGCGTTCCGGGTGGGCGCCCACACCCGCGAGAGCGCGGCGCGATGCAGCGGCGAGCCGCTGGGCGAGTGGGACGGCCGCGTCCTGGTCTACTGGCCGATGCTCGGGCGCGAGCTGGACCGCTGGCGCAGCCGCCGGCCGGGCCCGCGCAAGGTGCCCTGAAGGTCGAACAGAGACCCAGACGATGCCTGTAGACCCCCGCCTGCGATCGAAGACCTGGAGTTCCTGCTGGAGGCGCGCGGCGATGATCCGCCGGCGTCGGCCGAGACGATCGCCGAGCTTCGGGCGGCGCTGGCCGAGCTGCTGCCGGGTCACCCGGACTGAAGGCGCATGAGGCCCCCGATCATCGGAAGTCCTTTGACATCTTGTGATCGTCAGGTGCGTAGCTCACGGTGATGCGGATGATCTGGCTTCGCGGAACGCGGAGACCGACCTTGTAAAACGCCTTCAAGTCGCCCTTCTGGCCGCTCATCCCGAACCAGCGGACCGCCTTGCGCGCGAGCACCTTGTCGTCTGAGCCGTACGCAATCACGTGCAGATGCCCTTGGATGGGCCCGCTCCACAGCGGATCCCTACGCAGTTGGCCGCGCACAACCGCAGGCATGCCGGCCCGAGTGAGATAGCCGCTCACAACGGTGAGATGCGGGCCGCCGTGGAGTTCCGCCGGAACGGTTGAAGGCTGAGCAAAAGGCGCCATCGCACAGCCGCCGAGCACCAGGGTCGCCGAGGCGCCAAGTAGGCTTGCAGCAAACGAACTCGCGCTCATGTCTCGGCTCCTACGCAATTCGACCTTCTGAAGCCAGGCACCGCACGCGGCAACGGCCTGCCGAACGTCCGTATGACCGCCAGGCGAGACGCTTCGACGGACGCCCGCGATATCGCTGACGCCGGACTACGCACGGCCGCTTCACTTCGAAATCGTGATCGATGGTCCGGTTTCCGGACCGGTGAACACGCTCATCTGGAACAGCTGGTAGAGGAGGCTGAAAACCTTCTTGTTCCAGGCGTAGCCGCTCTCCGGCTTCAGCGCGTAGTGATATCCGTGCAGTTCCACTGACAGGCCGGCGTTCGAAGGCATGGAGCGGGTTTCCAGGATCTCCAGGGTGTGCGCCGGGTTTTCGCGGATTGAAGGCGTACGCGGATCGGGCGACGGCCAGCGCCACGAGCGCGATGCATCCCTGTCTACGCATCAACGGGCTCCCGGCGCGCGATGCCCAGCTCCCGACGAATGTCCGAGGCGTCGGGCTTCCGGCGAGCCTGAAAGCGCACCGTCCGATAGCCGGCCGCGCGGGTGATGTTGTCGCGCCCTTGGTCATGCTTGGCGTCGTGCGTGCGATCATCGAGCTCTACGATCGCCACGATGTCGAAAGTGCGCGCATCGACGACCAGAAAGTCTACGATCTTTCGGTCGAAACGGCTGCGCACACCCTGGGCGACAGCCGCACCCAGCCGCGGGGCGGACTCGACGATAGCCCCCATGGCGACCTGCGGGAACACGTAGTGCCCCGGGAGCGCGCGCACGAGGCGGGCGAACATGTCCTGCTCGTTCGGCGTCATCAGATCCCTGCCTCGGTAGGGTTGAAACAGACGCTTGATCTTCGACACGTCGACGACGCCCGCCTTGATCAAGAGCCCGGCGATGACGAGCAGGCACCCAACAGCAACGACGACCGCCTGCATAGCCACCTCGCGAGGTTCCTCTCGGACAAGTGCCACTTGTCCGCAGGGGCGTCTAGTGCTCTCGCCGAGCGAGAACCGTGAGACGCCTTGCAATCAGCCGCCGAGAACCGTGGCGCGGGTCGGAGCCAGGTAGAGCTGCGCCACAGGGCGCCCGTCCCCATGGAAACGACTTCAGGGCGCTGACGCTGCATGGATGACAGTCCGATCGCTCGCGCCGTCCGCGCTGCCGGCGCGCACGTCAAAGTCGGCTTGGCCCCTTCCTGTGGAAGCGCTGTTCTTCGCCGCGTCGGACCTGGGTCCACCGTCCTTCCTGGAGGCCCAACTCGAGGTTCTCGTCGCCCGGCTCGCCAATCCCCAATTCCAGCTCGAGCTGCGCCACCCGCTTAGCGCGTGTGGACAAGTGCCACTTGGCCGGACTGGAACCTTGGCCTAGACTGGCTTCCGGCTTTCAGGGAGGCGCATCATGTCGACTGTGGCAGTCCAACCGCCGACGTCGGCCTGGTTGAAGCGCTTCAGTCACGGCCTCTTCCTGGGCCTGCCCGATCCAACAAACCCGGGCATCCTGGCCTTCTGCGTTGTCATCGCCAGGGCCACCCTCGGCGGGCTCATCATCGCCATCCCCGCTGCGCTCTATTGGGGACCCGAAAGTGCGATCGGCGGCCTCCCCCGTCTGTGCGTCACCCTTGGGTGGGTGGTGTTCGAGGAGCTCGCCCGGCTGAATTTCGCCTACCGCGCCGCGCGGCCGACCAGGTCCCTCCTCCTCTTCCTGGCCCTGATCATCACGGTCGAGACCTTGTTCTACCCGACCGGGGGACACGGGCTCGGCGTCTTCCTCCTCGCCCGCGCCCCGTCGATGGGACTCCATGTGGTGGCAACGGCGGGCGTGGCGCTTGGGCTTCGGAACCGCCGCTGGCTGCTGCCGCTGTTTCTCGTCGTCACGGCCCTTCACGTCGCCTTCGACTTCTGGGCGCCCGAGATCGTCGGCGCGCTCACTGGCCTCAACTCCAACCCCTAAGCCCCGGACCTCCGCCATGAGCCTTCAGTTTTTTCCCGTCCATCCTCTGAGCACCCTCGGCCGCCCAACCGTGAAGGCGGACAGCGACAAGCTCCTGCTCCTGATCCCGGGCCCCCTCGCCGACCATCTGAAGCTGTCCCGGGACCAGAAGCTGGACGTCTGCCTGGGGCGGGACTCACGGCAGAAGGCGCAGGCTGTTCGGCTCGGCGCCTGCGATGCCGGAGGTTACGTGCTGAAGAAAGTCGGCCGCTCGCTCCAACTTCGAATCCCCGAGCTCGCCACAAAAGCCGCGGTCTCCGTCACAGCGGCCTATCAACTGGAGGTCGACGGCTCAGTGACCATCGACCTCCCTCAGCCGTGGGAGCTGGTCGACGAGCGCGCGATCGGCCCCCAGCCCGCTTCGCAGACAAAGCGCAGCCTCGCCGCATGAGTGATGCACATTTTCAAAGGAGGGCGCGCCGTGTCGGACGTCCCAGCCGCAACCCGTAGCGGTATTTTCCCGGAACTGGCTCTACCTCCGCGTTCGGACCTCGAGCCAGGAGCCGACTCTGCCGCCATGAGCCCCTCCGGACACATACCCGAGTTGGTCACGCTGCAGCTCACGCCCAAGGCCGCGCGCAACCTGGAGATCCTCCTCAACCGCGCCGCGGTCGGCCCTTACTTTTCGGCGCTCCAGGTCGTGACCGGCGTCGCCGCATTTGCGTTCACCTGCGCCGGCGCAGGCGCCGTCTATCGCGGGCTGGAGGCTGCGATCGAGGGCCACCAAGCCGCCGCTCTCATTCTCCTGCTGTGGGGCTTCCTGGCGGTGTTCGCCGGCGGGGCCTCGAGCAGCCAGCAGCTCGCAATCGTCTCAGCCCTGCGCAGCTCGCGTGAACCCAGGCCGCCCAAGGAGTAAGCCATGCATCACTTCACTCTGGCGGCGCTCGCCGCGGTGACAGCCACCACGGCAGCTGCTGAAACGCGCGTCACCGAGCGCGACCTCAGCGCCCTCCTCGTGCGCTGCGACAAGCCCGTCGCCTCGATCTCGGTCGGCGCGTTCAGCTGCAAGGCCACGGCCTGCCAAGACGCCCCGGCGGGGCCAGGGAACGGCGTTGCCGCGCTGCTCCAGTTGGCCCAGGCGTCTCAGGGACTGTCGGTCCAAAGCTTTCCTACGCTCGGATCCAGCATGGGCAGCGGGCTAACGACCGCGCTCAAGGCGACGGGCTGTTTCACGGTCCAGGAGCGGGAGGCGCTTGAAGAACTGAAGCGCGAGGCAGCCCTGGCCGGCGTCGAGATCAAGCCGACCGCGGCCGACTACCTGGTGTCCGGCGCGATCACGGCCGTGACGCTCAACACGCGTTCAAACAGCTTCGGCGGCGGCCTCCTGCCGGTCGTCGGCGCGGTCTCCAAGAGCACCCGAAACGCCAACCTTGCCATCGACGTCCGGCTGATCGACGTGCGCGGCGCAAGCGTTCGCGACTCGAGGTCCTTCCAGGCGGACAGCACCCGCTCCAGCTGGAGCGCCGGCGGCCTTGGCTACGGTGGATCGGGCGCCCTGTTCAGCGCTGGCCGATCCACCCAGTCGCCCGAACTGGACAGCGTCGCCAACGAGGCGACCATCAACGCCGCCAACTTCGTGGCCGAGACCCTGGCCTCGGCCGCGATCACGCAGCGGCCCTCCGCTGCCGTTCCCGCTGCACGCTAGACGCGATCGTTGACCTTTCGCCCAGCAAGGGCGACCTTTGCCGCGCAGCTGAGGCGGCGTCCGCATGGCAGAAGATCTCCGCGACCTCGATCCGTTCGACGTCACTTCCTCGGTTTATTTCGACCAGGGCATGCGGAAGCTCGTGGACCCTCCTGAGCCGCCGCCACTGTATTCCAGGCACTTCCATGAAGGGCCGGCAAGTGTTTCCCCGTGGCTAGTGGCGATGGCCGTCCTCGCCTTCTCGTGCTTGGTCGTCTCGAGCGACAGCACGGCTCACTGGGCTTGGCGCGCAGGCGCTATTGCCGCGCTGCTTCTCACTCTCGCAGTCGCCGGAGGACTTTGGCTACGCCGGACTATTTTTCGCGGACCTTCCGGACGCGCTGATTCAGGTGGTCCGTCACGTCGGCATTGAGACCTTCCTGAACCGCGGAAATCGCCGGGTCCGGCGCCAGTCGGCGATCTGCGGATGGGGACCGTATGCCTTGCCTCTCCGCCGCGGCCTCGACGCCTTCCGCGTCCGTTGGAACCGCTCGATCGGCAGTTGCCCGAGATCTGCCGCGGCCGCCGGGGCTCCCGCCACTTGCGGCCCGCTCCTGCGGCGCATCGAGCTCCGAGGCCCCGCGGGGCTCACCGAGTGTCGCCCTCGTTTCCCCCACCAGGCCAGGTTCGGTCAGTGGCTCGAGGTGGCGCGCGGCGAAGGCATCTGCAGCCTCATAGAGCAGCTCCCGATCGTCGGAAGTTCGGCCCTGTAGGATGTTGGCGATCTCACCGTCGGAGCGCGTAAACTTGTCCGACGTCGTCCGAAGGTAGTCGCCGGCGAACTGCAGGAAGGCGGCATTGTGCACGCCCCGAAGCACCTCCGCCGTGCGTGTAGAGGTCTCGGCGGAATGCTCCAGTGAGGCGGCATCAGATTTCGCCTGGCGCGCAGAATCCGTGAAGCTCTTCGTGGAGGACCAGATCGACGCGGTCTTGTCGCTGACCGAATTGCTGCTGCCTGAGAAGCTTCCGTAACTGCGGTTCAGCGCCTGGGTGTTGGTGCGATCCAGGGCGGTGCGGAAATCCGACGACTGCGCCTGCTGTCGCATCCATTGCAGCGCGGCATCCTCTTTCTTGTCGTTTGAACGCTGCGCAAACCGCGCATCGTTGCCAGTCATTGAGGTCCCGTGACTGACGCCGACGCCGAGCCTGCTGCCCCCGAGGCCCGCGCCCGTATTCACGCCGAGGCTGTCTTGCACCCCGAGCGTGACCTGCTCTGCCGTACGGGCCGCGAAGTCGAAGCCAACGCCATAACGCCGCATAGCCTCGTCGCGGATGTTGGTGACGTACGATGCGCCGGTGCTGTCGCTGTCGCGCGCCTCGTTGCTGACGCCGGTTCGGCTTTCCGAGCCGGAGGTCCGCGACCACGCCGCCTCGTGGATCCGCTGGCTGGTGTCCGCCACGGCGGTGGCGGCAACGTGGTCGAGGGTGTTCGAGCGCTCTGTCGCGATCCGCGCCCGCTGGCCGGCCGCGGCGCTGCGCTCGTGCAGCCGTTCGATGTTCACGGCCGCATCCGCCGGGGCCGCCCTGACGCCGAGCAGAGCCCCGGAGCGGTCGGTCGTGTACTCGTCACCCCGCGGATTGCGCGACGTGATGAAGCCCTGGTCGATGTAGCTCGAGCTCTGGATGCGGTTGCCCGTGACATTGTTGAACGCGTGCGTGTCGACGCTCGTGTTGGCGTAGCTGAGATTGCCCGTCGTCTGGGCGCCGGCAGCGGCCTCCGCCCCGCTGCGGAAGGGTTGCAGGAGCGCTTCGCCCTGACCGCCGACCGCCATCGCGCCCTTCGTCAGGGCGGCCGCGAGCACCGGGATCATCAGCACCATCATGCCCGCGACGGTCTGGATGTTGGCGTTCACGCTGTTGATGCCGTCGAGGGTCTGCAGGTTGAACCCGTTGCTCACACCCGGAAGCATCGCCGCCGCCTCGGTCTGGGCGTAGCTCGCCGACATCATGATCTGGTGGACGATCACGTACATCGGGCCCCAGAGCTGCAGATAGAAGAAGCCCGTGAGGTAGCCCTGGAGCATCCGCACGCCGATGCCCGGCAGCAGGAAGCAGGGGAACAGCACCGGGAACATGCCGATGAACAGGGCGTCGACGACGATCTTGAGGACGACGATGGCCCCCTCCCCCACCTTGCCGAGCAGATTGCCGGTGTTGTGCGTCTGCAGCTGCGCCTGAGCCTGGGCGAGCGCGTTGGACGCGCCGCTCTCACTGGAACTGCCGTTCAGGCTGGCCTTCAGCTGATTGAGGGTGGCGACCTGGGCCAGCGAGCGCAGGGCGTCGGTGGACGCCGCGTTCGTCAGGCCGACCAGGGTCCCCATCTCGCTCAGCGCCGCGGGGAGCAGCGCCGCGTCCGGCAGGCCCGGCCGGTTGCGGCGCTCCATCGCCTTGGCGGAGGCCTGGGTCTGATTGTCGACGGCCGCCGCGAGCGAGCTGTAGATGTCGGGGCACGTCTTGATCTGGACCGCTGCCACCCCGGAGCCCGTCACGTAGGGGCTGCTGCGCGCCGGGTTCGGCGGGTGGCTCGCGAAGAAGGCCCAAAGGTCGTCGGCCTTGGCCAGCTCGTCGGCCGTATACTGGTTGTCCTGCAGGTCGTACCAGACGCAGTTCTTGAAGAAGGCGTCGAGGTTCTGGGTGAAGACCTGGTCCTGAAACTGCAGCCGGGTGGCCGATTCCATGAACTTGGCCCCGTAGATCATCCCGGTGCGCGAATACTGCACGTCCGTGGGGCTGCCGAACGCCGTCTCCGTCATGTCGATCACGCGCGCGCCGATCTGCGAGGCGGTGGCCTCCGCGAACGCCACGCCCAGCGGCACGTTGGCGATCGTCGCGCCCGGCAGGGCGGGATTGTAGCGATCGGTGATCTTGACGGTCACCTTCGGCAGGAAGAGGCCGCCGTAGATGATGGCCGCCACGATGAACCACTTCACCACCCGACCGGGGTTCAGGTCGCCGATCATCCGCAAGATGCCCAGCAGCAAGCCGAGCATCAGGCCCAGGCGGACAAGGGAGGCCATCCCGCCCGTGCCGGTCATCAGGGCGACGCCGATGAAGATGTCGCGGTAGCTCTCGCCGCCGCCGAAGGTGATGACCTCGAACATGGCCGGCTACCTGCGAAGCGCGTTGGCGTAGGAGATGGCCTCGGCGATGCGGCCGGCCGTCTCGCCCTGCATCACCTTCTCGATCTCGCGTGTGCGCCCGATCATGTCCTCGAGCGCGGTCATCTTGATCGAGACCTTCTCCTGGCGCTGCAGGAGCTCCATTCGCAGCGCCTGGGTCTGCTCGGTCCAGGCCAGCAGGTCCTCGCTGGGGATCCCCTGCAGGTGGTTGCGCCCCTCCTCCACCTGGCGGACGGTCTTCATCAGCCAGGTGTAGGCGATGTCGAGGGCGATCACCTCGGCGTACTGGCCCATCACCGCCTCCGAACTGGCGCCGTGCAGCGAGGCGTAGACGGAGGCCATCTTGTAGACCGGCAGGCTGGTCATGTTGACGAAGTCGATCTGCTCCGACGTGAGCGGGGTGCGGGTGCGGATCGCGTCAACGATGCTGGTGAGCATCGTCCTGACCCGGTTCTTGAGCCCGGAGGTGGCGTTGACGGTGATCGAGAGCCCGTTCGCCGCGGGGTTCAGGCAGAGGTCGTAGTCGTCACACTGGTGGGCCTTGATGGCGCCGCCGTCGAGGAGCGCGGTGAGCACCGCCTCGTCCCCGCCCTTCGCCGGCAGCACCGACTGCTTGCATTCGTCCAGCGCACCGGCGTCGGCGCCGCAGACGATCACGATGGAACCGGTCACCGTCATCAGGAGCTGGGCCAGCTCGTGATCGCTCCGCAGCATCGGGTGCTTCTTGATCGCCTCCCAGGCCAGGTTCCGGTTCACCGGATCCCACTCGTGCTCTTCCGCCGTGGCGGGACTGGCGGCGGTCAACGCGTTGCTGCCCTCGCACTTGTTGCGGGCCGCGGCGGCGTCCGAGAACGTGCCGTGCATGCGGCCGAGGCGTTGGCACAGCGCGTTCTTGCCGATCATGGCCCGCGCGGCGCCGTCCACCACCTTCTCGGCGGCCTCGCACGAGCTGATGTTCATGGCGTTCACC
This sequence comes from Phenylobacterium deserti, assembly GCA_943332615.1. GTDB lineage: Bacteria > Pseudomonadota > Alphaproteobacteria > Caulobacterales > Caulobacteraceae > Phenylobacterium > Phenylobacterium deserti_C. The sequence goes on from CALQQB010000004.1 coordinate 133,708, forward strand.
TTCTGCGCCCAGTCTTCGAAGGTCTTGATTTGGTCGGAGATCGGCGAGGAGATCAGCGTCAGCGCCAGCATGAAGGCGTAGGGGGCGGCGTTGGAGGCGATGTTCTTCATCATCGCGATCAGCTGGTCGGCGCCGATGAAGGAGAAGGCGCCGCCGAAGAGGTCGATGCCGCCGCACCCACCTCGCAAGGACGGCAACGTCACGGAGGCGAGCTGATAGTTGTCCTGCGGCGCGCGCATCGAAATGTTGCCGCCGGTGTAATAGCCGCCGGCCTGACCGGTGTAGGCGCTGGGGCCGGTGACATTCGCGGCCGCGAGGCCACTGCTCCAATAGGCATCCATGTTCCCGCTGACGTCAGCCGCGGCCGGGGTGACGCCGTAGGTGAGGAACATGGCTGCTGAAAGAACGGCCGCGACGAGCTTCCGGAACATCGTCGGTTCTCCTGCTAGTAGTCTTCGCCAGGACGCGTCGCGAGCATCACGTAGATCCGCTCGACGATGTCATCCTGGGCCATCACGCCCGCGCCGATGTACGTCAGGCAGCCCTGCGGCTTGAGGCAGGGCGCGACCTCCACCACGCGGTCATCGGACAGGCGCACGCGGGTAGGCCGCGCGGCGCCGGAGGCGGGGTCCACGCTCGAGCTCTGGAACAACAGGATCGAGGGCGTCGCCGGGTTTTCGATGCCCCAGCTGCGCAGCTGCCCGTGATCCACGAAGGCGTTGCTGATGTAGGCGTTCTCGGAGCCATCGACCGAGACGCCCCTCACGGTGAGCGCGTAGCGGTTGGCGAAGTCCCGCATGATCGGCGAGAAGACCTTGCAAGGGCTGCAGTTGGCTCGGAAGACGTAGAACACGCCCACGTCCCGCGAGATCTTCCGCAGGAACAGCTCTCGGTCGGCCTGGCGCGTCTCGGCCCAGTCGCGCTTGCCGAGTTCCGACACCGGCCGCTTCAAGCTGTAGTCCAGATCCGGGCGGCCCCAGACGAGGCGGCGATACTGGTCGGAGAACAGGCTGCTCTGGTTGAGCGCCGCCCTCTGCAGGACGAAGAACCGCTCGACGTTCTCCGGTGTCGGATTCCACACCGCGAGCTTGGACGCCCTGTCGAGCTCCGCCTTGAACGTCTCGAACCTGGCGAGCTCCTCGTCCTCCTTCGTGGAGCCGGCGGCCTCCGGCGGCTTCTCGGCGACCTCGGGGTCAGGAACCGTACGACTGCAATAGAACCAGGACCCTAGATCACGTTCGCAGTAGGCAGCGGACGCGGCGCTGGACGCTTCGGCCGGCGCGGCCGCGGCCGTGGCCGCCGGTATCAGGCCGGCAGTCGCGGCCGCCAGCACGGCCAACGCGCCCGACCTGAGGCGGACCAGGAGGCGCGGCAACATCACCGCGCTCCCGCGAGGTCGGGGGCGACGTACTTCGCCACGAAGGCGAGGGTGTGATCGTCCCAGAGCGCGCCGAGCGCCAGGACCAGATACACCGTCAGCGCGGACACGGCCGCCCATTGCAGGGCGCTGCGGACCAGGGCCGCGGTCGCCGGGTTTCGCGCCGCGACCGCCAAGACCGGCCAGTGCAGCAGGGCGAAGCCGGTCGAGAGCCCGAGCAGCGTCCACAGGTATGGGGCGGCGAAATCGCCGCCGAACCGGTAGGTCACGACGGCGCGGCCGGCGGTGAGAGGCGCCGCATAGGCGAGCGCAATCCAGCAGCTCCAGCGAAGGGCCGGACGCCAGGCCAGACGTGGAGCAGGCGTCAACCGCCGCCGCGCAAGATCACTGTGGACCATTGGGGTTGCTTCCGTTGCCGTAGAGGGTGGAGAGGGAGTCCTGGATCCGCGTCGCCGTCGCGTCCGCGTTCGGGGGCGCGAAGTCCTTCAGCTTGTCATTGTAGAAGTCGCTGAAGTCGACGTTCGTGAGGTCCAGCATCTGGAACTGATCGACGGTGAAGCCCGAACAGTCCGGGCTCTTGGCCGTCCCCCAGGTCTTGCCGATCTGGGGCCGGCCGGCCTCCTGGACGATGCGTCCCAGCGCGCCTTCAAAGGCGCAGTACACCATCGACTTCTCGAGGCACCCGAACAGGGAATTGTTCGAGCAGTAGGTCCCGACGTAGTGGGTGGCCTTGGTCTCCTGCTTGGCGATCAGCTGCTTTTCTTGCTCATCGCAATGGGCCAAGCCGAGGGAGACCCCCCAGCCGGAGTCCTTGCAGCAGTTGCGGAAGCCCAGGACCGCCTTCTTGCAGCGCAATTTCGTGCCCTTGAAGATCTCGAAGTCCGGATTGCCGGCATAGTCCTTGCCGGCCTGATCCAGGCTGGCGAGCTGGGCGTAGACCTGGGCGAACTCGTCATTGGCCTCCCGTTCCAGCGTGAAGCAGCTGTCGCCGAGGCACATCTGGCGCTGACAGTTGTTGACCGTCGTGGTGGTCGTCGTGGTGCTGGCGCACTGGTAGGCGTGATCGA
>CALQQB010000005.1 GCA_943332615.1 Phenylobacterium deserti
CAGGCCGCGCGCCACAGTGACCACTGGCAGGTCGTCATAAGCTGCCCGGCGACGGAGCAGGTTGAGGACTAGGTCGCGCGCCCCGCGAGCCGAGCCCGGCGGAGCCAGCAGGAGGTCGTCCAGCAGCCATTCCCGCAGCTTCGCGGCCAGCGCCGCAGCCGGATGGGCCGCGCCCAGGCGCCAGGACTCGGCCGCCCAGACCACGGCCGCCACAAGCGCAGCGTCCGTCCGCTCGGCGAACAGGGTCAGGATATCCTCCAGCCGCGCGGGGGTCAGGTCCCGAGCCAGGCGGCGCCGCCAGACAGCGGTGCTGCCCAGTCGGCGCAGGTGGGCCGCGAGGCCCGACGGCTCCAGCCGGAACGGGTCGCGCCCAGGCTCGGCGGCGGTCGGCGTCAGGTCGTCGTTCGCCCCGATCTCGAAGCGCCAGAGCGGCGCCTCGGGGCGCGGATAATCCGCCGGGTTCCCGGCGTCGGCGGCCGCCGGCCCCTTGCGGGGCTCAGCGCCGTCCGGTGATGGTTTAGAGTCGGGACCGAGGGCCCCCTCGCCGACCAGTCTCGTCGCGAGCGCCGCGCGCAGCCGCGACCGCAGGGCGCCGAGCGGCCCGGTGGTCGGCCAGGCCTCCGCCAGGGACTGGGCCACGCGGTCGAGGGCGAGACCCTCGGCGCGGGCGCGGGCCGCCAGCAGGCTTTCGACGCAGGCCGACACGTCCAGCCGCTCGCACCCCTCGGCGAGCAGGTGGTCGAGCAGACCCTCCCGCAGCAACTGCCCCAGCGCCTCGGCGGACAGTGCGCCGCCCAGCCGCCAGAGCTGCGGCGCAGCCAGGATGCCCAACAGCAATTCGGCCTCCTCGGCCGCCGCCCAGAGGCTAAGCATCTGCCGCTGGCGCGCTTCGCCCAGCAGGGCGGCCAGCCGCGAGCGCGCCTCCAGACTGCTGGCCGCCGCCCGCAACCGGGCCCGCACCATCGCCGGCTCGCCATTGATCAGGCCGGGCCACGTCGCGTCGCTCAGCGCCACGATCGCGGCCGCGCGCCGCGCCGCTGTCGTCCCGGCAGCTTCCATCGCCTCGGCTGGATCGCGCGCCTTAGCCAGGGCCAGCAGGCGCCGACCCCATGCATCCGCGGTCATCTCCACCAGGGGCGCCGGCGCCGCGGGGGCCGCCAGCGCCAGCAGCCGGGCGAACTCGGCGATCGCCGCCGCCGGCCATTGGCGCATCAGCCGTGCGATCAGTCGCGCCTGCACCGGGGAGCCTCGCAACCGCGCCGCGAGCTCCGGCCCGCGCACCGCCAGCACCCGAGCCACCAAGGCGTCGAACAGCGCCGGGCTGGCCGGATCGGCGCTCCACGGCAGCAGGCCGTTATGCAGATGGGCCCACACCATGCCGAACTCCGCGGCGGCGTCCCCGGCTCGGTGGAGCGGGGGCGAGACGGCCGCCGCCTTCGGTCCGATCGCCGCGCGAAGAGCCTGGCGCAGGGCTTCCCGCAGCCGTTGCTCGGCCTCCGCCTCGGTCCAGCCCGCCGCGGTCTCGCCGAGATCCACCTCCAGCCGATCCAGGCGCACGGTCTCGTCCGCGCCCACGAACTCGTCGAATACCTCGCCGATCACCGCCGCGCCGCGGGTGGCGGCGAAATCGCCGAAGCGCATGTGCTGGGCGCGCGCATCGGCCTCGCTCGAGAATTCGATCTCGAAGCTCAGGGACTCGATGACGTGCGCGTGAGCCATTCTAACCTCCCGTCGCCCGGCGCGCGGCAGCAGCCTTGCGGCGGCGCAGTTCGCGCGCCCAGAAGGCGTCCAGCCGCGCCAGGCGCTCGAGCCGCCGGACGGGCAGGGCCTGCTCCGTCAGCCGTTCGCGCAGGAAGCTGGCCAGGGTCGTGGACGCGGCGTCCAGGCGGGCGGTAGCCTCCGCCCGTGTCGCCTCGCTGGCTCCGACATAGGCGCGCAGCCGCGCCGCCCACGTCGAGAACCTGGCCTCGAACGCCCGCATCTGGGCGAAGTCGAGCCACAGGCAGTCCGCCGCAACGTGGACCGGGCAGTTGATGTCGATGGTCTCCTTGGCGAAGGCCTGGAACGCCGGACGCGTGGTTCGCGACGTCCAGTTGGGGAACACGAATGTCGCCCGCAGCCCATGGAACGCGGCGTCGATCGCCGCGCCGGCCGCACGCGGACGCAGCAGAATATGTTCCACCACATGCAGGCCTTCGGAGACGCCGTTGAGCCACAGCATCCGGCGGCGCAGACGCCGGGCCAGATCGGCTGCCTGGGCCTCGCTGTCGAAACGGCCGAGCTCGTACCCGGCCTCCGCCTTGTCGGTGAGCAACAGCACGCCGCTTCCGTTCGCCTCGGGGCGCCAGCGGAAGCGCTCGCGGTTGACCGCATGGACCATGAAATTGGCGTGGAGGGCGGGGCTGTCCAGCAAAGCCTCGAGGCGTCCAGTCGTCCTTTTGAACCGCTCGCGCGCCTCAGGCATCGTCTCGCCAGCAGGGTGGGCGTCGGACCACGTGAGCGCCCAGGAGCCTTGGGAGGTGACCGTCGGCGCGACCGAAGCGCCCGGCGCCCGTGACAGCCCCCGCGGCAGGCGCGAGGTCAGCGCCCGCGCCCGCCAGCGGTGGAAACCCAGCAGCAGGCCGATGCGCATCTGGAGACCTGTCGTCGCTGGCTCCGGGTCGCCGCGCCGCGAGGTCCAGAGATTGACCGCGGTGTCGAACCCCGCCGCGCGGTCGCGCGCCAGCCTGACCGTCCAACGGAGGTACTCGGCCTTGTTCCTCAGCAGGGCTCGGGCCAGCTCGCGGGAGTCGAGGTCGTCCAGGAACTGGCGCAACGTGTTCTGCGTGCAGGTCTCGCCATACAAGGCCAGCAGGTGATCCAGCACGCGGCTGCGCCGGTCTGCGGCATCGTCGAACGGGGCGTAGACTTGGCGCAGAATGGCCGATTGCGAGACCGCCTGGATGGTCCGAACGCCCTCGACGTCCTGTTCGTTAAGCACGTGACGCCAGTAGCTGCGGCGTGGCTCCTGGTCGATGGTGAACAGGTCGCGGATGTGGGCCAGCTGGGCGCCGCTGTTGGCCAGCAACTGGTCGAAGAGGGTGAGGTAGCCCTTCAGTTGACCCACGCGCGCCTGGGCTCCGGGGCCGCCGCCCGCCCCACCCGCGCCCCGCCGGCCCAGACCGTAGATCACCGGAAACTCCTCCTGCACCGAGCGGAAGGGCGTGGGTCGGCGATGGCGCCCCTCCGGCGGCGGCAGGACCTTCTCGAAATCTTTGCGATTCGCGCCCGCGCTGGAGGACGTATGCAGGCGACGGGCGTGGCGGCTGGCCACCGCGCGGGCGTCCAGGGAAACCTCGGCGCCGCGCCGCAGCAGGGTCACCCGCCGCACCAGCGTCAGGTCGTGGTCGTGGTCGTGGTCGCCGTCGCCGGGCACGCGCAGGCAGGGCGCCCAGGGCTCGCGCTTGCGGCGCGGGGGATCGGCGACATCGACCTCGACGTCCAGGGCGATGATTTCCACCACGCCCTCCACCGCCAGCACGATGGGGCGCAGTTCGCTCACCGCCAGGTTATCCGGGATCTCCCGCGGCAGGTCGCGCTCTTCGATCAGGCCATGGTGGGTGAGCGGACCATCCAGGATCTCCTCGATCGGCCGGTCCGCGCGGACCAGGTCGGCGAGGCCACGCACCCTCGCCAGGCCGGCGATATGTGCGGCGCAGTCACGATAGATCTCCGCCAGGATGTCGGTCGGATCGCGCATGCCAGAGATGCTGGCTGTGAGCGACAGGGTGCAGAGCGTCGGCGCCACCGAGTCGATGCGCTCGTCCAGGTCCTCGCCGAACGTTCGGGCGACCCGGTACAGCGACAGAGCCCGCTCAGGCGCCGAGACGCTTCCTTGGTCGTGCGTGTGGTGGTCCGCCAGGCGCAGGCGGAGTCGATGCAGGCCCGGAATCCGCGGGACCGCCGCCACTCCGGAGGAAGCCGCCGCCTCGTCGTTCGGGATGAAGCGCGCATCCGCCAGGCCCGGGACGCCGTCCAGCAGGACCCGGCGGTAGTCGTTCTCCGTGATCGGCCGGCAGCGCAGGATCTCGTGGGGCCGGAACAGGGCCTGGCGCTCGTAGGCGATCACGCCGTCCGGGCGGCAGAGATGATCGGCCACCGGCTGGTCGGCCCGGTAGGCCAGTTCCGTGAGCGCGTAGCAGAGCTGCTCCAGGATCGTGACACCTGGGTCATGCAGGTTGTAGTCGGTCCAGACCTTGCCGCTGAGCGCCTGGGTGTAGTCGATCCCCAGGCTGCGCAGCGCCAGGAAGCTGGCGCCGTCAGCCTCGCGATCCGCCTGGGTGCGGCGCGGGATCGACGGCGCGATCAGGTCTTCGACGGGCTCGAACATGCTCACGGCGGCGGCGCTCCGGCCGGCCGCGCCATGTCGTCGAACCACAGGCGGGTGACGTAGGCGCGAATCTTCACCTCATCGTCCGGCTTGACCTCGCCGCGCACCCGCTTGCCGGCGAGATAGTCGCGGCGGGTGCGGATCTTCAGCTGGTAGGTGGCCTGCTCGCCATGGCCGCGCGTCGGGTTCTCCTCGGACGCCACCCAGCGCAGCTGCAGGCGATCCACCTGGCGGGAATAGTAGGCGTGATGCGCGCGGATCCGTTTCTTGTTGGCGAAGAACAGGTTGTCCCACCAGATCGGATTGAAGGTGTTCAGCGCGATCGCATGCATCAGGGCGAAGCGGCCGGTGTCCGGCAGTCCGACGCCTGCGATGATCTCGAAGGCCTGGACGCCGTGCAGATCGCCGGTCAGGGCGTGGAACTGGCCGTCGGCGACGAGACGGTCGGCCTTGCCGTCGATGATCCGATCCTGCGCCTCGCGCCCGCGCCGGCCCTCCGAGCGGATCACGCCTTCGACGTCCAGCTCGTCCTGCGGCGAGGTCTTGCCCACACCGACCCGGCCCTCGGGAGCGAGGGTCAGCAGCGGCGCGCCGGCCACGCCCGGCCGATGGATCGACAGCCGCTTGAAGTCTTCGCCCAGGCCGATCGACCACTCGGCGCGGTCAGCATCGGACCTCGGCGTGTAGAAGCTCATCAGCGCGTGGCTGTCGCCCAGGGAGGCCACGCGCAGTCCGTCGGGCGGGGTCTTGCGGAACCCTTCGTCGGTGATGTTGAGGGCCGAGTCGATCAGGTCGGCGAAGTCGTCCTCACTGGGGCGGCTGCCTTCGCGGAAGTAGGACTTCAGGGTGTCGCGCGACTGGCGGCTCATGTCTGGCGGTCCGTTACGACCGGGCGGTCCCGGCGGCCCAGGACGGCGGTGCGGCCCAGCTGGATGCCGGCGAACCCTGACGGCTCCTCGGCGCGCGCACCACGGATGACGCCGGTGGGGGACGGGCCATCCGCCCTGCCGGCGTCGATCTCGATGAAGTGTTCGTCCATCGGCAAGGCAAGGCTCCAGGGCTGTAGGTGACCGACCTGCGCCGGTCCGTCAGGAAGGGCGGCCGTGTCGCGGAAACGGAAGGGCGGCCGCACGACCAGGGCGTGGTCCTCCCAGACGTGGATCAGCGAAATAGCTTTCACCTGCTGCACGTCCCGGGCGGCGAGGATGCAGCCTTCGATTTCCTCGGCGCGGACCTGCCAGTCGAACTGGGCCGCCTGGCCGGCGTCGTGCCAGGGCGACAGATGGGCGATGATGCCGGCGTTGATCCGCCGTAGCGCATCGCCGGCGTCGGTCCGCTCGCGCAGGGTCACCCGGCACCGCACCTGGATCAGGTCGTAGCTGGCGTTGCGGACCTTCAGCTGAACACCCGGAGACGCCAGGCCGGTGAGATAGTCCTGGATCTCGGCCAGTTGCAGCGGGTCCAGCCGTATGGGCCGCGTAGCGTATCGGGAGTCATTGCGCGGGACGACGGGCATCGCCACCACCAGCACGTGGCCCGGACTGGCCTGGAGCTGGTCGTCGCGGCGGTTGGCTAGGCAGCGGACCTTGTAAACATAGGGGAACCGCTCCAGCACCAGCCGCTCGTAGTCCCAGGCGGTGGACGCGCGATGCTTATGGCGCAAGCGCTCACCGACCCGGGCGCGGTACAGCGCCTGCGACTCCAGCGGACGCATCTCGAAGCCGGGTTCCGGCTGCTGCAGCGCCAGCACGCCCGGCAGGGTGGCGCTGTTCAGGGTGATGCTGCCGGCCGGCAGGGGCGTCGCGGGCGGGGTCTCGTCTAGCACGCGGACCGCGCGCATGGCCTGCGCGCGCACGCCCTTCAGCCCGGCGAAGCAGCCGGACGGCGCGTCGCTGGATAACCGCAGCCAGTAGAGGTCGCCCGGCATGATCCGGGCGCCCTGCGTCAGCCCCGGCGGCAGGTCCAGGGTGACGATCCCCGAGGTCAGGAAGCCAGAGGTGGTGTCGGAGAGCACGCGCCGCGCGTCCAGCGACCGCCACTGGTCGCCGGCCAGCCAGGACCACTCCAGCCGCGGCGGCGGCTGCCGCCGGGCCAGGGCATCGACCGCCGCATCGCGGCGCAGGTCGAACAACAGCGTCAGCACGCCCTGGGCCTCGCGGCTTGAGAGCCCGATGAACAGGTTGCCGTCGCGGCCCAGGTCCGGGATCAGGCCGTGCGGCCGTTCGGAACCGCTGGGGTGGATCTCCTCCGTGCCGAAGGGGTGCAGGTGCAGGATCGCCTCGCCCTCGGCGACCCTAGCCGCGGCCGTGGCGCCCAGTTCCAGCCGGGCGGCGGCGCTGTAGCTGAGGGTGATCCGCTCCATCAGGGGCGTGTAGGGCGGGTTGGGCGGGTTGGGCAGCGGCCGGGGCCTCTTGTCCTTGACGCGCGCGCTGACGACCTCGGTCAGCACGCCCGGATAGGCCTGATGGCCGAATCCGCCCTCGGGCGAGGCCAGTTGCAGCCGCACCAGACCGTTGCCGGCGCTGGGGGTGACCGCGAACGCGCCTGACGTCGGCCGCCAGCGGGCGCGCACGTCGGCGGGATCGATGGTGATCGGCAGGCCGATGGGCGGCGCGCCTTCCCGCAGCAGGCGCACCGGCCGGGCGGTGGACGCCGCCCACAGCCCGTCGCGCAGGATCGCGGTGGAGACGCTGTAGACGCCGGCCCCGTAGTCCTCGTCGTAGGCCGCATAGTGGATGTCGAAGCCGCGCGGCGGCAGGCTGGACCACTCGGGCTGGACCTCGATGCGGGTCGGATACTTTCGCGCCAGTTCCGGCGACCCCAGCACCAGGTACGAGGCGGTGTTCGGCAGCGGCCCGAACGGCATGAACGGCCGGGTGGGGTCAAGCGGGCCCAGCTGGTTGAACGCCTGCACATCGCGCACGCCGGCCACCTCCACGGTGATCTCCACGGCGCGCAGCAGGGCTCCGCTCAGCAGCGAGAGCGGATAGATCCCGGCATGCTTGTTGATCGTCAGGCGCGCGACCGGAGCCGCGGTCGGCCACTCCGCGCCATGGATCTCAGGCGTGCAGGGCGCGATGGCCGGATCCTCGTTCGCCAGTTCCATGACCAGGGTCATCGTGTGGCGTCCCCGGGGGGCGGGGGCGGCAGCCTCAAGCATTACCGGCCGGTAGATCTCGTGCCAGCCGTCGGCCTTGCTCAGCGCCACGCGGAACAGGTTCTCGATGATCTCGTCACGGATCAGGTTGCGCCGGCTGTCCTCGGGGTAATCGCCTTCGCGCTCGGCCAGCAGCAGGATCAGCGGGTCGCCCGGCGAATAGCGCTCCTCGTCGAACCGGCCGTCCGCCCCATCATCGACCACGCCGCGGTGAACCTTGAAGGCCGTGGTGTCGATGAACCGGGTTGCCCGCCGGCGCATGACCGACAGCACCGCATCGCGGCGGAAACCGGCGTCGGGCACCACCCACCGCGCGAACAACCGCCCCAGCGTCCGGGCAAATGCCGCGCCGGCCCCCTCTGAATCGCGTTTGATCCTGTCGGGATCGCACGCACGCTTCAGATCCTTGAGCAGGCCCGAGACCCTCTCGGCCCCGAAATCGAATATCAGACTCAGCGTGATCCGGCGTTCACCCTCCCTCAGCCACAGCACCGGCGAGCTGATCGCCAGGCCAATGCGGGCGTCGTCGCCCTGGCGCATCGCCCCGCGCGCGTCGCCGCCGAGCAGCGCCACCGAGATCTGCCGCGCCTCGTCGTCGCGCCCCACATCGGCGCCGAAGCGGTCGACCTTGGCCCCCGTCACCAAGCCGAGGCGCGAGTCCGGCGAGATCAGGCTGTCGCGCTGCAGCCGCAGGGTGTGCAGCGCCTCGACCCTGACGTCGGTGACCGTGAGGTCGGTCTCCGCGACGAAGGTGATCGGTCCGCCGTCGGGCTGCTGGATCACGAACGGCGCGCCGGCCGCCACGACCACCGGCGGACCATAGGTCGGGTCGCGCTGGAACAGCAGGTGCACAGTGTCGGGCCGGGGCGGCTTGGCCCCCATCCGCAGGACGTCATGGTAGTAGAAGTCGGTCAGCCGGTCGGCGAAGGCGTTGACCCGGCCCTGCACCTCTCCCAACAGCCGGCAGAAGGCGATCAGCAGCGCCGCGGCCGGCTCGTGCAGCTTGCTGTTGAGCGAGTCTTCCCAGATGCCCCGGGTCAGTTCGGCCATGCTTTCGAGCGCCTGGGAGAGCGCGAAATAGGCGCTGCGCAGGTGTTCGAGCGACTCCGGATCGGCGCTCACCGGTTGCTGTCTCTGGCCCCGGAACGTCGTCAGTACGACCTCGGCGCGCTCGCTCATCAGCGTGGCCCACGGCCGGTCGGACCGGGCCAGGGCCTTCGCCCAGTCGTCCAGCCAATCGGTCAGCCCCCGCAGTTCGTGGACCAGCTTGTGCGGTCGCGCAGCGGCGAAATCATCGAGGAACTCCGCCCCCCGCCGCATCAGGTCGAGGTTCTGGCTGCGCGCGATCAGCACGGACTCGTCGTGCTCGAGCAGCCGGCCCCAGGTCCCGTCCGCCGATCCGTCCAGGCCCATGAAGTGCAGGCGGCGCGCCAGTTCGAGGCTCATCACCAGCAACTGGTCCAGGTCGGTGTCATCGACGCGGAAGACATTGCGCGCCAGCGCCTCCGGCAACCGTCCGTCCTGGGTGGCGCCCTCGGTCATGCCCGGCGCCCCACGCCGGAGCCCTCCCGCAGGTAGAGAGGGAAGACCAGGTTGCTTCGCGTGTTGGTGCTGCGGATCGTGTAGTCGAGGCTGATCCGCAGGATACCCTCCAGCCACTCGCTCTCGTCGATGTCGATCGAGTTCAGGACGATCCGCACCTCGAAGAACAGGACGGCGCGCGCGATGATGTCCTTGAGGTCGGTCACGGTGCTGTCGGTGATCTCCTCGAACACCATCGCCTTCAGGTCGCAGCCATAGGTGGGCTGCATCACCCGTTCACCCGGGGTGGTGCCGAACAGGATGCGCAGGCTCTGAGCGATATCCGCCTCGGCCGAGACCAGCGTGACCCTGGCGCTCTGCGGTTCGAAGGCGGGTGGGAACGCCCACCCCGTGCCGAGGAAGCTGTTGTCCTGCATGGCTTAGCCGCCGATGATCACAGTGGGCAGGCCGATGACAATGCTGCCGCCGTGCGCCGTAGTGTCGCCGAGCCGCGCGGCGGGCTGACCGCCGATCATCACCGTGGCCGAGCCCTTCACGATGGCGTCGGGCGGACCAACGCACACCAGGTTATCGCCCACCACGGCGGCCGGCATCTTGCCGATCAGCACGGTGGGCACGCCGGGACCGATGATCGGGCCGCCGACATGCGGAATCGGCGGCAGCCCCGGGGTCACCATCGGGCAGGCATGCATGTCGGTGATGCGAGCGGCGGGCGGCATGGGCTCCCTCGGTCCTAGTTGATCATCACCACCGCCCCTTTGACGGTGGTCTGGCCGCTGGCGGAAAGCTCGGCGGAGGCGGCTCCCTTGCCGGTGAAGGCCATCTGGGCGTCGCAGCTGATGTTGGCGCCGCCGACATTGACGTCGGCCTTGGAGGTGATCGCGATCTTGCCCACCGCATCCAGGGTCATGGTTCCCTTGGCGGTGATTTTGATATCCTTGGGGCTCTCCAGCGTGATGCCGCCGGGGTCGAGCGTGACCTTGTTGTCGGTCTGGTCCTGGAGGATGATCGACTTGGCGTCGTCGCTGAGCACGATCTTGTTGTTGGCTGGCGTGGTGATGGTGATCACCTTCTTGTCGTCGTCGATTTCGATCTTGACCTTGCTGCGCGTCACCAGCGCCTTGGTGTTGTTCTCCGCCGCGATCGCATAGGGGGGCGCGCGGGCGCTGGAATAGAGGCTGCCCAGGATCACCGGGTGCGAGGGGTCGTTGTTGAAGTAGCCCAGCACCACCTCGTCGCCGACCTCCGGCAGGTAGAAGGCCCCGAAGCCGCTGGAGGCGTGGTACTGCGCCAGCCGGGCCCACACCCCGGGCGTCGCGGCGTCCAGCACGGGCGCTTTTACCTGGATCCGCTGTTCGCCCAGCGGGTCACCATCCAGTTTCAGGACCACGCCGATCTGCAGGCCCTCGGCGCCCGGCAGCCAGCCGGCGGCGGCCGGCGCCACGATGTCGCCGCGGGCGGTGAACCAGTCGGGCGGCAGCCCGAACTCGACCTCGGTCAGCCAGTTGCCGTCAGCGATCTCATGCTCCAGCCCGCCCACGAAGACCTTGCCTTCGTAGCGCTTGCCCACGCCCTTGAGCTCGATCAACTCGCCGACCTTGGCCTTGGCGCTGCCCTGGAACTTGATCTTGCCGCGGATGCGCGCGAGGCCGGACTTCACCTGCTGGGCCTTGGCCCAGCCACCCAGCGCCGCGGCCTCCAGCGGGGTCGCGGTCTGCAGCACATAGGTTTGCAACCCCACCACCTGCGACAGGGTCGCCGAGGTCAGGTCGCCCTGGGCGTTCAGGGTCGCCGGCTGGGCCGCGGCGCCGCGCACGACCGCCTGGGTCTTGGGGTCCCACGCCACCGCCTCCACGCTGGCCAGCTGGGTTCGCGCGTCAATCTCGGCCTGGAACTCGATCAGGTCGTCGCCATAGGTGACTTCCAGCGTCGGCGCGGCGCTGACGTTCGGCGCTTTGACCGCAAGCTGCCCGTCGGTGGCGATCACCAGCAGCCCGTTGGCCTCGGCGCGGGCCAGCATGAAGTCCCAGTCGCTGCAGTAGTACTGGACCAATTCCTTGAAGGTGACCGCGGTCGACTCGACCGTGACCGAGAGGCCGTGTGCGCCGGCCAGGGTCTGGATGATCGCGCTGTCGGTCTGATCGATGTAGTTGGCGTTCTTGCGCCCGATGGTCATCTTCACCGCCTTATCCTGGCAGTCGATGACCAGGCGGCTGTAGTTGTCGCCGCTGATCTTGGCGCCCAGCTTCACCACGACGCCTTCGAAGATCACCTCCTCATGTTCGCCGTAGCCCGCGCTGATGCTGATTGCGGCGCCCGGCGCGAAGGTGGCCGCGTCGCCGACGTCCCAGGTCCCGGTCGACATGTCGCCGTCGTCCACGACCAGGCGCGCCGAGGGTACGGTGTTGGCCGCCCGGTGCACCGTCACGGAGAAGACCCGCACGGTGTCGGCCACCGCCGAGCCGTTGCTCTTGATCGTGACGCGGATGACCCCGTCGCTATTCTGTCTCGGCGAAGCGGGCATGGGCTACTCGAGCGGCGGGAAATGGAGGCGGCTGCCCGGCGTGAGATCGCGGAAGCTGTCCAGCCTGTTGTACCGCGCCACTTCCGGGTAGTAGGCGGCGTCGCCGTAGATGCGGTTGCAGAGCAGCGGCAGGGTGTCGCCGGCGCGAACCACCACCAGGTGCGACAGGTCGGGCGACGAGCGGTTGGCGGCCAGCTCGGCCTCCTTGGTGCTCATGAAGCCCACGAATTCCAGGTCGATCTTGGCGCGCAGCGGATCACCGCTGGGCTTGAACAATGTGTACTGGACCGCCATCGACTGCAGCCGCCCATAGAGGATCAGCGTTCCCCAAAGCAGGCGCACATGGTCGGGCTCATGGTCCTCGCCGTCGTATTTGTAGATGACGTCGTTCAGCGCCTTGACGTGATCGGCCACGCTCTTGCTGGCGTCGGCGGCGGCCACTGGCACCACCCCGGTGCCGTCCAGCAGGATCGAGAAATTCACCGTGTCCGGCTGCACCGCGCTGAAGCGGGTGTCGGAGCCGATCTGACCCAGGGTGGGTTTCGTATTGTAACGGATTTCGCGCCTATGCTTGAACTCGGAAGGGTTCAGCATGGCGGTGAAGCTCTTGGTCCGATCGACCGTCATCGACCCGTTGGCCGCGATCTCGGCCCGGGTGATCGTCAGCTGGGATTTCGCGCCGCTCTCCGACATGACCTTAGCGCTCGCGCGCGCGCTGCAGCCGGTCTTCGACCCAGGCCTTGCACTCGGCCATCAGCTCCTCGCGCAGCCGCTCGCGCCAGGCGCTGTTGGGCTCGGCCGGCGCGGACGCCGAGGGCTGGGGTGCGCTCGCCACCATCGACTTGATCAGGAGCTGTCGGACTTCGATGGGCATGGCGCTCAAAGCTTACGGCTGGAGGCGGCGTAGTTCAGTTCGATCTTCTCGATGGCGACCGAGCCCTTGTCGGACTGGAAGGCATCGACCGTCCAATGGGCGGGATAGGCGTTCTCGAAGGTCCAGGCGCGCAGCGGATCGCCCTGCTCGTTCAACAGGTTGACGTGCACCAGCCGCGGGGTGATGCGGTTGCCGAGGCCGCCCTCCAGGACGTTGCGGCACCAGACCACCAGATCGGAATCGAACGGCGCCACGCCCCGCTTCAGGGTCAGCTTCGGATGCTTCACCCCCTTCGGCAGGGTGTGGACAAACCGGTTCTCGCCGCCCTCGCGATAGCTCTCGGTCTCCATCTCCGGGCCGATCCCGCCAACCTCCTGAAACGCCGCGTCGCCGCTCTGCTCCGTGCCGAAACCGACCCGGAAGTAGAACGCGGTCGGCGGGTACTCAGACAGGTCCACAGTCCCCGGGCGAAGCCGGAACTTCGCCAGGAACGCGGACGGGACCCCCACCGGCGGAACCGCCATCAGCCGTTGGCGATCGTCAGGCCTTCATGGGCGATGACGATCGTCTCCACGGCGACCTCGTTGCCGGTCGACTTCAGGTCGGTCCCGGTGATCTTGGTCGGCCAGGCGTTGGTCAGGGTCCAGACCATCGTCGGGTTCCCCTCCTCGTCCAGCAGGCTGATGGTCACGGGAACCCGTTTCACCGTGTTCATCTTGATCTCGTTGAACCAGTCCCAGAATTTGTTGTCCGACTTGAAGACGCCCTTCTTCATGGTGATGTCGGAGAACTTCTTGATCCCCGGCATCTTCTGCACCGAGAACGTCGGGCTGTTGCCCGCGCGGTACTCGATAGGCTGGGCCTCGACGTCGAGGCCGGACACTTCCTGGAACGCCATCACCTCGGAATCCCATTTCACTTCGAAGCGGAATTTCGGAATCGGCCACTCGGAGGTGGATTGGGCGGAGCCGTCATCGGCCATGGATCTTCTCCATCACTCTTGAAAGGGGGCAAACTTGAAAGCGGGTTCGATCGCGCGGACGCGATCAGGACTTCGGCATCAGCTGCTGGAACGTGATCTCGATGAATTCCGCCGGCCGGACCATGCAAACCAGGACCGTCACCCGCAGAATCCCCTCCAGGACATCCTCCGGCGTCATCGTCTCGCCCAGGCCGCAATGCACCGAGAAGGCGTCGTCGGGGATGGCGCCCATCAGGCCGCCGCGCCGCCACACACCGTTGAGATAGTTCTGGATCATGCTCTTGATGGTGAGCCAGGTGCCGGCGGTGTTTGGCTCGAAGACCATGGCCTTGGCGGCCAGCTTGCAGCTCTCCTCGAGCATGATCATCGTGCGGCGCACGTTGATGTAGCGCCAGTCGAGGCTGTTGCCCGCCAGGGTGCGGGCGCCCCAAACCAGGGTGCCTTCGCCGATGAACGAGCGGATCGCGTTGATCGACTTTCCCTGGGCATCGACGTTCAGGTTCTCCTGATCGGCGTTCGATATGGGGATCGCCGGCGCCAGGACGTTGTTGGGGCTGACGTTGGCCGGGGCCTTCCAGACGCCGCGGGTATTGTCGACCATGGTGTAGAGGCCGGCCATGGCGGCGCTGGGCGGCATAAGGTTCACCCGCAGCGCCGCCAGTTCCAGCAGAGTCCCGTAGCGCGCGCTGCCCCGCCGGAGCGCGTCGTTGGTCTGGCCCTCCCGGGTGGCCACCCAAAGGTCCACCTTCTCGTCGTCGTCGGCGCCACCTTTGCTCTTGGCTTCCGCCTTCAGGGCATCCCTGGTAACTGCGGCATCTTTTTCAAGTACATCCTTGAAAGCTGGCAGTGTATCGGTGAGCACAACCTTGAGACCGACGCCCACGAAGTCACGATAGCTGAAGTCGTTTTCGGTCACGAGCCTAGTATGGACCCATGGGTAGTAAGCTGCGCCAAACATAAGGTTATTAACACCAAGATTTCCGCGGAAATACTTGACGTTCTCGTCGTTTCCGGGATTGCTGCCCGGCTTGGCGCCCCAGATATCCAAAATGGCAAACCGCGTCTTCATGACGTCGCCGCAGTGGGTCAGCATGTCCTGCTGGACGCCATTGCAGTCGCCCTGGGATAGTTCCATCGCGTCCGGGATCACGAGCATCGTCGGTTCTTGCTCGAGCGTGAGCGTCTTGATGCCCTCCTTGATCGGATCGGGCTTAATCTTGTCCATCCCCGTCGACCCGTATGCACCAACTGAGACAATCCAGCAGACCCCGCCGTAGTTCTGGTAGAAGTGCTTCATCGCGTAGTAGAGCCGGAACTGCGTCGTCTTGAGGTCCAGATTGTAGGCGGTTACCTTTCCATCGCTGGCCTTGACGACGAAATGGCCCGCGTCCGGAGCTACGGCGGCCTTGATCTCGAATTGCGCCGCTGGGGGGCCGCCGAAGTACCGCTCAAACTCCGCAAGCGAGCTGATGCGGGTAGGTATCTTCGTCAGAGGCTTGCCTTTGTCCGACGCGTGCTCCGTATAGCCGACGAACGCCGGTACTGCGGTCGCCACCTCGACCACTGAATTCGGAAACGCGTTCTTCTCGACGATGTAGACACCGGGTGTTTTCATCACGGCCATGAGCAGCTCCTAGGGTCGAAGGGGTTCATTCAGCGGGATACGAAAATCTCAGAGACCAGCAGGTCGCGGCCGTCCTTGTCCCGATCGCGGGCCAGGTTGGCGGCGGCCGGGACCGGCAGCAGGCGCGCGATCGGCGCGATGCCCGGTTCGACGGCGGTGGCGTGAAGCTTGAAGCGCGGGGTGAGCCGCTCTTCCAGCGCGATGGGCGTGGTCGCCCGGAAGGCATTGACCTTCCGGCCGTCCGGCAGGGTCGTGCCGGGGATCGCCTCGAACTCGATCGCCTTGCCCGGGGCCACAGTGTCGACATCGACGATGCGGGGCTCTTTCCAGTCGCCCAGCAGAAAGTACTTCCAGTGGCTCTCACGGTTCTTGAGCGTCACGCTGTAGGCTCGCCCCGGCGCCTCGCCGGCCTCCGGAGCCGCCGCGCGCGGCGCGAGCGCCGCGGTCATGGGCAGGACCAGCAGGAAGTCCGGCCGCGGCCCCGCCCGCCACTTCCACCCCAGGGTCCGTGAAGGCCCCAGCCGCCAGGTCGCTCCGTCCGCCACCGCTTCGCCGCCATAGAAGCACAGCGGCGGTTCCCCGGTCGTCGGCAGGTCGTCGGTGTACCGCGTGAACTGCGGGTCCTGGGCGTAGACGGCAAAACAGAGGTCGAACTCCGCGTGCGACCCCTCCAGGGTGCGGTAGGGACCGTCGCGCTCGACCTCGAAATAGACCTGCAGGACGTGTTCCACGGTGCGCATCACGCAGCTTGCCCGCGCCATCCACGCTCGCGTCGCCGCGTCGGGCTCGAACCGCAGTCGCAGCCGCGACGGCGTGCTGAAGTAGGGGTGCAGCACCTCCACCGAGAACAGGCGTTCGTAGGCGGCTCTGTCGGCGCCCATGCTTAGTACGCCCCCACCGGACGGGTGCCGGTGTCCGGCCGGGTGACGGCCGGGATCTGCGCGGTCAGCTGGCTGGAGTCGATCACCACCATGCGGGCCCGCATCAGCACCGAGGGGACGTAGCGGCCGCCCAGCACGCCCCACAGGTTGCCCAGGTCGGCGATGCTGAGGTTCTCGATCTCGAAACTCAGCCGGTCGATCCCGCGATCGAGCCCCGGCGTATTCTGGTGGTCGAACACCGGCCGACCCTGGAAGAAGGCGGTGGCGGCCGAAATGTACTTCAGGCCCTCCGTGTATTTGCCGCCGCTGAAGGTGGCGGCGAACATCACCATCAGGTTCAGGAACACCGGCGGCTGATAGAGGCCCGTGGTCCCGGACATGCCCCCAACCCGGCTCAGCCCACGCTGAGGCATGGCCTCGCGCTCGACGTTCACCAGGAACATGCAAAGCTTGTCGGCGGCATCGACCACCGGCTCGCCGCCGGGCTCGAACAAGTTGGTTACAACCACGGGCTCGCCAGTGGATGAGAACCGACGCTTCATCGCTTGGTTGAGTTCGTCGCGGACGCAAATGACAGCTTCGGCAATCATTCGACCCTCCCCCCCGACGGACAGAAGCGCGGAGCTCTACCTTAACGATTGGTCAACTCTAGGCGCCATTGCCAAGCCTCGGCAAACGGATTCCAGCCCGAGGAGGCGCCTAAAGTTGATCACGCTGGGGGCGAGCGTCGCTAAACCTCCAGAAGCGTCTCCGAGCGTCTCTGATCGCTGGAGGATCAGCCCTTGGGCTTGAGGTCCGGTCGCGAGGCCAGGAACGCCGCCCGCTCGGCCGGGCTCAGCACCTTGGCCTTCTGCTGGCGCGAGACTTTCGGCGTCGGCGGCGCATAGACCCCGGCCTTGGGCGTCCCGCCCTTCAGGTCTGACAGCCGCCTGGGCGGAGGTTTCATGGCATCGCACTCCGCCGATCCGCCAAGCGCCCCGGACCCGTGCGTGTCATGGCATATTCCACGGCGGGTCCCTAGGTCGGGGACTCGTCTGGCGGACGGCGCGCGCCCCACAGGCCCGCGAGCGCCAGCACCACGCCGCAGGCGATGATCACCCAGGCCACCGACCAAAGGCGGAACACCACCGGGCCGAGCGAGGCGCCCAGCATGGTGGCAGCGGCCAGGATCGCATAGCGCAGGCGGAACACCGCCGTGGCGTCGGCGACATCCATCCGGGTCTGGAAAAACGGCATCATCTGCAGGAACGCCATGGAGCCGCCGACGCCCAGGACGAAGCCCCCGGCCGCCATGGCCAGCGGCGCGACCTGCGGTGGCGCGACCAGCGCGGCGACCCCGATGGCGGCCAGCCCCGCGCCCCTCAGCACGTAGCCCGCGAACAGGAATCGCCAGCCGTCGCGCACCCGCCACGACACGGTGATGAGGTTGGTCAGCCCGTCCCCCACCGCCTGGGTGGCCATCACCAGGGCCAGGGTAGGCAACCCGCCCGGCACGCTGCCCTGCGCCAGCAGCAGAGGCAGGCCCAGGGCGAACCCCAGCGAGCGGGTGGCGTAGGAGACGCCGGCGGTGGCCAGAATGGCGCGGGCGCCCGCTGTCGCCCGCGCCGCACGCCAGCCGCGGGCGAGGCGTTGCCGGACGGTGGCGGGCGTGGCTGCGGCCGGCGTGTCCGCGTCGAATCGCTGGCCGGCGGCGGCGATGGAGCCGGCCGAGGCCAGGAAGCTTGCCGAGTTGGCGGTGAGCAGGTGGATCGTCGGTGCGACGGACGCGATCGCCGCGCCCAGGGCGGCGCCGGCGATCACCGCCAGCCGGCCGGTGACGTCGAACAAGCCGTTGAGCGCGCGCAGGCGATCGGGGTCTGGCATCAGGCGCGGGACCACCGCCTGCAGCGCCGGGTCGAACACCGCCTGGATCCCCGCCAGCACCACGCCGGCGGCGATCAGCAGCGGCAGGGACAGGCCGATGGTGAAGGCGGCGACGACGACCGCGGCGGTGACGGCGGCGCGGATCAGGTCGGCCCAGATCATCACCCGGCGCGCACTCAGCCCGTCGACCAGGGCACCCGCCCCCAGGGCGAAGGCCAGCATGGCGGCGGACTGCGCAATCGGCAGCCAGGCGGCGTCCGCCCCCGCCATGCCGACGGCCAGCCAGATGGCGCCCAGCCGATAGAGCTCGCTGCCCGCGTCGGACAGCGCCTGCCCGGCCCACAGCGTGCGAACGCTCCGGTCCCTCAGCAGTCCGACATAGGGATGGGGCCCGTCAGTCCCCTTGGCCGCCCGGGACATGATTCGCCATCCCCTCCGCCGACAGACCATAAGGCGCCGGGGTCAGGCGCCGACCCTGCCGGCGCCTTTCATTGAAGTCCGCGCCGCAACCGTCCAGACTGACCGTTCGATAGTGGAGAGCGTGCGACGTGTCGGGGGTGCGGGATCAAGCCGAGCGGCCGGTCATCCGACTGCACCTACTGGACAATATCGTCGTCGCCAGTGCCCGCCTGCCCAAGGGCGCCATCGTCGATAGCGAGGGCGTGGTCGCGCTCGACCCGGTCCCCGCCGGCCACAAGCTCGCCACCGCCTTCATCGCCGCCGGCCAACCCATACTGAAGTACGGCCAGGTCATCGGGGCGGCGACGCGGGACATCCCCGCCGGCGCTCACGTCCACACCCAGAATCTCGCCGTCTCCGCGCTCCGCCGCGACGCCGAGCGCGGCGCGGCCCTACCCCGCTACGAACCGGCCCGCAGCTTCCAAGGCTACCGTCGCGCCGACGGCCGCGTCGGCGTGCGCAATCACGTGGGCGTGCTGACATCCGTCAACTGCTCGGCCACCGTCGCCCGCCTGATCGCCACCGAGGCGGAGCGGTCCGGCATGCTGGACGCCTATCCCAACATCGACGGCGTGGTCCCGATCACCCACACCTCCGGCTGCGGCATGGCCGACAAGGGCGAGGGCTTCGACATCCTGCGCCGCACGCTGTGGGGCACGGCCGCCAACCCCAACTTCGGCGCCGTGATGCTGGTGGGCCTGGGCTGCGAGGTGATCCAGACCGGCCGCTTCGCCAAGGACTTCGGCCTCGCCGGCCGCGACAGCTTCCAGGCCTTCACCATCCAGGACGTCGGCGGCACCCGGCGCGCCGTCGAAGCGGGCCTGGAGCGCCTCGCCGACCTGCTGGCCATCGCCAACGCCACCCATCGCACCGAATGCCCCGCCTCCGAACTGGTGCTGGGCCTGCAGTGTGGGGGATCCGACGGCTGGTCCGGCGTCACCTCCAACCCGGCCCTGGGCGACGCCGTCGACCGCCTGGTGGCGCTGGGCGGCACGGCGATGCTGTCGGAAACCCCGGAGATCTATGGCGCCGAGCACCTGCTCTATGCCAGGTCCGCCTCAGACGCCGTATCGGCAAAGCTACGCGCTCGTCTCGACTGGTGGGAGGCGTATGTCGCCAAGCATGGCGGCGAGATGGACAACAACCCCTCCCCCGGCAACAAGGCCGGCGGCCTCACCACCATCCTGGAAAAGTCCCTGGGCGCGGTGGCCAAGAGCGGCGCCTCGACGCTGACGGACGTCATCGAGTACGCCGAGCAGCTACGGCGCCGCGGCCTGGTGTTCATGGACTCGCCAGGCTTCGATCCCTGCTCCGCCACCGGCCAGGTCGCCTCGGGGGCCACCATGATCGCCTTCACCACCGGCCGCGGCTCGGCCTTCGGGTTCAAGCCCTCGCCCTCGATCAAGCTCAGTTCCAACTCCGAGATCTACCGCCGCATGACCGAGGACATCGACCTCGACTGCGGAACCATCGCCACCGGCCACGCCACCGTCGCCGACAAGGGCGCCGAGATCCTCGACTACCTGCTGGACTGCGCCTCCGGCCGCCAGACCAAGAGCGAAGCCCTGGGCTACGGCGGCAGCGAGTTCGTGCCGTGGATCATCGGCGCCACGATGTAGCCCTCGCCGCCCTCCGGGCAGGCGCGGCGTCAGGCCGAAGCTACAACGCTGTCATGCACGGGCCTTTCGTGATCTTATCATTCTGCAGGTGTGGGGATTTCCACGGTGGACAAGCAGGCCTCCAGTCCCCGCGAGTCGATGCCGCGGGCGCCGGCCGGCCAACCGGCCGAGCGACCCTACGCAGGCGCCCATCTCGAAGACTTCAGCCCCGCCGGGGACAGCCTGCGGGCGTTCGCCGACCTGGCGCGCAACGGCCCGCGCGCGGTCGCCCAGCGGCGAGCGCTGACCTCCATGTTCGGGTCACACGCCCCGCCTGCCGCCGAGGCGGCCGTGCAACGCAAGCTGGAGATGTCGCGGGCCCTCGACCGGTTGGGCAAGCCGCAACGGCTGCGCACGATGCTGGAGGCCCATGATATCGGCCGGCTTCACGAGCGGGTGCTCGGGGCCATCGACGCCAACTTGCCGATGCTCGCCGCGATGAAGCTCCCCGGACTCGCCGAGACGCATGCTGAACTGCGGCGTCCTCTGGCGTTCGAAAACAATCTCTGGTCGCTCGTCGATAGCCCGGTCGACTACGGCGAGATCAATCTCGACAATCCTCAGCACGTCTATCTCTACGTCAAGGAAGCCAGCCGTTTTCTGAACGTGAATTACGCGGCCAGCGAGGCCGGCGACGTCAAGGCGGAACTGCTGAAGGAGCAGAAGCTCCGTGAGAAGGGTGTCTTCACCGGCCCCGCGTCGAGATCTCCGGGTCTTGCGGCCGAGACGTTTCATGTCGCCCTGCTCGGCACGAGCGCTAGCATCGCCGACTATATAACCGTCCACGGAACCGCGCTGGACCCGGCGTCCACGGTGATTATCGGCGACTCCCAGCCTTGGAAACCAAGTCCCGACGATCTGCGCAGCCGCGGCATCACTTTCATCAATCACCCGGCCCATATGACCTCGCCGCTGCGCGACACGACTCAACTTCCGGAGGCGGGCGCCCCTGAAACCTTCGAAGGCGCCGCCAAGCGACTAAGCGACGACATCGACGCCGTGATCATGCGCTTCGGAGCCCGCAAGGTGCCGGCCACGATAACCAAGGTGTCGCGGCTGGAGGAGGTCCCGCACGTCGGCTGGTACCAAATTCAGACCAGCGCCGGCCGCTTCTTCACGCGCAAGGTCGTCTCCGGTCTCGGCATCGGACCGCACCGGTTCGCAGGCATGAACAAGGTCAAGTCGCCGAGCGGCGAGGTCGCGGGGCCGAGCGAGCGGGTGATGGACCTCGACGCCTTCCAGCGCGCGGCGGGAAATCCGTTGTCGGAGTTGTCACGACAGAATGGTGTCCGGAAGCTGAGGATCGGGGTCTCGGGACCGAACGCCGGGACAGACGCTGTCCACACCGCCACCGCGAAGGGAATGACCGTGCACTGGATGGTCTCGGCGGATGGCCCGGCCATCGCCGAGGGCATGGGCAACGCGATCGGCGCGCCTGGGCTGGTCACTGTCTACTTCGACTATCTGAACGGCTGGACGCTGCCTTCTGCGACACAGATCCAACTCGATATCAGCGGCAAGGCGTGGCCCGACAAGGGCGTGACCCGCGAAAAGGCCGAGCAGAAGTTCCTGAGTGGACATCATGGCTGGAACCCACCCTCGCGGGGGACTTCCGTCGAGGTGGACTACCTCGTCATCGCCCAGGGCCCGAACGTGCCGGCCATATGGAACGTCTTCGATCCCACCGCGACCAAGGATCTCGAGTTGAAGGGCGACAAGAATGGCCGCTTCGGCGCGCCCACCGCCATCGGCGACAGTTTCAACCAGGGGCCCATCGAAACCACACTAATGGCCAGCGAATACAACGTCCGTAACATCGGCATCCGACGGGTCCTGATCGAGGCCTCGAAGTCGGGCGGCATCGCCGGCGGCGACAGCTTCATTTACTCCGAGGTCGGAGACGAGCTGCTGGGACGCGCCCACGCCATACTGGGCGTGACCGAGTTCGCCCCGATCACGCTGCAGGCCGGCGTGGCGCCGCGCCTCGCGTCGACCGACAATTCCTTCGAGATCATCGGCGGCTCGGCAATCCGCATCCTCAACTATCTCGATGGCTTGGCGACCCCGGCGAGGCCCCTGAGACCCGGCGAGGTTGAGGCGCCTGAAGCGGGCGCGGCGCGCCTGGAGCGCGAAAAGCATCTGAGCGAAATCCCCGACGGGCTGAAGGGCGGAGGCAAGGAAGATCAGATGAAGAAGGTGCTCGAGACCCTCTCGTCGCCGACGATCCTCAACAACGACCAGTTGACGCCGATCCGCAGTCAGATCGAGGCTGCCGGCGACTACGCGCCGGGCTATGTCGGAACGAAGGAATCGAATTTCGTCACCGATGACCAGACGATGATCGCGGCTCAGATCGCGGCCGCCTATCCCGACATACCCGGCGAACTCGCCAATTGGGTGACCCAGAAAATCATCCAGGATCGGCGCCGGACCCCAAGCGCCTCCGGCCCCTCCGGAGGCATCAGGCCTGGAACGACCAAGGGCAGCCGGGAGTTCGTCGACCGATGGAAGGGGAAGCTTGCGGAACTCAACACGGCGTTTTCGCCCACACGGCTACAAGGGCTCATCGCCGAAGCGGTCACCGCAGCCGCTGAACGGCGGCGCTAACGGCCCCGAAAACGACGTCCCAGTAGATCGCATCGCCCTTCCTTTCGCAGTCGGAACTGCCCCCCGCACGGAGCAGCGCGTCCTCGCGAATGTCGTTTCGGGGTACGTAGTAGGTTGGCGGATGGCTGGTCTCCAGCGTCCGCACGGCTCGACGCGTCGAGGCGATCACCACCTCGCGGTGGACGATGACGATCTCCGCGGCCGTGGCTTCGGCGATCGGCGGGCGCGGGTAGGACCAGACGCTTTCCTGGCCTGGACCGATCGGATCGGGCGTCGGCCTCATGCGCGATCCCATCGCGCAACGGCGCGCTGAAGTCTTGGCCGAACCCGCAGGAATAGCCCATAGGCCCATTCGAGCACGCCCAGCACGATCGGCGACCGCGCAGCCAACCCAAGCGGCCTCAGCGCCGGGACCGCGCGCCACATCGCCGCGAACGCTGCTGCGCCGCACCGGAGCTCGCCGTCCTCGAGCGCGTGGAAGCGCGCCAGCAGCGTCTGGCGATCCAGCGGGCACGATGCCGGCTCCGCGGACGCCGCATCTACGAATTGAATTCTCGCCGCGCGATCGAGCCTGCGGATCAGGGCGATCTCGCGTCGGCAAAGCGGGCATTGAGCGTCATACCAAACCGTCAAGCTGGTCATGTCCGTCAATTAGGCGCGCGTCGCCCTCAACGCCACCCGGCCCCCCGCGCAAAATACCTGGAGCGACCCAGGGGAAACCTCGCTAGGGGTCCATCCGACTGCCAACGCTCCCGGGAACCTCCACCATGGCTCGCATGAAGTTCGGCGCCTTCCTCGCCCCGCACCACCCCATCGGCGAGCACCCGATGCTGCAGATGCGCAACGACATCAAATTCGCCGCCCAGCTCGACGCCCTGGGCTACGACGAGTTCTGGGTCGGCGAGCACCACTCAACCGGCTGGGAGATGATCGCCTCGCCGGAGATGTTCCTGGCCGCCGTCGCCGAGCACACCCACCGCATCCGCCTGGGCACGGGCGTCGTCTCGCTGCCCTACCACCACCCCTTCAACGTCGCCCAGCGCATGGTCCAGCTGGACCATTTGAGCGGCGGCCGGGTGATCTTCGGCACCGGCCCGGGCGCCCTGCCGTCCGACGCCCACATGCTGGGCATCGACCCCATGACCCAGCGCGACCGCCAGGACGAGGCGATCGGCGTGCTCAAGCGGCTGTTCGCCGGCGAGCGGGTAACTCACAAGAGCGACTGGTTCACCCTGCAGGACGCGCGCCTGCAGCTGTTCCCGCTGCAGGAAGAGCTGCCGATGGTCACCGCCTCCTCGATCAGCCCGTCGGGCATGACCCTGGCCGGCAAGTACGGGATCGGGGTGCTGTCGATCGGCTCCAATTCCGACGCGGGCCTGGCCGCCCTGCCCACCCAGTGGGGCTTCGCCGAGCAGGCCGCCGCCAAATCGGGCAAGGTGATCGATCGCAAGGACTGGCGCGTGCTGATGTCCTGGCACATCGCCGAAACGCGCGAGGAAGCCCGCGCCCAGGCCGGCCAGGGCCTGATGACTTGGCACAACGAATACACGGTCGGCACCCTGATGCGTCCGGGCGCCCTGCCGTTCGCCAGCCCCGATCAGGCAGTCGATCAGACCGCCTTCGTGGACGGCGCCTCTTCGGTCATCGGCACGCCGGACGACCTGATCGCCGCGATCCGCAAGCTGCACGCCTCGGCCGGCGGCTTCGGCGTGGTGCTGGGCTTCGCCCACGACTGGGCCAACCGCGAGAACACGTCGCGCAGCTGGGACCTCGTGGGCCGCTACGTGATCCCGGAGATCAACGGCCTGCTCGAGGGCTACCGCACCTCGCGTCAGTACGTGGTCGAGCACCGCGAGTCGTTCGAGCGCGCCGGCCAGGCGGTGCTCAGCAAGATCATGTCGCACGAGGGCGCCGCCGCTGCGCTAAAGGCCGGCATGTCCACCGGCGCCGCCATGCAGTCCCCCAACGCGCCGGACCTCAACAAGGCCGCCGAGCAGATGAACGCGGCGGGCGAATAGCCCCCCGCCCGCCTGCTCAGCGATCAACGCGCCTACTCGGCCAGGAACGCCTCCGCCTCGCCCATGAAGGGGTCGAGCTGGTCATGGTGTACCCAGTGGCCGGCGCCTTCGAAGTTCACCAGCCTGGCGTTCTGGAAGTGCTGGATGCGGCCATCCACGACGGGATCTGACGCCCACGACTCCGCGCCGCGCACCAGCAGCACCGGCGCCGTCACGCCCCGCCAAAGCCGGTGCTGGTCGGCATGCGAGAGGCCTCCGACACCGCCGCCCCAGCGGGCCTGGTTGTCGAATTTCCAGGAATAGGTGCCGTCCTCGTTCTGGTGGGCCCCGTAGACCGTCAGATGTCGCGCCTGTTCGGGGGTCAGGTGAGGGTTCTCTTCGGCCATGCGCGTGACGGCATCGTCCAGGCTGGCGTAGCGGCGGGGCGAGCGGCCGGAACTCTCGCGGCGATCGGCGACCCAGGTACGCAGGCGTTGTTCCACCGTGCGCTTTGCCTGCTCCGCCATCACCGTGGGCGACGGGCCCAGGCCCTCGATCGCGATGATTTTCTTCACGTTCTCCGGGAAGGCGCCGCAGTAGTTCAGCGAAATCCCCGCGCCCATGGAGTGGGCGATGATCGTCACCGGCGCCACACCCCGCTGATGGATGATCTGGGCCAGGTCATAGATGTAGGCCGCCATGTCATAGCCACCACCCACGGCCCAGGCGCTGTCCCCGTGTCCGCGCAGGTCCGGGGCGATCACATGGTAGCGGTCGCGAAGCCGCTCGGCCACCCAGTCCCAGTTGCGGCAATGGTCCCGGCCCCCATGGACCAGCACCAGGGGCGGCGCCGTCGGGTTTCCCCAGTCGACGTAGTGCATGCGCAGCCGCTGCGAGAAATAGAAGTGGGACGTCGGGCCTTCCATGGCGGTCTCCGGCAACAGGACGCGACCCTTAGCACCCGCCGCCCGAAAGCCTCCACCACATCAGGACCGCGCCGCCGGCATGGGCATGGGTTTCGGTCGATGCGATCTGGGGTCCCGGATTGGTCCAGGGAACAGGCCTACCGTCACCGACGTCGGAATTTCACCGTGGCCCGCGACAACGCCACTGACCCGAGAACCAGCGGCGCGTCGCGATCAACCGGGGTGTCTAGCCCACGCGCGCTGTACGGCGACGGCGCAGCGCCGCACCGGCCATCCCGAAGCCGCCGATCATCAGCGCCCAGCTCGCGGGCTCGGGAACCCCGCCAATCAGGCCGCCTCCGCCAATCCGTACGTTGCCGGCAACGGTGGTGGCGACACCGCGTGAATCGAAATCTACGACGTTCAGACCACCAATCGCGCCGAACGAGTTGTGCGTGCAGCAGTCGCTGACGTCGCCGTTGGTCAGCCCAAGGCTAGCGCCAAAGGGTGTCACGAAATAACCGGGGACCGTGTCCACCGAGGTCACGGTGATCGGCAGATAGCCGAACGGCGTGGTCGGCGCCGCCAGGTTGCTACCATCGCAGGCAGGGGTCGAGAGGCATTCGGCGAAGGCCGCCAAGCCGCCGCCGCCGTTTACGAACGTGGCTATGTCGGCCGACCGCCCGATCAGGGCGTTGATCTCAGCACTGGTGAGCATGCCTCCAAAGCTGGAGGCGACGACGATCGCGGAATAGGAGCTGAAATTCACCGTGGCCAGACCCAGGGCATCAACCCGATCGACGTTGCCGGCGCCTACGCCGATCGCAGCAAGGCCGTTGAACCCGACAAAGTGGCCGGAGGTGGCCGGAAGGTAGCTCTCCACCCAAAGGAACTTCGTGGAATTGTCCTTATACGATCCGCCCGTGACGAAATTCAGGGCCACATTCAGCTGCTTCTGGCCGCTGGCCTGAACCTGGGCATGAAAGTCGGGATCATGTCCGGTGAGATACACGTTGCCGGCATGGGCGGCACCCCCTGCGAAGGCGAGCGTCGCGGCGAGCGCGGCGACGGAAAACAGACGCTTCATAACCATTCCCCCAGATGAGCCGGCGCGGCGACCGAGATGTCGCGTTCAACCCCTCCGCGCGGCCGGCAACTCGACCATCCAAAACACTGTTCGGCATTAACCATTTCGCTCGGGTTGGCCACAATCCGGTTCTCCTTAGAGGGGATTTCACCGGGAAAACGCCAACCTGGAGACAGCGACGGGTCCGCGCCAGCATAGCGTCCGGAGCCAAGACTCAGGCGCTTCCGCCGGGCTACCTCGCCGACCTGGCGCCGAAAAGGGGTGAGAAGACCTTCAGCTCCACCTCAATAGTTCCCGTTCTGTTCACTGCCATAATCGACCGCACCGGCTGACGCAGGCGCTTAGCCTCGGCGTAACCCTGCGGCACGGCGCTTACCTCCCTTGCGTATGGGGAGAACGCACATGGGCAAGGTCGTCAGGATCGGCGGGGCGGGCGGCCTCAACCCCCGCGCCTACCGCGCGCGGATGGAGGAATTGGCCGCCGAGGCTGGCCCGCGCTACGAACTGCCCGGCATGGGCGCGGTCAACCTGCACTGCATCCAGGCCCTGGGGGGCGGACAATTCGCCAGCCTGCGCCTGGACGCCCTGGCCAAGGGCAAGGCGCAGCAGCGGCTGGACATGGAGATCGAGATTCCGGCGGCACTCGCGGTCTAGGCGTTTCTCGCGGACGTCTGATTCGATTCAGGCTAGCGTGAATTCGTGAGGCTGCCTTCAGACCGCTTGCCTGCGATGGCCCAGGTGGCTACGCCAGACACGACAGGCTAGGCCGTTGGGGCTCGGGGACGGCAAGACCGCTTGATGCTCAGGGACGAAACCGCCAATTCCGTGCGTTCAGCCCTGGCCCGGGGCGACCTGCTGGCCGCCTATGACGAGGTCACTCAGGGGAAAGAACTGGGCCACAAGGGTCTGGACTATCTTGAAGTCCTGACGCTCGCGCGGCTCGGCGACACCGAGCGCGGCCTGCGCCTCTACGACACCTATGGTCTTGCCGGCGTGGGCGACGTGGACGCTCTGTCCCTGAAGGCGCGCCTCCTGAAGGATCAGGCCTTCGCCGCCGGCCCCGGGCTGGACCGCGCCAAGGTGCTGGAGGCCTGCGGGCTCTACGCGGCGGTCTACCGGCGCACGCGCTCCAGCTACCCCGCCATCAACGCCGCCACCCTGGCCAAGATCGCCGGGCGGCCGACGCTGGCCACGGTCATGGCCCGCGAGGTGGTGCGCCAGGTGAGCGCGGAGGGGCGACAGGACTACTTCTCCCTGGCCACCCTGGCCGAGGCCCTGGTGGTGCTGGGCGCGCTGGAGGAGGCCGAGGCGACGCTGACGCGGGCGGTCCAGGCGCCCGACGCCGACGTCGGCTCTCGCTCCACCACCTTCCTGCAGCTGCAACGACTGCTGGGCGGCCCGAGCAAGGATTTCGGCACGCTGCTGGAGCCGATCCGCCCGCCGCGGGTGGCGATGTTCTGCGGCAATATCTTCACCGGCCACCCGAAGAGCGAGGCGCGGCTGGCCGCCGAGATGCGTGAGGTAATTCTGCGTGAGAAGGTCGGCTTCGCCTATGGCGCCTTGGCCGCCGGCAGCGACATCCTGATCGCCGAGCAGTTGCTGGACTGTGGCGTCGAACTCCATGTGGTGCTGCCCTTCGCCGAGGGCGACTTCCTGGAGCAATCGGTGGCGCCCAGCGGCCAGGACTGGGTGGCGCGCTATCACGACTGCAAAAGCCGCGCGGCCCTCGTCACCTTCGCCAGCAACATGACCTACGTCGGCGAGCAGGCGCAGTTCGCCTATGGCTCGAAGGTGACCATGGGCATGGCCCGGCTGCGCGCCCGCCACCTGCACGGCGAGGCGATCCAGCTGGCCATCGTCGAGGGGGCCGGGGCCGGCACCCTCAGCGGCTCCGACATTGCAGCCTGGCGCGCGTCGGGGGCCAGGTCGGAGGTCGTGACCACGCCGGAGCTGCGCCGCCCGGTGATGCCGCCGCCGCCGCCGCACAGCCACGTCAAGCGCGGCACATACGGCCTGATGTTCACCGACTTCCCAGGCTTCACAACCCTGGACGAACGCGTGCTGCCGCTGTTCTGGCAGGAGGTGATGCTGCGCGCCGCCGAGGTGCTGGAGCGCTATTCCGACGTCATCCGCGAGAGCAACACCTGGGGCGACTCCCTCTATGTGGTGTTCCAGGATGCGCGGTCGGCGGCAGCTGCCGCCCTCGACCTCTCGGACGAGTTCGGTCGGGTCGACACCAAGGCCCTGGGCGTCCCCGACGGCACGGCGATGCGCATCGCCCTACACTATGGCACCACCTACTCCGGCTACGACCCGATCAGCCGGCGGACCACCTACTATGGCACCGAGGTGTCGCGGGCGGCGCGGATCGAACCGGTGACCCCCTCCGGCAGCGTCTATGTCACCGAGCCCTTCGCCTCCGTGCTGGAGATGGAGCGCGATCACCCCTTCACCTGCAACTATGTGGGTAAGACGCCGCTGGCCAAGGGCTATGGGGTCTATCCGCTGTACCGCCTGCGCCGCGACCCGGCGACGGGCGCGGGCGACAAGAGCTAAGGCCCAAGGTCAGGTCTACAGCGCGGCGCGCTTGGGCTGCCCGAGCGCCGCGCAGGTGGCGGCGCTCGACTTCGTGAAGCTGGCGTCGGCGCCGAGGGTTTCCTTGAGGATCGCGATCCCGTCAGCGCAGTCCTTGCGCGCCTCCGCCATCCGTCCGGCCTTGGCCAGCACCGTCGCGCGGTTGACCTTCAAGTCACCGTGGTTGGGGTGCAGCTTGCCGTAGCTGGCGTCGTAGTTGCGCTTGGCGTCGTCGAGGGTGGCCAGCGCCGCGCCGGTCGCGCCACGCTGAGACTCGATGAGACCCAGGTACACCTCGGCGATCCCGACCAGATAGTGGAGCCCGAAGGCCTTGCGATAGATCGCCACCGCTTCTCGCAGCGCCCGTTCGGCTTCTGGCAGCTTGCCCCGTGCTTGCAGGATCTGACCCTGAACCGAGAGCGTATCGGCCAGGGTCGGGTTGTCGTTATCGAGCACGCCCCGTTCAACCGTCAGCGCCTGCGCGATGCGCTGCTCGGCCGTCTGCAGTTTGCCCGCGCCAAACGCATTGACGGCGAGTGCGTACCAACCCTTGCCGGTCGAGAGGTGTTCATCGCCCAGGGTGCTCCGGTAGATCCGCAGGGACTCACTCAGCGACGCCTCGGCGGCTTCATACTGTCCGTCGTCTGAGAGCAGCAGGCCCCGATTGTTCAGGGTTCCGGCGATCGCGGCCGGCGGCGGGTTGTCCATGCTCCGGTAGAACGCCAACGCGCGGTCGAATGCGGCGACCCCGGCTTTCACATCGGACAGGGAAGTCAGAATGCGTCCCTCGGTCAGGGCCGCACTGGCCCGGACGTTGATACGAGAGCTCATGTCGGGGCCGAGCATGACCTGCGCGGCCTTGATCGTGGATAGCGCCTTGTCCAGCGCCCCTTCCTTCGCATAGGTCGCCGCGAGTACCGACATGGCTTCCGCACCATCCGGCCCCGCCTTTCGGATCGCCGGCAGCGAACCCTCGAACGCGGCCCGCGCTTCGTTCGCGAGCCCCAGGTTGATGTAGGCGCGGCCAAGGGTCGCCAGCATGCGTGTCTGGATCGCGGGCTGGTCCGCCAGATCGGTCCGCGCGCGCGCGGCGCTGCGGCCCAGGATCGTCAGCGCCGTGACCGTGCGCGGGTTTTCGGTCCCCGGGTTGGAAAGCTCAAACGTCCCCACCAGGAAGTCCGACGCCGCTCGAGCCGCAGCCGCTTCCTTCTGGGCGATCTCCCGCTGCTTGTTGGCTTCGATACGCGCGGCGTTGGCATAGAACGCCAATCCTCCAGTCAACACCATGCCGGCCATGGCGCCGGAGGCGACAACGGCCAAGCGGCGCATCCGCCGCTGCGTCTCTCGCTGGACCAGTTCGTCGAGCTTCAGGCCGGTCAGGCCAGCAATCAGCTTCAGGCGCGCCAGCCGCGGTCCATCCGCGTCCGGACGCAGGTCCGCGGCAATCGGTTCGGTGCGGACGTCGGAGAGTTCGCTATCTGCCCCCAACACATAACGCAGGGCTCGGGGGAAACACTCGTCGTCCTCCTTGCCAGGGATGTCGGAGCCGTACGGCGTGCCATCGACGATCAGCGCCAGCAGGTTGCCCTCGCCGTGCGCGCGCTTGAAGTTGATGATCTCCTGCTCGACCCAGTGCGACGTCGCCGACGCCGGGGAGCAGATCACGATCAGGAACATCGAGCCGCCGATCGCCGCGCGCAGCTGGGTTCCCAGGTCGGAGGATGCCGGCAGTTCGTCGCGGTCCCGGAATACCGGGGTCAGCCGGCGGGGCACCTCGCCGACGGCGGTGACCCTGCCGACAAGTTTAGGCGGAATACGAAATGACTCCACCTCGCGGTGGAGCCTTCGCACGTGAGCCTTGTCACGGTGGCTGTAACTGATGAAGGCTCGATAACTGAAGCCCTCGGGCAGTGCGCCTGCCCGTTTCCCGTCGTTCGCCATCTGCTCCTAGGCGCGGGCCCCCACTGTCCGCCGACGCCGCGCCGCAGTTCCCAACGCACCGAAACCAAGGATCATCATTGCCCAGGTCGCAGGTTCAGGCACCGCCGCGCTCGTCTTGAGGCCGTAGGTTAGCACGCCATCACGGAAGATGGGCTTGTTGAATGTGGTGGGTGTGGGATTGAAACCTTGCAACCCACCACTGCCCGGCAACGCACTCGGGCAGGCGCTGCCGGTGACGCTGGAAGCGCTGGGTTCGAACGCGCCTCCGCGGGCGAACGAGGAGAACTCGGCCGCGTCCACATCCGCAGACTCGACGCCGCCGCCGCGGCCGATGGGGTCGCCGAATCCGACAAACGAGACCAGGCTGGCGCCGCAGCTGACTGGGCTGGCGCCGGAGCCGCTAAAGACGCTGGTAGAATAGGTCAGGTGGTGCAGACCTTGCTCCAGCAGGAAGGAGACGGGGGTCGCATCCCAAGCATAGCCCAGTATCGCATTGTCCGACGCCACGGTGGACTGGCCGAAGTTCAGCAGCTTGCTGCTCGCATCGGCCAGCTGAGGGTCGATATAGTATCCGCCTGGGCCGATCCGAAGCGCAAGGGAACCCATCACGCGGTAGAGATCCTCGCCGTTGTCCTGGATCGCGAACTCGAACTTGACCTTGCCGAGGTTTGGCGAGCCAGGATTGCTGAGCGTCAGATCGCTCAGCCGAGCGCCGACAGCCTCCGGGCAGCTCGAAAACTGGCACATCGGGTCGATGTTGGCCATGTAGAAGCCCATGCCGGCCGGGGTGATCAGGGAATCGAACTTGACGGCGTCCGTTGAGGTATTGAGGAAATCGAAGGCGACCAGCGTCTTGGATCTTGCCTGGACACCGGTCCCCGACACCACGTCCGCGCTCTCGAACGAGATCGAGGTGTCGCCGACATCGACATAGGAGCGGTAGTCTCCGCCGCCGAACGGCGACAGGCTATAGAATGCGCCCTTGCTTTCGCCGATCGTATCGATTGGATCGTCCTGCAGCGGGAAGAAAAATTGCGTGCTCGCGCTTTCGGTGATGTTGCTCACCTGTGCCTGGGCAGAGGTTCCGGCAAGCAGAACCCCGCACGCTAGCGCAAATCCAATTCGACCCATGGTACACCTCTTTCAATCACCCTGAGCCAGACAGTAGTCGAGCCCACCGGCATTCATCCTTTGTTTACGCTAGCATATAGACGCCATTAGGCGACCCCGTTCTTGCGTAGGTTGAATCACGTTCGCCGGAACGTCTTTCTGCACATCATCCCGCCACCAGATGCACCCGCGCGCCACACAGCGTGACCTGCCCATTCACCAGTCGGCCGCGGGCGGCGGCCCGGGCGCGGACTGAGTCGGGATCGCGCACCGCGACGTCGAAGCCGCCCAACCCCTCGCCACGACCATCAGCGGGTTTGACGAAGCGCAGTTCGCCGCCGTCCAGGCCGATCCGCCAGCCCTCGCCCAGCGGCTCGGCCGGCAGCCCCAGCACCCCGGCCCAGCGCACGGCCATGGCGCCCGGGTCGTCGCCCTGCAGCTCGGCGCCGATGATCCCAGTCGAGATCTCTGTCCGCACGTTCTCGCGCCAGTTGGGACCCGCCCACTCCCAGCGCTCCTTCGGCTCCATGTGGTCGATGGAGAGGATCGCGGCGCCCACGTCGCGGGGATGCAGGTGGGTGAAGGCCACGCCCTTGCCGTCGAACTGGTCCACGATCCGAACGCCCTCGGCGGCCACCCGCTGGCGGGCTACGATCAGGTCGTCGCACTGCAGGATCACCATGTAGCCGCCGTCGCCGGCGCGCTTCTCCAGCAGGCGCCCTGCGGTTGTGCCGTCCTGTTGGGGCGAGACCACTTCCAGGAAGGTGTCGCCGATCGGCCAGACGGCGTTGCGCAGGCCGTACTTGCCGACGCCGGGGTCGGCGTAGTCGCTGCCCAGGCCCAGCACATCGACGACGTCGGCCTTCACGGCGTCCAGGTTCTTGCCGACGAGGGCGATCTGACGGAGGCGCATGGTGGGTTCCTCTCCCGATTTCGCAGCGACTAGAGGCCCCGGCCACAGGCCCGGTCAAGGTTGTCTCAGCGTCGCCCTTCGCGACCACCGATCTCGGGCCTATGGTTCTCGGCAAGCAAAAACGGGAGGAGCCTGACCATGGCTGACGCGATCGACACCGGCACGAACGACCTTTTGGCCAGCTTGGATGGCGGGGTGCTGACCCTGACGCTGAACCGGCCCGAGGCGCGCAACGCCATGAGCGACGAGATGAACCAGGCGCTGGCCCGCCAGCTGGCCTCGGCCGAGCTGGACAGCGCGGTGAAGTGCGTGGTGCTGACCGGCGCAGGCAAGGGCTTCTGCGCCGGCGGCGACGTGAAGGGCATGAACAACCGCAATGACGGCGGCGGCGGCGGTTCCATCGACTCGGCGATCCACCGCCAGCGGGTGAACCAGCGCGCCACCGCGGGCAAGCTGTTCAAGATGCCGAAGCCGACGCTGGCGGCCCTGCCGGGCGCGGCAGCCGGTGCGGGCCTGGGCTTGGCGCTGGCCTGCGACCTGCGGATCATGGCCTCGAGCGCGATCCTCACCACCGCCTTCGCCAAGGTTGGCTTTTCCGGCGACTATGGCGGCACCTATTTCCTCACCCAGCTGGTGGGCTCGGCCAAGGCGCGGGAGATGTACTACCTCTCCGACCGGGTCAACGCCGACGAGGCCTTGCGCCTAGGCCTCACCAACTGGGTCTGCGCGCCAGAAGATCTGGCCGCCAAGGCCGCCGAGATCGGCGCCCGCCTCGCCGCCGGCCCGACGATCGCCTACCGCTACATGAAGGAGAACCTGAACCGCGCCATGGCCGGCGACGTCGATGAATGCCTCGACATGGAGGCCACCCACCACGTCCACACCGGCCAGACCCAAGACCACAAGGAGGCCGCCAAGGCCTTCGTGGAAAAGCGCGACCCGGTGTTCATCGGGCGGTAGGCAAGCTGGATGCGTGCGAGCCCTCCTCTGCTGGCGAGGAGGGCGCTGCATCTGGTAAAACGGCTGTGCCCGCCTACCGAGGCAGTTTCGTCGATCCCATCAGATATTCATCCACCGCCCGGGCGCACTGGCGGCCCTCACGGATCGCCCAGACCACCAGGGACTGGCCGCGCCGCATGTCACCGCAGGTGAAGATGTTGGACGCCGAGGTCTTGTAGTCGAGGACATTGGCCGCGACGTTGCCGCGCGGGTCCAGCGCCACGGCGCTCTGCTCGACGACGCCGGCCTTTCGCGGACCCACGAAGCCCATGGCCAGCAGGACCAGGTCGGCCTTCAACTCGAACGTCGAGCCTTCGACTTCGCGCATCTGCATCCGGCCGTCTGCGCCAGTCACCCATTCCAGGCTCACGCACTGGAGCGCGGTGACCTTGCCGCCGTCGCCCAGAACCTGCCGGGTGGCCACGGCGAAGTCGCGGTCGCAGCCTTCTTCCTGGCTGGACGAGGTGCGGAGCTTCAGCGGCCAGTCGGGCCAGGTCAGGGCCTTGTTCTCGTGTGCCGGCGGCTGCGGCATGATCTCCAGCTGGGTCACGGAAGCCGCGCCCTGGCGGTTGGAGGTGCCGATGCAGTCGGAGCCGGTGTCGCCACCGCCGATCACCACCACGTGCTTGCCCTTGGCCGACAGCGTGCCGGTGGGCGCTGCGGTTTCTTCGTCGTCGCCGGCGTTGCGCTTGTTCTGCTGGGTCAGGAACTCCATGGCGAAGTGGACGCCCGTGAGGCCGTCACCAGGGCAGCCCAGCCCGCGCGGATCCTCGGCGCCGCCGGCCATCACCAGCACGTCGTAGTCGTCCAGCAGCCGCTGGACGGACACGGTGACGCCCACCTCGAAGCCAGTGCGGAAAATCACGCCCTCGGCCTCCATCTGCCGGGCGCGCCGGTCGATGAGATGCTTTTCCATCTTGAAGTCAGGGATGCCGTAGCGGAGCAGGCCGCCGACCCGGTCGGACTTCTCGAACACCGTCGTGGCGTGGCCGGCGCGGGCCAATTGCTGAGCGCAGGCCAGGCCCGCCGGGCCCGAGCCCACCACGGCCACCCGCTTGCCGCTGCCGCGCGGCGAGGGTTCCGGCGTGATCCAACCCTCGTCCCACCCGCGATCGACGATCTGGCACTCGATCGACTTGATGGTCACCGGGGAGTCCGGAATGTTCAGGGTGCAGGACGCCTCGCAGGGTGCGGGGCAGATGCGGCCGGTGAACTCCGGGAAGTTGTTGGTGGACTGCAGGTTGTCCAGCGCATCACGCCACTGGTCGCGATAGACCAACTCGTTGAAATCCGGGATCTGGTTGTTCACCGGGCAGCCCTGGTGACAGAACGGGATCCCGCAGCTCATGCAGCGCGACGCCTGGGCGCGGATCTCCGGCCCCGGCAAGGGGTGGATGAATTCCTTCCAGGTCTTCAGCCGCTCGCCCACGGGCTCGTACCCGCGCTCGCGACGCTCAATCTCCAGGAAGCCGGTGGGCTTGCCCATCTGCCTTAGTCCCCCAAGCTCTTGTTATTCGGCGGCGACGGCGGCGGCGGCCGCGCGTTCGTTCGCCATGTCGGTCAGCGCGCGGCGATAGTCACGCGGCATCACCTTCACGAAGGATCCCAGCACCGCGTCCCAGTTCTCCAGGATCTCGGCTGCCCGGGCGCTGGACGTGTGCAGGTGGTGGCGCTCGATCAGGATGCGCAGGCGCTCGGCGTCGAAGCCCAGCAGGTCGCCCATGCCATTGTTCTCGACCGAGATCGACCGCTGGCTGGGCCGTCCGGACTCGTCCGCCCCGCCGGCCGTGACCGGTTCCAGGTCAACCATGGCCTTGTTGCACAGCTCGGCGAAACGACCGCGCGGATCGTAGACATAGGCCACGCCGCCGCTCATGCCCGCGGCGAAGTTGCGGCCGGTGTCGCCCAGAACGACCACCACGCCACCGGTCATATATTCGCAGCCGTGGTCACCCAGGCCCTCGACCACCGTCACGGCGCCGGAGTTGCGAACCGCGAACCGCTCGCCGGCCACGCCTTCGAAATAGGCCTCGCCGGCGATGGCGCCGTACAGCACCGTGTTGCCGACGATGATGTTGCGGGTGGGATCGCGCCGCGAGTCCGCCGGCTGGCGCACCACGACCCGGCCGCCCGACAGGCCTTTGCCGACATAGTCGTTGCCGTCCCCGATCAGGGTCAGGCTGACCCCGCGCGCGGCGAAGGCGCCGAAGCTCTGGCCAGCCGTACCGCGCAGGGTGATGGCGATGGTGTCGTCGGGCAGGCCCGCGTGGCCGTAGCGCCGGGCCACCTCGCCAGAGAGCATCGCGCCCACCGTGCGGTTGATGTTGCGCACGTCGTACTCGGCGCGGACCGGCTGGCCGTGCTCCAGCGCGGCCTTGGCGTCGGCGATCAACCGATGATCCAGGGCGTGGTTCAGGCCATGGTCCTGGCGATCCTGGTTCCAGAGGGCCTTGCCCTCGGCCGGAGCCGAATAGAGGATACGCGACAGGTCCACGCCGTGCGCCTTCCAGTGGTCGAGCGCCGGGTTCATATCCAGGCGATCCACCCGGCCGATCATCTCCTGCACCGTTTTGAATCCAAGCTCGGCCATGATCTGGCGCAGCTCTTCGGCCACGAAGAAGAAGTAGTTGATCACGTGCTCGGGCTGGCCGGTGAAGCGCGCGCGCAGCACCGGGTCCTGGGTGGCCACGCCCACCGGGCAGGTGTTGAGGTGGCACTTGCGCATCATGATGCAGCCGGCCGAGATCAGCGGCGCGGTGGCGAAGCCGAACTCGTCGGCCCCCAGCAGGGCGCCGATCGCCACGTCGCGGCCGGTGCGCAGGCCGCCGTCCACCTGCACGGCGATGCGCGTGCGCAGGCCGTTCAGCAGTAGGGTCTGCTGGGTCTCGGCCAGACCGATCTCCCAGGGCGAACCGGCATGGGTCAGGGAGGTGAGCGGCGAGGCGCCCGTGCCGCCTTCGAAGCCGGAGATGGTGACGTGGTCGGCCCGGGCTTTGGCGACCCCGGCGGCCACGGTGCCGACGCCGACTTCCGAGACCAGCTTCACGGAAATCCGGGCGCCCGGATTGACGTTCTTCAGGTCGTGGATCAGCTGCGCCAGGTCCTCGATGGAATAGATGTCGTGGTGCGGCGGCGGCGAGATCAGGCCCACGCCGGGCGTCGAGTGCCGGACCTTGGCGATGTTCTTATCGACCTTGTGGCCCGGCAGCTGGCCGCCCTCGCCGGGCTTGGCGCCCTGGGCCATCTTGATCTGGATATCGTCGGCGTTGACCAGGTACTCCGCGGTCACCCCGAAGCGGCCCGAGGCCACCTGCTTGATGGCCGAGCGCATGGAATCGCCGTTGGGCAGGCGCACGAAGCGGTCCGGCTCCTCGCCGCCCTCCCCGGTGTTGGAGCGCCCGCCGATACGGTTCATCGCGATGGCCAGGGTGGTGTGGGCCTCGCGGCTGATCGAGCCGAAGGACATCGCGCCCGTGGCGAACCGCTTGACGATCTCGGCGGCCGGCTCGACCTCCTCGATCGGCACGGGCTGGCCGGGCTTCAAGCGCATCAGGCCGCGGATGGTCAGCAGCCGCTCGCTCTGCTCGTTGATGGCGGCGGCGAACTGGGCGTACTCGTCCGGCAGGTTGGCCCGCACGGCGTGCTGCAGCTTCGACACCGACTCCGGAGTCCAGGCGTGGGCCTCGCCGCGAAGGCGCCAGGCGTACTGCCCGCCGACATCCAGCATCGTCCTGTAGATCGGGTTGTCGCCGTAGGCGTCCGCGTGACGGCGCACGCACTCGCCGGCCACCTCGATCAGGCCGACGCCCTCGATGGTGGTCGCCGTGCCGGTGAAGAACCGTTCGATGAACTCCGACGACAGGCCGACCGCATCGAAAATCTGGGCGCCGCAGTAGGACTGGTAGGTGGAGATGCCCATCTTGGACATCACCTTCATGATGCCCTTGCC
Source organism: Phenylobacterium deserti (assembly GCA_943332615.1). Taxonomy (GTDB): domain Bacteria; phylum Pseudomonadota; class Alphaproteobacteria; order Caulobacterales; family Caulobacteraceae; genus Phenylobacterium; species Phenylobacterium deserti_C. The sequence goes on from CALQQB010000005.1 coordinate 38,016, forward strand.
GACCGCCTTGATGTAGTTCTTGCGGACGTCATAGGCGCTGAGCGCCAGGCCGTTGCGGACCCGTAGCTGTTCCAGCGTCTGGAACGCCAGGTAGGGGTTCACCGCCTCTGCGCCATAGCCGGCCAGCACGCAGAAGTGGTGCACTTCACGGGCTTCGGCAGTTTCCACCACGAGGCCGGCCTGCATGCGCAGACCCTGGCGGATCAGGTGGTGATGGACGGCCGCCGTGGCCAGCGCCGCCGGCATCGGGATGCGGTCCGGGCCGGTTTCGCGGTCGGACAGGATCAGGATGTTGTTGTTGGCCAGCACCGCGTCGGTGGCCTCGCGGCAGAGGCGCTCGACCGCCGCATCCAGTCCCTCCGCACCCTCCTCGGCCGCCCAGGTGGTGTCCAGCGTAGCGGTGCGGAAGGCACCGTCCAGAAGCTCGTTGATGGCGCGGATCTTCGCAAGATCCTCATCGGTGAGGATCGGCTGGGCCACTTCCAGGCGCTTGTAGGTTCCGGCGGCGCGGCCCAGCAGGTTCGGGCGCGGCCCGATCATGCTGACCAGGCTCATCACCAGCTCCTCGCGGATCGGGTCGATCGGCGGATTGGTGACCTGGGCGAAGTTCTGCTTGAAGTACTCGTAGAGCACCTTGGGCCGCTTCGAGAGGACGGCGATCGGGGTGTCGGCGCCCATCGAGCCGATGGGATCTTCCCCGTCGCGCGCCATCGGCTCCAGGAAGAACGCCAGGTCTTCCTGGGTGTAGCCGACCGCCTGCTGACGGTTCAGCAGGGTCTCGGGGTCGTTGGTCAGCGGCTCGCCGGCAACCCCGTCCATCGACAGCTCTTCCAGCTTGAACTGGGTGTTGGCCAGCCACTCCTCATAGGGCTCGGCCTCGGCGAGGGTCCGCTTGATCTCCTCGTCCTCGATGATGCGCCCTTCTTCCATGTCGATGAGCAACATCTTGCCCGGCTGCAGGCGCCACTTGCGCAGGATGCGTTCCTCGGGAACGTCCAGCACACCGGCCTCGGAGGCCATGATCACATGGTCCTGGTCGGTGACAATGAAGCGGGCGGGGCGCAGCCCGTTGCGGTCCAGGGTGGCGCCGATCTGGCGGCCGTCGGTGAAGGCCACCGCCGCGGGGCCGTCCCACGGCTCCATCAGGGCGGCGTGGTACTCGTAGAAGGCCTTGCGCTTGGCATCCATCAGCGGATTGCCGGCCCAGGCCTCGGGGATCAGCATCATCACCGCCTGGGCCAGGGGGATGCCGCCGGCCAGCAGCAGCTCCAGGGCGTTGTCCAGGCAGGCGGTGTCCGACTGGCCGTGCGGGATCAGCGGCCACATCTTGTTGAGGTCGGGGCCCAGCAGCTCGCTCTCCATCGAGCGGCGCCGCGCGTTCATCCAGTTCACATTGCCCCGCACCGTGTTGATCTCGCCGTTGTGGGCGATGAACCGGTAGGGATGGGCCAGCTTCCAGGACGGGAAGGTGTTGGTCGAAAACCGCTGGTGGACCAGGGCCAGGGCCGATTCCGCCAGCGGGTTCGAGAGGTCCTTGTAGAACACCCCCACCTGGTGGGCGAGCAGCAGGCCCTTGTAGACCACCGTTCGCGTCGACAGCGACGGGATGTAGAGCTGGGTCAGGCCCGGCAGGTTGCGCTTGATCGCCAACTCCGCCAGCGGGTTCTGCAGCTGCTTGCGCACGGCCAGCAGCTTGCGCTCGTGGGCGTCCTGGTCCTTCACGTTCGGACCACGGCCGATGAACGCCTGACGGATCACCGGCATCGAGGCCAGCACCGCGTCGCCAAGACCCGTGGTCTCGGTCGGCACGTCGCGCCAGCCGATCAGCGGCTGCTTCTCGACCTTCAGGAAGTGCTCGAACTGCTCCAGGGCCGCGGTGCGCGCCAGCACCTCCTGCGGCAGGAAGCACATGGCCACGGCATATTCGCCGGCCGGCGGCAGGTCGATACCCTCGGTCTGCGCCCACGCCCTGTAGAGCCCGTCCGGAATCTGGATCAGGATGCCCGCACCGTCGCCCACCAGCGGGTCGGCGCCCACGGCGCCGCGGTGGTCGATGTTGACCAGGATCTGCAGGCCCGAGATGATCACCTCATGGGATTTGCGGCCCTTGATATTCGCGACAAAGCCCACGCCGCACGAATCGTGCTCGTTCCTCGGATCGTACAATCCTTGCCGTTCTGGCAGCCCCGTCATCGTCCACTCTCACGCAAGCACGCGCAAACGCGGCCCGAAGTATCGGGGGCCGTGCGTGCATTCCTGGCGGCATTTACCCGGCAAGGTCATGCCTTGTCGATGGGCGGGCGCCTGCGACAAAGGCAGATTGTTCCAAGTTGAGCGTGATCAGGGCGGCTTTGCGTAGCGGGCGACCGCCTTTTGCAGGACCTGCGCGCCATAGATCGCCCCACGGCCGTCTGCCGTGATCCCCTCAGCCCCGCTGGTGGCCTGCTGCTCGGCGTCGGCGGCGGTGTCCGGGATGAAGGCCTCGACCTTGCCGGTACGTGCGCTGCCGATTCGCAGCCCGCGTTTCCAGCCCGGATTGTGCCCATAACCGGTGGCCTCGCGGGACTCGGAGTCTGCGACGTAGAGGACGTCGTTGCGGTCGATGAACACGCCGCTGGGCCGGCCGAACTGGCTCCAGATGTCCAGCAGCTTGCCGTCCTGGTTGAAGATCACCACCCGGTTGTTCCAGCGATCGGCGACGAATAACCGGCCCTTGGAGTCCATCGCCAGGGCGTGCGGCACCTCCAGTTGTCCGGCGCCGGGGCCGCGGACGCCCCAGGCCTTCACAAACCGGCCCGAGGCGTCGAACTTCACGATCCGCGCGGGACCCTTGCCGGACGAGTGTCCGTCGGCGACGAAGATGGCGCCATTGGGAGCCACCAGCACCGCGTTGGGTTCGGCGAAGGTGTCCGGCCCCTCCGCCGAGATCCCGGCCTTGCCCAGGGCGCGGAGCCGTTTTCCTGTCGCGTCGAACTCGAACACCTGCGCGCCCTTGCCGCCCTCGACGCGGTTGTCGGCGAGCCAGACGTGGTCCTTGGCGTCGATGAACAGGCCATGCGGGAAGTTGAACAGGCCGGCGCCGAAGGCTTTCAGGAAGTTCCCCTTGGCGTCGAACTCCATGACGGGGTCGAGCTTGCTGCCGGCGCAGGAATTAACGCCGCAGCGGTCGAACACCCAGACGTGGCCCTTGCTGTCCACCCCCACGGCGCTGGACGAGCCCATGGTCCGGCCAACGGGCAGTTTGAAGAAGCCGGTGTCGGTGGCGTAGGGGTTGGGCTGGCTGTTGGGCGCCGGGGCGTTCTCCGCGGCATCGTGGGCGAAGGCGTCGGCGGCACTGGCCGCTAGTTTCGGCGCCTCGGGCTTGAAGGCGTCGATGCGGACGCCGGTCAGGAACTCGCTGCGCTGCGCCAACTCGGTCTGGCCCGCCGGGAAGCCGTTGAACTTCAGCATATAGGCCAGGATGTCGGCATAGGCGGCCCGGTCCAGGCTGGCGGGCTGCTGCTGCGGCATGGTGGTACGGGTGCGATCCAGCAACTCGCCGACCGACAGCCCGTTCCAGCTGGACAGGAACTCGGGGCCGGCCACGGGCTTGGCCTCACCGGTGCCGGCCAGGTCCGGCCCGTGGCAGAAGACGCAGGACTGGGTGTAGGCCGCCTTGCCCCGTTCCGCCTGGGCCTCGGTGTAGACCCCGTCCCACACCGACTTGGGGCCGTCCTGCGCCCGCAACTGACCGGCCACGAACACGCCCGCGCCAATCGCGAGCGCCATGATGAGACCTGCCCTGCGCATCAGTTCGGCAGGGTGTAGGCGACGTACTCGCCGGAGTAGGCGCCGCCGCTGATCGCCACGATCAGGTACTGCTTGCCGCCGATGCTATAGGTCATCGGCGAGCCGGATTGCGGGGCGGGCATCCAGACCGCGCCGACTTCCTTGCCGGTGGCCTTGTCATAGGCCCGCAGCATGGCGCCGCGCGGATGCTCCGCCGTGGTCGTAACCGCGCCATCCCCGGCGATCACCAGCGACTTGGTCACCAGGGTCCCGATCTGATAGCCCGCCTGCCCGGTACGCGGGATGCTCAGCCCCTTCAGCGCCGGGTGGTTGCGGATGAAGTCGGGTGTGTCGCCGGCCGGGACCTGCCAGATGATCTCGCCGGTATCGAGATTGATCGCGCTGATCGTCGAATAGGGCGGTTTCAGCAGCGGCAGGCCATCGACGGTGAGGCGGCCACCACCGCCTCCGCCGCTGGCCGGAGCCACGACTTTCGGCGGCGGCGGGGCATCGGAGCCAACGCCGTCTCCGGGGCCGCGGATCATGTTGACCGGCTGACCGGCCACACCGACCACGTAGTTCATGTCGGAAAGGCCGGCCGGCGGCTTCTGCAGCCCATAGGCGCCGAGGCAGGCGTCGCAAGCGAAGAGGTAGGCGATGTGGGTCTCGGGATCGAAGGACCCACCCGGCCAATTGGTGCCGCCCTGCGCTGAGTAGGACAGCAGGCCCAGCGGCCCCGGCGACGTGCTCACCACAGGCGGCGTGTAGACTGGCCCCAGCTTGTAGTTCTTCGCCACGTCGAGCGCCTTGGCGTGCAGCTCCGGCGTAAAGTCGATGAGGTCGCTTTCCGCCACGCCGTTGCGGGAATAGGCCGCCGGCTTCGTCGGGATCGGCTGGGTGGGCGCGTACCATTCCCCTGGCACGTCGCCCTTCGGGACCTTGGTCTCCTTGATTGGCCACACCGGCTTGCCGGTGGCGCGGTCGAAGACATAGAGGAAGCCCTGTTTGGACGGCAGCGCCACGGCCTTCACAGGCTTGCCGGCCACCGTGATGTCCATCAGCAGCGGCGCCGAAGAATTGTCGTAGTCCCACAGCTCGTGGTGGATGAGCTGGTAGTGCCACTTGCGCTCGCCGGTGGTCAGGTCGACCGCCACCAGGCTGTTGCCGAACAGGCCGTTGCCCGGCCGGTGGCCACCGTAGAAATCGCCGGTGGCCGACTCGACCGCCAGGTACGCCAGGTTCAGCCCCTCATCGACCGTGATCTGGGTCCAGACGCCGGTGTTGCCGGTATCCTCCGCCGATCCGTTCAGCCAGGTATCGTAGCCAAACTCGCCCTTTTTCGGGATGGTGTGGAACGTCCATAGCCGCTTGCCGGTGCGTACGTCGTAGGCGCGGATATAGCCCTTGGTGTTGTTGCGCTTGGCTGGGGTGAAGCCCTCCCGGAACGCCGCGCCCACGATGATCGTATTGCCCACGATCGTCGGCGCCGAATGGAGGCCCGCTTCGCCGGACGTCAGGTCGACCTCCTGGTCCCAGTCGGTCTTCAGGTCCACCTCGCCCGCGGTCCCGAAACCCGGAACGCGCGCGCCAGTCTTGGCGTCCAGCGCCAACAGACGGTAGCCGGTGGTGACGTAGTAGATTCGCTGGTCCTTCCCGTCGGCCCAATAACTCACGCCCCGCCCGGAAAGCTGTCGCGGCGAGGCCGCGGCGCGGGCGCCCTCTCTCTCCGAGTGCATCCACATCAGCTCGCCGGTGACCGCGTCGAGTGCCACCACGCCCCGCCGGGAGCCCGCGGTCGCATAGATCACCCCGCCCACCTCCAGCGGGGTCCCTTCCAGCTTGAACTCTGGCCGGTTTCCGATTGCGTCGGTCTTGAACCGCCAGGCCACCTCAAGTTTGGAAAAGTTGGCCGCGTTGATCTGGTCCAGCGCGCGGTAGCGGCTGCCGGCCAGGTCGGCGGTGTAGGTGGGCCATTCCACGTCCTTGGCGGACTGGGCCAGGGCCGACCCGGCCATCAGCAGGGCGGCGGACAGGGCGCCGGCGGTGAGCGTCTTCATATGCGTGTCCCCCTCAGGCCTGTGCTCAGGCCATGTCCTTGAGCTTGTCCAGAGCCAGCTTGATCGCCGCCTTCTGGTCGCCGCTGACCTCCACCAATGGCGCGCGCGGATAGATCGGCGGCCCGCCCATCTGCAGGCTCAGCCCATACTTCATCGCCGGGGGCGATCCGCCCAGCCCTTGCACACCCCGCTGCGCCGCACGGAGCTTCGCCAGCGCGGGCTTGTAGTCCTGCTTGGCCCGGTAGGCGGCAAAGACGTCGGCGCATAGCTTGGTGAAGACGTTGCCGTCCGCCAGGATCGCGCCCATCCCGTGGTCGAAGGCCTGTTCCAGGTTGTTGTTGGTGCCGGTGCGCATGTTTAGCCCCGGGAAAGCGACGAGAAAGGCCTTGTAGCCCTCCGGACTGCCGCTGGAGTCCTTGATCCCCGCCAGGTTCGGATACTGCGACAGGCTTTTCAGCAAGTCGACACTGATCGGCGCCTCGCTGGTGCCGGGGATATGGTAGAGGTTGATCGGGATCCGCACCGCCTCGAACAGCCCCGAATAGTAGCGGGTCAGCCCCTCGTCGGGCGGATTGTTGAAGTAGAACGGTGGGATCACCAGCAGGCCGTCGGCGCCATGGTCCTGGGCATGGCGGGCTAGGTCGATGGTCTCCGGCTGGTTGGAGGTCCCGGGCCCGACGATGACATTCAGGCCGACCTTGTTCTTCAGGGCTGTTTCCGCGACGAGCTTGCGCTCAGCCACCGAGAAGTGCGGGAATTCGCCCGAGGTGCCTAGCACCACCACGCCGTCGGCGCCGCAGTGCTTGAACCAGGCCAGGACGTCCTTCATCGCGCCCGGATCGAACCGTCCTGCCTTGTCGCAAGGCGTCACCGTGGCGGCCCAGAACAGGACCTTATCCTTGCTGCCCAGCATCGGCGCGGCGCCGGCCTGGCCGGCCGCCAAGGCGGTCACCGCCAAGGCGGTTGCTGCGGCCACGCCAGCCAACCCCAGAGCTTCCCTGCGTGTGGTGTCCATCGATAGCCTCCCAGGCCCTCGCGCCGCATCTGCAGGCGGCGTCGGGCGACACTGTCGCCGAACTGGGGGTCTCCGCAAAGCGCCGTCGGGCGCCTTTGTCGTGAACGTCAGAAAATCGACCAGCCCATCCGCGTCGCCAGCCGCTCCAGCGCCATCGTACCGACCTGAGAGTTGCCATATTCGTTCAGGCCCGGAGACCAGACCGCGATCGCCGCACGGCCCGGCACCACCGTGAGGATGCCGCCGCCCACGCCGCTTTTGCCAGGCAAGCCCACCTGGAAGGCGAACTCGCCCGACGCGTCGTAATGGCCGCAGGTCAGCATCACCGCATTGATCCGCCGGGTGGCCGACTCGGAGATGATACGGTTTCCACTGAGCGGATCGACGCCTTGGTTGGCCAGGAACAGGCCCGCCCGCGCGAGCTGCTTGCAGGTGATGCGGATCGCGCACTGGTGGAAATAGACCTGCAGGACATCCTCGACCTCGCTGTTCAAATTGTCGAAGCCGCGCATGAAGTTGGCGAGGCTGTAGTTGCGAAAACCGGTCTCGGCCTCCGACCTTGCCACCTGCGGGTCGAAGTCGATGGTCTTGTCGTCCGCCAGAGTGCGGAAGGTATTGCGGATATCGTCGATGCCCTCCTGGATCGTCCGGCCGGCCAGCACGGCGTCGGTGGTGACGATGGCGCCGGCATTGATCAGCGGATTGCGCGGCACCCCGGCCTCGTTCTCCAGCTGGACGATGGAGTTGAAGCGGGAGCCGGAAGGCTCGCGGCCAACCCGCTTCCACAGGTCCTCGCCGAGCCGGTTCAGAGCCATGGTCAGTGTGAAGACCTTGGAGATCGACTGGATGGAGAACGGCATCCAGGAGTCGCCGTACTGCGCGGTCTCACCCTCGCAGGTCAGCACGCAGAGGCCGAACCGCTTGGCATCGACCTGGGCCAGGGCCGGGATGTAGTCGGCGACCTTGCCCCCGCCACGGTACTGTTCCATCTCGTGGCCAACGGCGGCGACGTGTTCGGCAAGGGTCTCGACCATGGCGCGACGTTAAGCAGCGCCGTCAGGCCTCGCAACACTCAGTCGTCGAGCAGTATTTCGGTGAAGCCGCCGCGCATGCAGTGGTTGGAACTCATCGCCGCGCTATAGCCGCCAGCGTTCAGCAAGGCGATGCGGTCGCCTTCGCCCAGCGGCGGCATCGGATGGCGCTCCGCCCACAGGTCCAGCGCCTCGTTGATGTTGCCGGCGATCGTGACCGGCCGCCAGTCGGCGGGATCCAGGCTGCGCGGGACGCAGGCCACCGGCTCACAGGGCAGGTCGTAATAGGCCGGCTCCGGCGCCAGGTTAAAGCCGCCATCGACGAAGGCGAACAGCGCGTCGCGTTTCAGCTCCACGTCGGTCACCGACAGCACCAACATGCCGGCGTCCTTGACGATATAGTCCCCGGGCTCAACCGCCAGGGTGACATCCCGGCCTTCGAGCCGCCGCGCCAGGATCGCGGCCCAGCGCCCGAGGTCGAGGGGCTGGTCACCGGCCCGATGCGGCAGACCAAGGCCGCCGCCGACGTTCACCGTCGTCACATCCGGCAGGTCGTCAAGGAAGGTCAGGCCTGTGGCGACCGCCGCCTCCCACGCCTCGAGCTGCGCGCCCAGGTAGCCGCAGCCGACGTGGAAATGCAGGGTCCGGATCGTGAGGTTGTGCGCCCGGGCCATCACAAGGGCTTCGGCGAGTTGCTCGCGGTAGATCCCGAACTTGGTGACGGCCTCGCCGGCATAGGTCAGCCGCGCATTGTCGCCGTAGCCGGTCCCGCGCCCAGGGTTGACCCGAATGCCGATGGCCCGACCCGGAACCCGCTCGCCGATCCGGCGGATCATGCCGACCGTATCGCAGTTGATCGTCAGGTCCGGGTGCGCCAACAGCCGATCGAGGTCGCGGTTGGATACACCGGTTCCGGTGAAGCTGATGGCCGACGCCGAGAAGCCGCTGGCCAGGGCGAGGTCGAGTTCGCCCGGCGAACAGACATCGATCCCACACAGACCCCAACCGGCCATGGCCTTGAGCAGCGGCTCGGAGCGGTTGGCCTTCATGGCGTAGTAGATTTTCCACGGCCGCCCGACCTGAGCCAGCGCCTCACGCACCCGGGTCAGATTCGCCGCCGCCCGGCGCGAGCTGTAGAGGAAGACCGGCCCCTCGATCGCCTGCGCCAGGGCCGCCACGTCCTGCCCCGCGAACGTCAGCCGCCCGGACTTGAAGCCCAGGTCATCCCGCGCCCACCAGAAGTCCTGCCCGCTCACGCGCCGGCCAGATAGGCGCGCCCCTCGTCGTTGGCGCCCTCCGCCCGCCCGACGATCCAGCGCCGGCAGGCGACCGCGCCGCAATGGCACTCGAACTGGCGGTAGAGCCGGTCCTCGGTGGCGGCGTAGTCGATGGTCAGGAGCTCGCCCGCTGGCACGGCCCGCAATGTCACCAGCTCGAAGCGGCTCATATCAAGGCGGCTGTTGGGGTCGCAGCTGTGCGACAGGAAGCCGATATAGGTGGTGTCGCAGATGTGCAGGAGCCCTGTCACCTGCAAGCTGTGCTGCTTGATCTCCTGGCCGACCTGTCCGGTGAAGCGGTCGGAGATCTCGCCGACATCGCGCGCGACCAGGGTGCGGACCCCCATCCCGTAGGGACCGTCCGTGTGACAGACCTCAAGCGTCGGGGGGTCCTGCGCGCCGGATTTCGACTGCCCTTGCGGCGCCTGCGACATGGCGTCAGTCTCCGATTTTCCAAACAAGATCTGCAACCTCGAGTGTTTCATGCAACCCGCATCAGGAAGCTCGCGTCGGCGGAAAGCTCTTGGAAAATTGCAGGCGATTGCGCCCGTCGCGCCGCGCGTAGTCGACCCGGTCCATCATCTCGCGCACCAGGTAGATTCCCAGGCCTCCCACCTTGCGGTTCTCCAGCGTCAGGTCGGTGTCAGGCGCCGCTGCCGCGGTCGGGTCGAACGGCGCGCCGTCGTCGATGACCTCCACGTCCACCCTCCCATCGCCGACGCCGACGTCCACCTCGACGCCCGCGGCCGCGCCGCCGTGGTTGACGATGTTACTGACGATCTCATCGCAGGCGATCAGCACGGCCGCAGCCACCGCCGGAGGCGCTTCGCCGTCGACCAGTTGCGTCTCAATCGCGTCGAGCAACGCCCGGAGGCCAGCCCCGCCGCAGATCAGCCGATGGGAGACGTTGGATTGCATGCCACCCGGAAACTGCAGGCCTTGCGGGAACTCACAGCGCAAGCTTAGTCATGTCGCGGAATATCTCAATGACCCGGGCAGGCGCCCGACGCGCGAGGCAGGCTGATGGACATCCGGGAAGAGATGCGGGGTGACGTGATGCTGATCCGCGCGGCAGGGCGCCTGGACAGCGGGTCGGCGGGGGAACTGGAGGCGGTGCTGCCGGTCCGGACGCAGGCCCACCCGAAGGTGGTTCTGGATCTCGCTGAGACGCCCTACGTCAGCTCCGCCGGCCTGCGCGTCCTGTTGATTGGCGCCAAGGCCGCCCGGGCGGCAGGGCATAAGCTGGTGCTGGCCGGACTTTCACCCTCGGTGCGCGAGGTGTTCGATATCTCTGGCTTCACCACAATCTTCGCGATCGAGGCCGACGCCGACTCAGCCGTGGCCACGCTGTCCTGAAGGGCTGAGGACAACGTCGGACGGCTTGAGGACCGCCAGCACGCCGTCAGCGTCGAGCAGCGCCGCCAGGTCATCGGCGACCGCCTCGGGCGAAAGCCCCGCGCCGCGCCGGGCATAGGCCTCCGCGCGCGCGCCCAAGCCTTCCGCCAACAGGGCCAGCGTCAGGACCGGCGGCGGGCGAGCGGCGCTCCACTCCGTCCAGGCCAGGCGGACCACGCTGAACGCTTGGCGCGCCTCCTCGACCCGCGCCGTGGGATCGCCGTCAAGCAGGTGGCGCTCCAGGAAGGCGCGCGCCGCCAGCCCAAGGGCCAGCGCGTCGGTCGGGCTGGCGCCCTCGCACGTCCCCAGGACCAGACCAGCGCGGCCGCCCGCTTCACAAAGCGCGTAGAAACTTCCCGGCGCGATACGGCCCAGGAAGCGAACCGCCACGCTTACGCCCGCGGTCTCGACGGCGAGCGGCGGCAGGGCGGTTTCGTGGAACGCGGCGGCGGCCCCGGCTTCATCGCGCCGGCGATCGCTCAGGGCCAGCTCGCGGTCGCCGCGGGCCAGCCGGCTGTCGACGCTGGTCTTCATCAGCCGTACGGCGTTGGCTAGGTCCCGGGTCTCCCGGATGGCCAGGTCGCCCGCCGAGGGGCCGACACGGTCGCCGCGGATCGCCGCGATCATGGCGTTGTTGGCGGCCAGTTCCCGCGCGATGCGGCCGGCGATGATCCAGGCGAGGCCAAAGCCCAGGACTCCGGCCCCGACCAACAGGCCAGCGACGATCGCGCGCAGGGTCGCGACTTGAGCGTCCAGTTTCCCCGCATCGATCTGGGCGATCACGAACCGGCCCTGGCCCATGGGCGCCAGCGCGGTCGCCAGCCGCCGTCCGGATGCGTCGGCGCGGATCGGCAACACGGTTGGCCGGGCGGGCTCACTGTAGGCGCCGGGGCCTTGGCCGTGGCGCCGACCGGCGATCTGCTCGGACGCGCCGCCGGCGGCGGCGATGTAGAGCCCATCGAGCCCTTCCACCCTCGCGGCGGCTTCACGAAAAGCTGCGTCGCGCCGCGGGTCACGCAGCGTGGCGGCCAAGTCGTCGGCGCCGGACGCGAAGGCCGCCACGGTGACGGCGGCGGCGAGGGCCTGGTTGTCCAGCTGCCGGGCCGCCTCTGCCCGCTCCCATAGGAACAGCAGCGCCCCGTTCACGCCCGCCAGCAGCAGGAACAGCGGCGCGACCAGCAGCAGGAAAGCCCGGCGAACGGTCATCATCCCGCGACCGCCGCCATATCCCGCAGACCGGCGACGAACTCCGGGCATTCGCGCGCGATCGTGAACACATGCGGCTTGGCGATGATGATCGCCTCCAGGCCCTCCGGCCCGGCGACATAGTCCGCGCGCGCCGCCAGGCCGAACAGCAAACCTGAAGCATCGAAGATGGCCGGCGCCGCCGCGCCATCGGTCTCGGCGCCGCCGGCCGTGGTGACGATCAGCACCTCGGCGACCGTGCCGCCGGCCAGGATCAACCGACCGGGCGCGTAGTTCCGCTTGCGTGCGCGCCCCGCGATCAGCAGTAATTCGGCGTCGTCCATCCGGTCGAAAGGCGGCGTCGCGCGGAGCGCGAACAGGATGCGGACCGCCTCGACGCCGATCACGCCCGGGCCTCCCACGCCAGCGGGACATCCCCATCGGGCCGGACGACGGCCAGGGTCTCACCACGGGCCAGCGCCCGTTGCTCGCCGGCTCGAAGACTGACCTGGCCGCGATCGATGCGCAGCGTGACTGGAGTCCCGACCAGATGCGAGACCATGGCGACCTCGCGATCGATCCGCAGCAGGGCCGCATCTTCTGCGTCGGCCAGGATCGCCCAGTCGGCGGCCAGCGCCGGCATTTCGGCGATCCGCGAGCCCAGCACCCGCATGGCGCGCCGCCGCAGCCGCGCCGCAGCCGCGTCTCCCGCGAGGTCGATCCAGACGCCCAGGCTCTGGTCGGTGTCCACGAGCGTCACCACCCCCGGCTCGTCGGCCAGAACCGCCTCTAGCACCGCAAGGTTGCGGCTGTGGTCCTGGAAGGCGCTCTCGGCGCGGGCCGCGCGCATCGCGGCGATCAGCTGGGCGGCGAAGTCGCCGAGAGCGGCGCGCAAGGCCGTTACCTCGCGCGGCGCCCGCATGGCCTGTGGCGGGGCGCGATCACCGGCGGCGATCCGCAGGGCATCGGCCTTCAGCCCCTCGATCGGTTGGGTGACAAAGCGCAGAATCATCAGGGTCGCCAGCGCGCAGGCCAGCAGTGACGCCACCCCGATCAGGGCGCTTGCGAACAAGGCGTTCTGGGTCGCCACCTGGATCACCGAGATGTTCACGTCCGCGCCCATGGTCGCGGCGATCCGTCCACTGGCCGAGCGAATCGGCGCGGCGGCGGTCTTCAGTAGGCCCCACTGCTCCTGGTACTGGACCGGCGAGACATAGATCGTGCCGTGGCCCGTCGTGGCGCGGAGGCCCGACAGGGTATCGGCCGGCAGTTCGTCTTCGGAACCGATGGTCGAGTGCTCGTCGCCCACGGTGGAATCCAGAACATAGATCACCCCCTTGGTCCCACCGAGCACCTGCGAATAGAGATAGGTCAGGCCCAGGTCCCGGCGGATAGCCCGCATCGGGATCACGTTGCGAGCATAGCGCGGGTCTTGCTCGACCAGGTCGGCGGCGGCCCCGGCGCGGGCGGTCCCGGCGCGAGCAGCCTTGATCAACCAGTCGTGGTCGGCCGGGTCCACCAGGGCGCCGGCCAGCGCACTGGTGGTGATCAGCTTGCGCGAGAACCCGTCGATGATGGTGTCGTGCAGGCGCGAGTAGACCAGCCCGCCCAGGGCCACCGCGACGATGACGATCGCCGGGGTGAAGGTGCGCCAGACCAGAGCCTGGATACGGACGCCGTCAGGCCGCATAGGACCTCTCGTCTCGCGTCTTCAACAGGACGAGCGCCAGGTCCGGGTAGCGGGCGGCCGCATCATCGACCTCAGCCTTGGGCAGCCACAGGCTCACACCATGCAGCACGATCTCGATCGGCTGCCGGCCGGTTGGCGCCCCGGTTGCGCGTTCGGCCAGCAAGGTCAGAGCCTCGAGGCTGGCGCCGGCAAAGTCGGGCGCGCAGCGAAGGGCGTCCACGATATCGACCACCGTCGGCCGGGCGTCCCCGCCCAGGTCCAGCAGCGTGGCTAGGCTGTCACGGAAGATTGGCGCCAGGCCAGGCTTCAACGCCCCCCGCAGCCGCCGCGCCAGATCTCCGGCCGGAACCTCGTCGCGAAGCGCCTGCGCCGCGGCGCAGGCTTCCAGACCGGTCCCCTGGTCCACCGCGTCCTGCAGTAGCGCCACGAGATCGCCGCCGGCCGCGCCGCCCTTGCTGGCGCGGCGGCTGATCAGCGGCTCGAGCTTGCGGTAGGTGACATTATCGAGCCCGCTGGCGATGGACTCGATGGCGTTGGCCCGCACCTTCGGGTTGGCGGAGTGCAGGGAGACGATCAGCAGGTCGAAGTCAGGCGCCAGCCCGGCCAGCGCCAGCAGTTCCAGTGTGAAGTCCACGGAGCCCGAGATCCGCTCCCGACCGGCCTGAGCCAGCAGCGCGATGGCCGGCGAACGATTTGATTCGGCAGCGAACCGTTCCGCGACCGCCAGCCTGGGTCCGGTCTCATCGAGCTCTTCGCGGACAAGGCGCGTCAGTTGCGACATGAACTGGGCATGGGATAGGTCGCTGAGCGCCCGGGCGGCGACGGCGCGGGCGCGATAGGGGGCCTGGTGGTTGCTCAGCACCTGCATCAGCCGCGGAATCGCAGCCTCGCCCAGGCCGACCAGCAAGGCCTCTGCGGCGCGCCGCTCGCGGGGGCTGAGGCGCGCAGCGGCGGTAAGGATCTGGGGCGTCGCCTCGACGTCGCCGATGGCGGCCAGAAGTCCCAGGATGGTCAGCCGGCTCGCGCGATCCATGTCCGGCAGGATGGCGATCAGCGGCGCGACCAGGCCGATATCGCCAGGGCCGGCGACGCTGGCCAGGGCTTGAAGGGCGTACTTCCGGACCAAAAGCGATGGATCGGCCAGTCGGGCCGCGAAGGCGTCGGTCGCGGAGGAGGGCTCGGCGACGATATTCTGGTGGGCGGCGACCTGCGCGGCGGGCCGGTGCAGCAGGGCGCGGGCTGCGGCGGCCGCGCCGGAATCGGATTCGGCCGTCTTCTCGCGCAGCAGGGCCTCGGCCTCATCGTCAAAACTGGGGGCCAGCGCGCGGCGGTCGCCGAAGTTCAGCCAGCCCCGGCGCATGTTCGCCTCCATGGCCACCGGATAGACCTGCCGCAAGGCCACCACCACGGCCACCAGAGCCGCGCCCAGCAGCACCCCGATCCCCGCCAGTTCACGCACGTCCACCCGCTTGGCCAGGATCAGCAGGGCGGCGCCGGCCAGCAGGCTGGCCAAGGGTTCCCCCATGCCCTCGACCAGGGTCCGGAACGGCCGTTTCACCTCGCTGGGCGTCGCGTTGAACTGCAGATTCTGGTTGTTGTATTCGATCGAGGTCAGCACCCCGTGATAGGCGAAGAAGGCCGCCAGGGCCGCGCCCACGCCCCCCGCCAGGAAAAAGTACGCGAAGGCCGCGAAATAGGTGACCGGCAGGATCAAGGCGACGTTACGCACTCCGATGCGCGTCACCAGCCGGTTGAACACGAACAGGCAGACCACCAGATTGAAGACGCTGGACGCCGCGTAGAGCCGCCCGAACAGCGCCGCCAGCTCAGCCTCGCTGCGCCCTGCCTGCAGGACCTGCGAGTACTGGAATTCCGCGAGGTTGGTCATCAGCAGGGTTACGAACAACGACAGCGCCAGCAGCGTCGCATAGCGCGAGGTGCGGAAGACGCCGACCACCAGCTTCAGCTGCTCGATCACGCCCACCTCGCCGGTGTCGAGATCGGTGTCGCTGTCGGCGATACGCCGCCAGCGCCGCTGCAGCCGCCGCGCGACCGGCAGGGTCAGCAGCGCCACGCCCGCCCATCCCAGCAGGAAGGCCGGCATCGGGAGCACGGTGGCGAAGCTGGAAACGATCAGCGCCCCGATCGCCGTGCCCAGGGCGCAGAAGGCGGCGAACAGCGGGAACAGCCGCTTGGCGTCCTGGATATCGAAATAGGCGTCCGTGAACGTCCAGAACAGCGAGTAGAGCCCGATGTACCACATCGCCAGGTACAGCTTCAGGGCGTAGTAGCCGTAGGTCGTCCAGGCGGGCGGCAGGTGCGCCGACAGCAGCGCCCAGCCTCCGACCCCGCCGACCGCCAGCATCACCAGCGTCACGTCCACAACCCGGCCCGGCGAGAAGCGCACCTGCAGGTAGGAAAAGAGCGCGGTGTAGACGATCATCACCAGCGGGGTGAGCACGAAGATCACCGGCAGCTTGTCCGGGCCCACATGGCTCAGAAACGCCGCGTCCCCGGCCGCGAAGCCGATTCCGAGGCCGGTCTGCAGCAGCAGGCCGAACAGGCCAAAAGCCATGAGCTTGGGCCACTCATGGGCCTCGACCTTGAAGAGACGGTTAATCAGAACGGGTACGATTCCTTTGATGGAGTTATCCCATCATCCTGGCTTTAACCCGGACAGGGGATATCTCTATAACCTAGCTTTGCAGTCGCGAACGGCGGTCGAGGGGTGTGCGGGCGGAATGGATAGTCTGCCAGCAGAAGGCGCGGGGCGACGTCGGCGGTTCGGGCTCAAGGTCCAGCTGCTGCTGCTGCTGTTCACACTCAACATCGCGGCCTCCACGGTCTATTCGGTCGTGCTCTTCAAGATCGACCGCAGCGAGATCATCAACGGCATCCACGGGCGCCTGCACACCGCGGCCCTCGCGGTCCAGGGCATGGCGCCTGGCGAGTATCACGCGCGCGTCACCGGTCCTGCCTCGATCTCGCCCACGGAATACTACGCGCTGCAGGATCGCCTCTCGCACTTCGCTGACGCCGCCGAGTTGGCCTACGTCTACACCTACATGCGGTTCGGCGATCAGATCGTCATCGCCTCGACCAGCGCCACCCAGGCGGAGCGGGCCAGCCGCGATCCCACCACCGCCTTCTTCGCCCCCTACGCCACCCCGCGGAAGCCGCTGAACAAGAGCTTCGACGCGGGAACGATCCAGTTCGACGACGATTACGAGGACACCTACGGCAGCTTCAGCTCGGTCTACCTCCCGGTCGAGGGCGTCGATGGGCGCCGCTACGTCGTGGGCGTCGATATTAACCTAGCCGTCGTGAACAAGCGCCTGCATTTCGCGCTGCAGACCGCGATCGCGGTCGGGGTGGTGATGTTCGTACTCGCCATGGCGCTGGGCTGGCTGCTGGTGGACCGGATCGTCGGGCCGCTGATCCGGCTGACCACCTTCACCCGCAACATGGGCCAGCGGAACTTCCGCCCTGACGAGGTCGAGACCGCCGCCATGCAGCGGATCAGCGACAAACGGCCCGACGAAGTCGGCAGCCTGGCCGAGGCGATGACCGCCATGATCGCTCGCCTGCAGCGCTATCTGATCGAGATGCAAGCCGCGACCGCCGCCCGCGAGCGGGTCGAGGGCGAGCTGTCGGCGGCGCGCGACATCCAGGCCGGCATGCTGCCCCGCATCTTCCCGCCTTTCCCCGACCGCACCGAGGTGGACATCTTCGCCCTGCTGGAATCGGCCAAACAGGTCGGCGGCGACCTCTACGACTATGTGCTGCTCGACCGCGACCGGCTGTTCTTCGTGGTCGGCGACGTGTCGGGCAAGGGCGTGCCGGCAGCGCTGTTCATGGCCATGGCCACCACCCTCTTCAAGGCGACCGCGCTCAACACCAAGACCACCGGCGAGATCATGACCCGGGTGAACGCCGAGCTGGCGCGGGACAATGCGGCGATGATGTTCGTCACCGCCGTCTGCGGCATCCTGGATATGCGCACCGGCGCCGTGCAGTACAGCGACGGCGGCCACGAGCCGCCGTTCCTGCGCCGCGCCAACGGACGGCTGGAGCGCTTGGCCAAGCAGCCCGGCATCCCGCTCGGCGTCATGGACGATGCGATCTACGAGACCGGCCGCTTCCAGCTGGCGGCTGGCGACGCGCTGATCCTGTTCACCGACGGTGTGTCGGAAGCCGCCAACCTCAACGACGACCTCTTCACCGTCGCGCGTATGGAGGCCGCGCTCGCCGCCGCCCAGCCCCTAACCGGCGCCCGCGGCCTCGCCGAGGGCCTCGTCGAGGACGTGCGGGTGTTCGTGGGTGAGGCGCCGCAGTCCGACGACATCGCCATCCTGGTGGTGCGGTATGAGGGGCCAGCAGCGCGGGCGGCAGCCTAACCCCGAGGCTGGCGGATCATAGGATACAGCCCCGGAAACTCGCCCGGCTGCACGAAGCCCATCACCTCGAAGCCGTAGCGTTCGTACAGCGGCACGTTCTTGGGATTGGAGCTTTCGAGGTAGGCGATCACGCCGTCCTCGTCGCAGCGCCGCAGCGATTCCTTGAGGATCGCCGAGCCGTAGCCGCGCCCCTGCTGGGCCGGATCGACGCCGATCATGGCCAGATACCAGTGCGGTTCCTGCGGGTGGTATTGCGCCATGGTCTCGCCCACCTCGCCCAGGGTCGGCAGCTTCTCCGCTTCGACGAACTCGCCCAGCACCGCCAGCATCGTGTCTCGGTCGGACGTCACGCCGGGCGGCAACCACAGCGCCGCCGCCGCGCCGTCGTCTGCCAGCCACGCTGAGCCGTGTTCCAGCGCCGCCCCGCCCATCCCGGTGGCAAAGCGCCGGAACCCCGCGAAGAACGCATCCGGTCTGGCCAGCATGAACCGCACGCAGGGGTCGGTGCTGAACGCCAGCATCAGGGTGTTGAGCACGGCCTCCGTCTCGGAAACCTCGGCCTTGCGAACATCGATCATGGGGTTTCCTCTCTCAGCCGCCCAACCGAGCCGCCGGCCGGTCGCGGCCGTGCACCCGCTTCAGGTAGTGGCGCATGTCATTGATCGCGCGGGTGAGGTCTTCCGTCGCCGCGGGCTGAGCGGCGAGCGCGGCGGCGATGAGGGAATCCTGTTCGACCTCCCAGGGCAGGAAGTCGAACGGGGTCTCCGCGTCGCGCAGCCAGACGATCGGGTAATGCCGGCCGAACATCACGCCCTTCAGCGGTTCCTTGCCCAGCAAGTAGATCGCCGCCTTGTCGGCGTTGGCGCCCGACAGCAGCACCTCCAGCACGTCCAGCGACAGCGCCATGATCCCCGGCCGCGAGAACTTGCCGACCCGGAAGCCCAGGTCCAGGTCGGGACCGATGTAGTCCAGGTAGGCGGCCTGGCCGCTGGACAGCTCCGGCACCTCGACCTCGATGTTCGGACCGTCGAAATCGGCGAGCCAGGCCGTGCCCTTCAGGCGCAGTGGCACGTCGGTGAAATGGCGATCCTCATAGAGCCGCATGGTCCGCAGCAGCGCGATCAGGATCGAGGTCACCTCCTCGGGCGTCTTCGGCACGACGGTGAAGATCACCTCGTCGCCCATCACCTTCCAGACCTCGATGGACGGGGTCACGGGCTCGTCCAGGAACGCGAACCCGATCTGGCCCGCCACCATCAAGGGGAAGCTGGTGAAGAAGGTGCGGAAGGTGGACAGCCAGCCGTCGGCCCCCTGCCCGGTGAACCGCGCCTTGAACTCGGTCGAGCCCGCCATATCGACCGACAGGAACAGGCGAAGCATGGGGCCTCCTCGGGCTGGGAAGCTGGACTATGTCAGGGGCCGGGCCGAACCGCGAGGCCCCAGCTCAGCTTCCCGGATCCTTAGCCGCACAGCCGTTCGGCATGCCAGCGCAGGTGGTCTTCCATGAAGGTGGCGATGAAGGCGTAGCTGTGGTCGTAGCCGCGCTGGTTTCGGAGCGTCAGCGGCACGCCGGCGGCGCGGCAGGCGGCCTCCAGCAGCTGCGGCCGCAGCTGGCCCTCCAGGAAGGTGTCGGCCAGACCCTGGTCCACCAGCAGCTCTGCCACCCGCGCGCCGTCTTCCAGCAGCGCGGTCGCGTCATACCGCCGCCAGGCCGCGTGGTCCGCGCCGAGGTAGCCCGTCAACGCCTTCTCGCCCCACGGGCAATGCATCGGCGAACAGATCGGCGCGAGGGCTGAAACGCTCTTCCACCGGCCGGGCGTCTTCAGCGCCAGGGTCAGCGCCCCATGGCCGCCCATCGAGTGGCCCATGATCCCCTGCCGGCCCATGTCGGCATTGAACGCCTCGGCGATCACCTCCGGCAGTTCGGAGACGATATAGCTCTCCATCCGGTAGTTTGCGGCGAACGGCGCCTGGGTGGCGTCCACATAGAACCCCGCGCCCAGCCCGAAGTCGTAGGCGCCGTCTGGATCGTCGGGCACGCCGTGGCCGCGTGGGCTGGTGTCGGGGGCCACGAAGATCAGCCCAAGCTCCGCGCAGGCCCGCTGGAACTGACCCTTGTCGGTGACATTGGCGTGGGTGCAGCTCAGGCCTGAAAGATACCAGACCACCGGGCAGGCCTGCCCTATGGCCTGGGGCGGGACATAGACGCTGAACGTCATCTCCGTCCCCGTCTCGCGGCTGTGGTGTCGATAGACGCCCTGGATTCCGCCGAACGCCTTCGACCGTGAGACCGCCTGGAGGCTCAATAGAGCACCACCGTGCGAATACTCTCGCCCTTGTGCATGAGGTCGAAGGCCTCGTTGATGCGGTCCAGCGGCAGCTTGTGGGTAATCATCGGATCGATTTCGATCTTCCCCTCCATGTACCAGTCCACGATCTTGGGCGTGTCGGTGCGCCCGCGCGCGCCACCGAACGCCGTGCCCTTCCAGACCCGGCCGGTGACCAGTTGGAACGGCCGGGTGGCGATCTCCTTGCCGGCCTCGGCCACGCCGATAACGATGCTCTGGCCCCAGCCGCGATGGCAAGCCTCCAGCGCCTGGCGCATGACCGTGGTGTTGCCGGTGGCGTCGAAGGTGTAGTCCGCCCCGCCGTCGGTCAGGGTCACCAGGTGGGCCACCAGATCATCTGAAACGTTCTTCGGGTTCACAAAGTGCGTCATGCCGAACCTGCGGCCCCAGGCCTCGCGGTCGGGGTTGAGATCGACGCCGATGATCATACCCGCGCCCACCAGCTTCAGCCCCTGGATCACATTCAGCCCGATGCCGCCCAGGCCGAAGACGATGCAGTTGGCCCCAGCCTCCACCTGCGCCGTGTTGACCACCGCGCCCACGCCGGTGGTGACGCCACAGCCCACGTAGCAGGCGGTATCGAACGGGGCGTCCTTGCGGATCTTCGCCACCGCGATCTCGGGCAGGACCGTGAAGTTCGAGAAGGTCGAGCAGCCCATGTAGTGAAACACCGTCTGGCCCTTGTAGGAAAACCGGCTGGTCCCGTCCGGCATCAGGCCCTTGCCCTGGGTGGCGCGGATCGCGGTGCAGAGGTTGGTCTTGCGGCTGAGACAGCTTTTGCACTGGCGGCATTCTGGCGTGTAGAGCGGGATCACGTGGTCGCCGACCGCCACCGACGTCACGCCCGGGCCCACTTCGACCACCACGCCAGCGCCCTCGTGGCCCAGGACCGAGGGGAACAGGCCCTCGGAGTCGAGGCCATCCAGGGTGTAGGCGTCGGTGTGGCAGATGCCGGTGGCCTTGATCTCGACCAGCACTTCGCCGGCGCGCGGGCCTTCCAGGTCCAGCTCCACGATCTCCAGCGGCTTCTTGGCCTCGAAAGCCACCGCGGCGCGCGTCTTCATCCCCAACTCCTCGACTCTTCAGGCGCCCACACAGCATATTCGATGTAGCTTCGCATCATGAAGCCGCATCTCGAGCCGGCCTGGAACCCCGAACTCGCCCGCGGGATCGTTCGATCCCACTACGGGGTCGATGGCGCGCTCCTGCCCATCCTTCAGGCGATCCGGCCGACCTTCGGCTGTGTGCCCGCCGCCGCCTGGACTGGGGCGGCACGACGCCGGACGGCGCCCTGACGGTCGATCCTGTCTTTTTGCCTGGGCCTTTGCGCCGTGGCGCCGGCCGCGCTGGTGGAGACGCCAATAGCCGGGGTCGGCCGCCCGTGGTGCTCCGGGGCCTGTGTCGGCCGCCTGCGGGCCGCTGTGGCGAGGTCGGCATGCGGCTGGCCGCGAGGACTATAGGGCCTACCGTGAGGGGTGGCGAATTCGCAGGCACAGCGGGCTTGCACCATCAGCACGGTCACGGAGGGCTACTTTTCAACGGAGGTGGAAGCGGCTGCCCACGATCCCCGACAATTTCCAGAGTGGCGCGCAATGACGCGCGATCTTAACCGTGGAGGCCCCGCTCCGGTGCTTCGCGCCACCTCCCCCAATGCGGGAGGAACTTGTATGGTCCCTCGCATGGACGCCCCTGTCTCCGCCCCCCGCCTGCACCCGCTGAACCAGGGCTTCGCCTGGCAGGACGCCCCGCGTGAGGGCCTGCGCTGCCTGACCCTCGCCCAGGTGGACCAGTTCAACGCCGACGGCTTCTTCGTCTATCGGAGCGCCTTCACCCCCGACGAGCTGGCCGCCGTCACCGCCGCCATCGACCCGCTGGAACAGGCCACGGTCGACTACGCCAACAGCAAGCCGGGCGGCCGCTTCCGGCTGACCGTCACCGAGAGCATCAGCTTCACGATCCACATCGCCGGCCAGTCGCCGGTGCTGGCCGCGTTCGCGCAGCATCCGGTGGTGCGCGACATCTGCCACGACCTGATCCGCTCCCCCGTGCGGCTGTACTGGGACCAGTCGGTCTACAAGAAGACCGAGCGGCCGCGGGAATTCCCCTGGCACCAGGACAACGGCTACACCTTCGTCGAGCCGCAGCAGTACCTGACGCTTTGGATCCCGCTGGTGGACGTGGACGAGACCAACGGCTGCCCGTGGATCGCGCCCGGCCTGCACAGGCTGGGCACCCTGGACCACTGGCAGGCCGAGGCTGGGCGCGTGTGCCTGGAGCAGGCGGAGGACGCGGTCGCCGCGCCGGCCAAGGCCGGGGACATCGTGGTGTTCTCCTCCCTGGCCCCGCACCGCACGGGCCCGAACCTGAGCGACGCCGTGCGCAAGGCCTACATCCTGCAGTACGCGCCGGAGGGGGCCCATGTGCGCCTGCCCGACGGCAGCGTCGTCACCCAGGACGACCCGCAGCGGCAGTTCCGCATCCTGGACGGCCAATAGGCCTGGCGGCCGCCGGCGCCGCGCTGGACGACCACGGCGGCGGCGAAATCAGCGCGCCAACTGATCCCGCCCCGCCCAGCAGGCGTGGGTTCCCGACGAAATCCGATGCGGCAGGAGGATGCGGCAGACCGGCCCCGCGGCGATATCCCTGGCGTCGATCACTGCGCATTCGGAGCGGTTCTCGACCATGTCGGTGATGAAGCTGACCAGGTAGCCGTCGTCCTCCTCCACCGCCCCCACCCGCGGCGCGAACGGCGCCTCGGAGCCGTAGCGGCCTTCGCCGAAATCGAGGCTCTGCGAGGCGCCGCTCTCCAGGTCGTGCTTGACGATGCCGGTGAACAGGAACCAGCCGGGCTTGGCGGCGGTCGAATAGAGGTAGCGGCCCCTGGCCCCGGCGATCTTCTGGTTGAACGACCCGAACTCGAGGATGCGCTCGTCCAACGGGCCCTCGCGCACCGCCCCGGTCTTCAGGTTGAAGCGCCAGCGGTAGAGCCTGGGCTTCATCGAGTGCTCGTCGAGGTAGGCCATCATCTGGCCGAGCTTGCGCGGCCAGCCCTCGAGCGCTGGGGGCTCAGGGTCTTCCTGGAAGTAGCCATCCAGGACGATCTCATCGCCCTCTTCGTAGGCGTTCATCCAGTGCAGGCAGTAGCAGGGCTTGGCCTCGAACCAGCGGATGTCCTCCGGCTGGCCATAGCGCGGGATGATCGCGAACCGGGTGGGCATGTCGCGATGGAAGCGGGCGGCGTGATAGCCCTTCAGCAGCAGCTCCGGGTCCCAGAACAGCGGCAGGTCGTTCAAGATTGAATAGTTCTTCGTGAACGCCATATCGTGCGGCAGCCGCGGCCCCGGCAGCGGGATCGGGACATAGTGCTTCAGCCGGTTGTCCGGCCCCACCACGCCGTAGTGCATGTAGGGCGCCTGCTTGGAATAGTTGAAGAACAGCAGCTCGCCGGTCGCCTCGTCCACCTTCGGGTGCGCCGAGATGCCGTGGTCAGGGACCCAGCCCTCGGTCCCCAGCGGCTCGAGGCTCAGCGGGTCCAGCCGATAGCCTTCGCCGCACTGGTAGAAGGTGGAGAGCGCCCGGCCGGCGTGGACCACGATGTCGGTCGAAGAGGAGTCCTTCAGCGACCCTTGCGCGCCCCAGCCCGGGCGGGTGGACTTCGACGGATGTTCCGCCAGCCCCGCCCATAGGGACTCGCCGGCCGCCGCCTCGGCCTCGAAGCCCTTGGTGCGGACGAAGCGGTTGCGATAGCTGGCCTTCCCGTCCCGAAACGCCATGGCGTGGATCATCCCGTCGCCGTCGAACGGATGGTAGAGCCCGATCGGCGCATGCACCGGGTTCTCGGTGTTGCGCAGATAGACCCCATCCAGGTCGGCGGGGATCTCCCCGATCACCGTCAGGTCGTCGGCGTCCCACTCCTCGAACGTCGGCGTCCAGGCGCCGGTCATATAGGGGTGGTCGGTGTCCCCGATCGTCGAGCGGACGCGGTTGACGAGGGCCATGGTCAGGCTCCCCCATTGGGCATGGGTCCGCCGGCCGAGGCCGGCTTCGGCGGCCAGGGGATGAGGGCGCTCGTGCGCCGCTGATAGTCGTCATAGCCCGGCCGGGTCTTGGTCAGCCGGCGCTCATAGGTGACGCCGCCGCTCCAGCGGGTCAGCAGGAAGATCAGCAGCAGCGGCCCCGGCAGCGCCCACACCCCCAGCGGGCCCTCCAGCGCGATCAGGAACAGGCCAAGCCAGGCCAGGATGTCGCCGAAGTAGTTGGGGTGGCGCGTATAGCGCCAGAGGCCGCGGTCCAGCACCTTGCCGGCGTTGGCCGGGTCCTTCTTGAAGGCGGTGATCTGCAGGTCGCCGATGGTCTCGAAGGCGATGCCGAGCGCGGCGATCGCGGCGCCCGCCCAGGCCAGCGGCCCGATGGGCGCCGAAGCCCCGATCTGGCCCAGCTGCACCGGCAGGGCCACGACCCACATCAGCGGCGCCTGCAGCAGGAAGACGAGCCGCAGCGATGCGTACGGATAGCTCCAGCCCCGCTCGGCCTTGGCCTTGTCCATCATCCGGACGTAACGCCGGTCCGGTCCGTGCGCCCGCCAGCGCAGAAGCAGGTGCAGGCCCAGCCGCACCGCCCAGGCCACGCAGAGCGCGATAAGCAGGATCTGGCGCGGCTCACGCCCCCCCACCTGCGCCCAGGTGGTGAGCGCCAGCGCGCCCATGCCCAGCGCCCACACCGAATCGATGAAGCTGACATCCCGGATCGCCGAGCCCACCAGCCAGAGCGCCACGAACCCCGCCACGCAGAGCGCGAAGTTGATGGCCAGGAGGGTCAGGACGTCGGGGATCGGAAGCATGCGGGCGCCTTTTGGACCTGCGCCAGCGTTCCACGCACCGGGCCCGGCTTCAAGGCAAAGCCCTCAGGCGTCTCAGATTGTCAGGCGTCGTGGGGACGCAGCGTGTGGGCCACGTGGAACGAGCCGGAATGGCTGAGCACGATCCAGTCGCCACAGTGGGCCACCACCGGGCCGTCCGGCGTTCGGACCTGGACGGCGGACGACGCCTCGGCGATGGACTGAGCTTCATCCCCCAGCCACTGCCAAAGGACGGACCAGCTCTTGCGGTCATGCGCCGGCGGGACCCGCAATGCGGCGCCGTGGTCGAACGGGGGGTGGAGTTGAATGACGCGCATGGCCCTTACGGAGAATCACAAACCGGAACCTCCGTAGTCGGCAGTGCTTCGATGACTAGAACCTTAACCGCGGTGCTCTCGCGTGACGGGCATACCGTTCCCACGGAATCCCCTGAGGGCTGAAATAGCTTTTCAGTTCCGTGACAAAGGATTTTACTCTACAACTTGGGCTTGCGGCGCGGCGGGGAACGTCGCGCAAAGGAGAATTAAAAATGGCCGAGGTGTCGATCAAGGCGCCGGAACCCATGGACATCGCGCTGGGCGCCGCGGTGCGCATCCGCAGGCGGACTATCGGCATGTCTCAGGAGGCCCTGGCCGAGCAGTGCGGGGTCAGCTTCCAGCAGATTCAGAAGTATGAGAACGGCGCGAACCGCATCTCGTTTTCGCGCCTGGTCCAGATCAGCCGCGCGCCGCGCTGCCGGGTCACCGATCTGATGGATGTCTTCGACGGCGCCGACAAGGAAACCGCCGAGGACCTGGATCTGCTCACCCACATGCGCACCCCGGGCGCACTGGAACTGCTGACGGCCTACGAGAGGCTGCCCTCCGAGGTGCGTAGCTCGCTCGTCAGCCTCGTCCGCACGCTGGCAATCCAGCAGCCGCAGGCTCGGGAAGGCGTGCCGGCCTGAGGGCCGACCTGATCTCTCCAAACGATCATCATGGCCGGGCTTGTCCCGGCCACACATAACGGCAGGCGATCGAAGGGCGAGCGCGGCCCTCGCCGCTCAGCCCCCCGCCAGCGCCTCGTCGACCAGCGCCTTCGCCTCCGGGCTGGTCCAGTCGGCGTCGCCGGCCACGCGGGCCTGTTCCATCCCGTCCTTGCCGTAGATCACCGTCGTCGGCGTGCCGGGCGCTTTGATCTTGAAGACGATCTTCATGTCGCGGTCGTGGTAGAATTTCAGCGGCGCGTTCTGGCCGATGAACAGCACCGCCTTGGCTGCGTCCTCCGGCGTGTCGATGCTGACCGCCATCACCTCGACGCCCTTGCCCGCGTAGGCCGCCTGTAGTCTGGCCAGGGTCGGCATCTCCACCTTGCAGGGGCCGCACCAGGTGGCCCAGGTGTTCAGCACGACGACCTTGCCCTTGAAGTCCGACACCTTCAGCGCCTTGCCGGCGGAATCGTAGAAGGTGTAGTCGGGCGCCGGGGTCGGGGCGGACGGCCGGGTGACCTTGGCGGCGAAGGCGGTCCTGGTCTCGGCCACGGGAACGGTCGCCACCACCGGAGCCGTCTTGGTGGATGACTGGCCGATGATGTAGACAGCCCCCGCGACGCCCACGAGGGCGGCGCCCCCGAGGGCCAGCGGCAAGAGCATCCCCAAGGGTTTCTTTGACACCGGCTTCTGTGACGCCTGCGGACCTTCACTCATATGAACGACTCTTCCTCTGACGCGCCCGCTCGCCCCGCGCCCCCTGTGCAAGGGTCCGCGGGACAGGCCATGTGGGGCGGACGGTTCTCCGGCAAGCCAGCCGAGCTGATGCAGGCGATCAACGTCTCCATCGGCTTCGACAAGCGTCTCGCGGCGCAGGACCTGGCCGGATCGCGTGCGCACGCCGCGATGTTGCAAAGCGTGGGCGTGATTACAAGCGAGGACGCCGCGGCGATCCAGCACGGCCTGGGCCAGATCGAGGCCGAAATCGAGGCCGGGACCTTCCCGTTCCGCGACGAGTTTGAGGACATCCACATGAACGTGGAGGCGCGCCTGCGCGAGCTGATCGGCCCGGCGGCCGGGCGGCTGCATACGGCGCGCTCGCGCAACGACCAGGTGGCGCTGGATTTCCGGATGTGGGTGCGCGACGCCTGCGCCCGGACGGCGGACCAGATCCAGGCGCTTCAACGCGCGCTGATCGCCAAGGCCGAGGCCCACGCTGACGCGGTGATGCCGGGCTTCACCCACCTGCAGCCGGCCCAGCCGGTGACCTTCGGCCACCACCTGATGGCCTACGTCGAAATGTTCGGCCGCGACGCCAGCCGTTTCGCCGACGCCGGCCAGCGGATGAACGAGAGCCCGCTTGGCGCGGCCGCCCTGGCGGGATCACCGTTCCCCATCGACCGGCAGATGACCGCCAAGGCGCTCGGTTTCGCCCGGCCCACGGCCAACTCGCTGGACAGCGTCGCCGACCGCGATTTCGCGCTGGAATCCCTGGCGGCGGCGACCATTTGCGCGACCCACCTGTCGCGCCTGGCCGAGGAGATCGTCATCTGGATGACGCCGCAGTTCGGCTTCATCAAGCTCAGCGACGCCTTCACCACCGGCAGCTCGATCATGCCGCAGAAGAAGAACCCCGACGCCGCAGAGCTGGTGCGGGCCAAGGTGGGCCGGCTGCTGGGCTCGTTCACTCAGCTGACCGTGGTGATGAAGGGCCTGCCGCTGACCTATTCGAAGGACATGCAGGAGGACAAGGTCCCCACCTTCGAGGCCTTCGACGCCCTGGAGCTCAGCCTGCTGGCGATGGCCGGCATGGTGGCCGACATGCAGCCCGACCGCGAAAAGCTCGCGACAGCGGCCGGCGCGGGCTACTCCACCGCCACGGACCTGGCCGACTGGCTGGTGCGCGAGCTGAACCTGCCGTTCCGCGACGCCCACCACATCACCGGGGCCGCGGTAAAGCAGGCCGAGACCCTGGGCGTGACGTTGGGCGACCTGCCGATCGCCGAACTTCAGGCCCTCGACGGGCGCATTACCCCGGCGATCTACGAGGTGCTGACGCCGGAGGCCTCCGTCGCCAGTCGCAAGAGCTACGGTGGAACCGCGCCGGACCAGGTCCGCGCGCAGATCAAGCGTTGGAAGGAAGTCCTGGCATGAGCCGCCGCCTAATCTCCGTCACCGCCGCCCTGATCCTCGCGGCGGGCCTCGCTGGCTGCGGCAAGGTGGGCCAGCTGGAGCCCGCCCGCCCGATGTTCGGCCACAAGGACGCCAGCGCGCCGGTGCCGCGCCCGCAGGACCCGACCCGGCCGATTGAGACCGTCGATCCCCGCGATCGCAGCTCCGACGGCCTGCCGCCGTCGCCCGGCGCGCAGCCCACCCCGCAATGAACCACTTCGAGCTTCTGGACGGCGAGCTCGCCTGCGAGGGCGTGCCGCTGGCGGTGATCGCCGAGGCCGTGGGCACGCCGGTCTATGTCTATTCCTCCGCCACCCTGGAGCGGCACTACACCGTCCTGCGCGACGCCCTGACCGGCGCGGGCCTGAAGGACCCGCTGATCGCCTTTGCGGTGAAGGCCAATTCCAATGTCGCGGTCCTGCGCACCCTGGCCCGGCTCGGGGCCGGAGCCGACGTGGTCTCCGAGGGCGAGATTCGCCGCGCGCTGGCTGCAGGGGTGCCGCCCGAACGCATGGTCTTCTCCGGCGTCGGCAAGACTGAGGCCGAAGTCGAGTTCGCCGTCGAAACCGGCGTCGGCGAGATCAACGTCGAGGCTGAGCCCGAACTGCACCTGATCAACCGCGTCGCCCAGCGCCTGGGCAAGCGGGCCGACATCGCCTTCCGCGTGAACCCCGACGTCGCCGCCGGCGGCCACGCCAAGATCTCAACCGGCAAGTCGGAGAACAAGTTCGGCGTTTCCTTCTCCGAGGCCGAGCGGCTCTACGCCAATGCCGCCAACATGGCCGGCGTCCGCCCGGTCGGAGTGACGTGCCACATCGGCAGCCAGATCACCGACCTGGCCCCTCTGGAGGCCGCCTTCATCAAGATGCGCGGCCTGGTCGAGCGCATCCGCCGCGAGGGGCTTACCCTCGAGCGCCTCGACCTCGGCGGCGGCCTGGGCGTGCCCTATTTCAACTCGCCGACCCCGCCGTCGCCGGACGACTACGCCGCCATGATCGGCCGGGTGATGGCTGGCCTCGACATCCAGTTCGCCTTCGAGCCCGGCCGGATGATCTGCGCCAACGCGGGCGTGCTCCTCGCGCGCGCACTGCACGTGCACGAGAGGCCCGAGGGCCGCCGCTTCCTGGTCATCGATGCGGCCATGAACGACCTGCTGCGGCCGGCCATGTACGACGCCTACCACGACATCCGGCCCGTAAAGCCGCGCCGCGACGAGAGCGCCGCCTACGACGTCGTCGGCCCGATCTGCGAGACCGGGGACACCTTCACCCGCGACCGCGTGCTGCCCGTGCTGGAGGCCGGAGACCTCCTGGCCTTCATGAGCGCCGGCGCCTACGGCGCGTCGATGTCCAGCGAGTACAACTCCCGCCTCCTCATCCCCGAGGTGCTGGTGAGGGGCGACCAGTTCGCCGTCGTGCGCGCCCGCCCGACCTACGACGACATGCTGGACCGTGAGCGCTCCGCGCCCTGGCTATGAGGCGAGCGGCGCTGAGCCGAACTGACGCGGCGGCCCGTCGCAGCCCGCTCTGTTAACCCGACCGACAGACATCCGGCGTCAAGTGTTGCGATGGAGCAGCAGCGCGCGCCAGCTTTCGCGGCCCACCTGAGCGGCCTGCAGGACGTGTTGGCGGCGCGCCGGGGGCAGCTGCGACTCCGTATCGTCATGCTGCTGATCATCGGTCTGTGCTGCATTCCCGCCGTGGGCTGGCCGATCGTGCTGGTCTGGGCGGCGGCCTATCTGGCCCTGCAGGTCTTCGAGACCATCTGGATGCGCGAGACACGCTCGGCCCTGCTGATCCTGACGATTCTAAACCTGAACAGCTGGGTCTTCGGCCTCTTCGCGCTCAGCGGGCCGATCACGACCGGTCCGTGGGGCCTGGCGGGCGCCGTCGCCATGCTGGCCGGAGCGATGACCAACACCGCGCTCTCCAATCAGCGCTCGACCATCGGGTTCGCCGCCGCGAGCGTGCCCTTCGCCGTCTATCTGACCGCCCTGCCGATCATGGGCGTGCGCATGGGCGGCGACGCCGAGCAGCTGATGATCCTCGTGCTGACCAGCGGCCTGCTGGTCGCCGCCACCGTGATGCTATGGCGAACCTCCAGCCGGGCGCTCGTCGCCGAGAGCGCCGCGCGGGCCAGCGCTGAGGCCGCCAACGCCGCGAAATCGGCTTTCGTCGCTATGGTCAGCCACGAGCTTCGCACCCCGATCAGCGCGATAATGGCCGGCGCCGAGGCCATCGACTCGGGCCAGGGCCCCGCCTCTCAGTTGTCGAACAAGCAGCTGATCGTCGATGCCGCGCGGATGATGCGCTTCCTGCTCAACGACCTCCTCGACCTCTCCAAGCTGGAGGCTGGCCGGATGAGTATCGAAGAGATCCCCATCGATCTGCGCCGGCTGGTGCGCGACACGGTCCGCTTCTGGCGCCCCGAGGCGCACGCCCGGGGCCTCCGGCTGCGGCTGGACGGGGGGCGCCACCTGCCGCGCTGGATCGCCAGCGATCCCACCCGCATCCGCCAGGTGCTGAACAACCTGTTCTCCAATGCGCTGAAGTTCACCGAAGAGGGCTGCGTGAGCCTGACAGCCAAGGTCGCGCCGACGGAGGCTGGACTGGCGCTGGCCCTCACCGTCTCCGACACCGGCGCCGGCATGACCGAGGCCCGGGCCGAACGGCTCTTCCAGCCCTTCGCCCAGGCCGACGCCACCATCGCCCGCACCCACGGCGGCACCGGGCTGGGCCTGACCATCAGCCGCGATCTCGCGCGCCTCATGGGCGGCGACCTGTCGGTGGCCTCGGTGGCGGGGCAGGGCTCAGCCTTCGCCTTCTCATTCGTGGTCCGTGAGGCCGACGCCCCCGCCGAGGCAGAAACCGTCGTTCAACCTTCCGACCGCCCCCGCCTGCGCATCCTGGTCGCCGACGACCACGAGGTGAACCGCCGCGCCTTCAACCTGCTGCTGGCCCCGATCGCTGACCGTGTCGTCACCGTCTCCGACGGCCTGGAGGCGGTGGACGCCGCGGGCGCCGAGCCTTTCGACCTCATCCTGCTCGACCTCAACATGCCGCGCATGAACGGGTTGGAGGCGGCGGCGAAGCTGCGCGGGATCCACGGCCAGGGCCTGCGCATCGTCGCCCTCACCGCCTCGGTGAGCCCCGCCGACATGGATGCCTGCCGCGCCGCCGGCATGGACGCCTTCGTGGCCAAGCCGGTCGAGACGCAAGAACTCTACCGGGTGATCGACGAGGTGCTCTCCGCCGAGCCGGCGCCAGCGTCGGTCGCCGCCTGAGCGGGCGCTACAGGTTCAGGTGCATGAACGGGTTGAAGGCGCTGGCTTGGTAGTCGCCGAAAGCACCGCCGGGCTGGAAGCCCGGCTCACCCCGGCCAGCCCACACATCCTGTACACCACCAACAGACAATCCCGGATTTGGCACGGCCAAACACCGGGACCCGCGGACTCCGGATGACGTCTTCCGCTCATCGCGCTCGAATGACCGTGAGACCTGGAATCGACAGTTGGCTCCATTCCTGATCCGTCGTGATCGCCGGAAGCCCGGCCGAAATCGCCAAGGCCATGCAGGTTCGATCCCCAAGGCCGCGACCGAGGGTGCGGGTCGCGCCTTCCAGGCTGGCCGCAGCGTAGGCGTCCTCGATCTCATGAGGCCGGACCTCAAGATGCAGCGCCTCGATCATCGCGCGCGTGATCTCCAGCGTGAACCCCCGCACCAGCAGCGCCTTGACCACCTCCTGCAGATTGACCGTCGAGATCAGGGCGTCGCCAGCATAGCTGGCGATCATCTCGGCGCCAGGCTCATCCCGTAGCAGCGCGATCACCGCCGAGGCGTCGAAGACGGCGCGGGCCATCGTCAGCGCGGCGCTTTCTCGGCCTCAAGGCGTCGGGCCTCCAGGAAGGCGTCGCTCGACTGGTCTTTCCGCACATGCGCCCGATAGAGCGCCTGCGCCCGCCGCACGTTCGACGCCATCGAGGTCAACGTCACCGCATCGCCGTCCACCGACACAGCCACCAGTCCCGCGCCCGTGACCCCCAAAGCCTCACGCGCAGCTTTCGGCAACACCATCCGGCCATTCGGCGCGACACGGACATCGGTCAGTTGGGCCATAGGGGAAACCTCGGACGATGTGGCACGAGGGTCTAGAGTGTCACAAATTTGAACATGCCCGAAACTATTTTCGACGGGCCGATTAGGTGATTTCCGTTCAGTGGCAGGATATCCTGTCGCCCGAACCAGCCATGGAGCGTAGCGTCTCCGGAACAAATAGTGAATATGTAAGGTGTCGCCGAATTTCTCCCAGGTCGCGGTAGACCTCCTGGTCGCCGTCCTCGAAGAAGATCGGACTTCGTATTCCAAGGCTTGGATGGGCCTACTTCAATTACGCGATGTCCCTGGAACTTCCGGAGAATCCCCGAGTCCGCGTCAGCGGCGCTTGGTATAAGGTGCCTTCTCTAACTTCACGCGGTAGCGGTAAGGCTCGACGGACTCGATCACAACGATGTCGCCAGCTTGAGCGTCATTGAGCTTGTAAAACGCGCCGACCCAGCCGCGCGCGCGGAAGAATTTCTTGTCCTCGCCGTCGATGTCGGTGCAAGCAGCCTCAGGACCACCCCAGTCGAGGATCACCTCCCGCTTCGCAGCCTTGGCCTTATTCGAGCCGCCGATCACGTCATCGGGGAACTTGTGGACGTGATCCCGCATGTAGAAGTGGCTGTTGCGTAGGTTGGCCTCGCCAATCTCAATCCTGATCCCATCATTCGCCTGAGCCAGCGCGGGCCGGATCAGTGGCTTCTCTGCGCGCCTCTCAGGCGCCGGGGTCGCAGCGAACGTTTGTTGTGCCGGGGACGCTGACGACGGCGGCCTTCGGAGGTCCGCCACGCCGTTGACCTGTTCGGCGATGGCCTTGGCAACATCGTCGTTCAGCGCGACCCATGTGACAGCCCCGCTCTTGTGGCGATATGGGACGGCCTTGGCCAGCCGCCGCACGTCGGCAAGCCGCCAAGGCGTATTCCACTTTGCGACCTCGCCAGATGTGATGAGATTGGCGGGAATGCGATGTCGCTCAAACGTGCGGAGCATCTCGTCTTGGTTCAGCGGGGCGCCAACATCTACGAGCCTCGCGACGCCGCTGATGGCTCCGCTCCCTTTGCGGATGAGGCCAAACCAGCCGCGATGTGAGGCGCTGCTCGCGCGCATCTCCCACGTCTTCGAGCCGTCGAGAATGTAGCCGATCCACGGGTCGGCGATGATCAGTCCCTTGGTGATGTCCATTTCAGTCCCGATAGGCGATGGTGACAGCCGCGCCGTTGTCGGACACGACCATGTAGGTGCGCTTGAGTTGGTACATCTTCTTCAGCGGCCATGTGCCGAAGAAGCGTTCGACCTCTCGCCAAGCCTTCTTGTCGAACGAGTAGCTTTCGGCGCCGTTACCGGCTCGACAGCGGGTGCCGAACTCCAACAAGAGCCAACGCGCAACCTCAGGGATGCTGCGCTCATGGGCGCGTTCGGCGGCGTGCTGCGACAGCGGAAGCGTTCGCGCGTTCATCGTCACAGCCCCTCAAGCTCTGCGCGCCGAACCCGCTTCCACGTCTGGCCGGTGACGATCCCCCAGTTGCCACTCTCAGTGTTCGGACGACGCCAGCGCGGGGTCTCCATCATTCGAAGCTGCTCAAGCGCGGCGTCGTAATCGGAGACGACCTGTTCTGATCCCTTGGCGCCGATGGTGTAGCCGCCGTCGTCTTTCTTGCTGGAACGCCGGAGGCTCGGCGCGAACATCGTATGATCGTTGGCCACCGGCACGAACACGTAGTCCTCAATGGTGCGGTCGGGCTCCGTGGCCTCGAACTCAACGCCTTCGCCCCAATCCGGGCCAAGGGGATAGAGAGCGGAGACCTGCTTCCAGATTGACGGGCGGTAGTCGCGGACGGCCAGCCAAGCCTCGCAAGACTCTGGGCTAATCAAACCGTTTTTATCGACGACAGGAGCTTCGTCGGTCTTCGCGTAGATCGCGTTTTGGATGCGCTTCGGGGTGACGAAGGAAAGCGCGGCAAGTTCGTGGATGGTCAGTGATTGGCCTTGGTCGAACTTGATCCGCGCTCGCGCGAGATTGCGGGTCGCCAACATCTCTCCGAGATTGGTCCCACCTTCCGCATTCCGAGGTGCGAGCCGCTCAAACTGATCGATCTTGCGGCAGACGCTCTCGATCCAAATGGGCATGTCACGAACGGCGTCGAGG
Organism: Phenylobacterium deserti; assembly: GCA_943332615.1. GTDB lineage: Bacteria > Pseudomonadota > Alphaproteobacteria > Caulobacterales > Caulobacteraceae > Phenylobacterium > Phenylobacterium deserti_C. Next base: position 72,419 of record CALQQB010000005.1, read on the forward strand.
CGATCAAGTAGGTGCTGAGCCTCGGGCAGCAGGTGGCGTCGCTCAGACGCGGCAAAGTGCCAGATCGGCTGAATCCCAAAGCGACCGAAGGCGTAGAGATCGTGGAGTTCGTCGAGGAACTGCGGCGTCGAGCTTTGCTCCCAGCCGTTGATCTCGGCCCACGTTTCGCGCCAGCGAAGGTCTACCTCGTCTTGCGCGAGCTTCGCCCAATCCCACTCTCGGCCCACGCCGTGAGCGATGATGCGCTTCAGCGCGGTCATCGCGAGTGGCGCCTCGGTCCTCCCGAACATGAGGTCGAGTAGCTCTCCGGTAACGGACAGGGCGCGAACGGCCTCGTCCTGTTCACAGAAGCCGTATTCCCCGTCGAACTCGGCGAGGCGGCTCTCAAAAACGTCTCGAAGCGAATGGGCCATGGCGTCCTTGGCAAGTCAGATTGCTGATATGCCCAAAGATACCCGACAACTCATCGATGTCAAGCGTGGGTAGATTGGAAATCGTAATTGCCCATCAATACCCGACCTGTCGAATCACACCCTCCAACCACCAAGCTCGATCTCTATGCCACCCGATCCAGCCACGGACGGCTCCGCACGAACCGTCGATACCGGCGCCAGTCCTCTCCGTTGTCGCGGCGATCCACTCGCTCCGACTTCGTAGTCCAAGGCTTGGATGGGCCTACTTCAATTACGCGATGTCATCGAATCCCCGGCCTGATACTTGGGCAGGCCACAGCCTTGAAAGGCATAGCTTCGCCCCAGCCTCTTAGATAAGGGGACAGGATATCCATTCCCCCAGCGCCAGCATTCCTGGACTGCACCCCATCGGTGAGACAGCGTAATTCAGGGACAGTCGTTGGTGAGCAGTGGTGTGGGCTGCTGCGCAGCAGCCCACGGGTCGGGCAGGTTTTCAAACTCGGTGGGCGAGAGGTCGTCGAGAGCCGAGTGCAGTCGGTCGGCATTGTAGACCGCTTCGATGACCCCGATGTCCGCCCAGATTGGCCTACACGCCGCGTCTCCGCCCCTTACGCCACCGCCTCGATCCGCCGGGCGATCCAGGCATTGAGGCTCACGCCCTCGGCCAGAGCGCGCACCGCCGCCCGGCGGTGGGTCTCGGGGTCGAGGCGCAGGGGAATCTTGCCGCTGTAGGGACGGTCGGGCGCTTCGCCGCGTTCGGCGCAGAAGGCCAGATAGTCATCGATGCTGCCCCGGAACGCCGCCTCCACCTCGGCGAAGCTTTCGCCTTCAAAGGTGACCACGTCGCGCAGGCCCACGACCTGACCCACGAAGGCTCCGTCATCGGCTTCAACGGTTCCGGCATAACCTTTGTATTCCAGCATCAGCTCAGTCCTTTCCGGGTCGGACGCCGGCCACAATCAAAAACTCGCGAACCGCAAGCACGCTGCTGCGTTTGGTTTCCGGACTTGGATGCGGCCGATGGAAGACGGCGCGAGCCCCACCCAGCGCGGCGCGGACCCGACTGTCTGCGCCTTCACTGATTTCTGCCTCCAACCGGCGCAGCAGGGCCTCGATCTCAGCCCAGCGCATGTCCGCTGCGGTTGGCTCCGCGAATATCTGCTCCAGAGTTCGCCGGTGCCGGCTGTTCATTGCGATACGATATCACAATATAATATCACATCAAGAGACCGCCACTGCCTCCGGACCCCGCTTCGCCGCCTCGTCCAGGCGATGTATCCTCCGAGATTACGCGATGTCACCGTAACCACACCCGCCTGAAAATCCTTGCCTCAGGCCGATGTGAATGTTAAGAACAAACCAAGAACTATTCCGTGCTCTTTCTCAAGTGAATTCAAACCCCCTCGCGCGCTCGCGCGAAGCTTGTCCCATGTCTTGATGATTGCGACCTACCCGAACGCGTCTTCCAGCGCCGCCCGCCGCGCCGCTGGGTCCTCGGGGTCCGGGGCGGACAACCTATTGAGGCTCCACGTCCAGACACCCCCACGCGGGTCAGAGGTCCAGGTGCATGAACTGGTTGAAGGCGCTGGCTTGGTAGTCGCCGAACGCACCGCCGGGCTGGAAGCCACGCTGGCGATACATCGCCAGCGCCGGCTCGAAGGCCGCCCCGCTGCCGGTCTCCAGGCTGAGCCGGGTCAGGCCCTGGGCGCGCGCGTCTTCGATGATCCGCGCCAAGATCGCCGCGCCCACGCCCTTGCGCAGGTGGTCGGGATGGGTGCGCATCGACTTGATCTCGCCCGAGCCGTCGCCCAGGGCCTTCAGCGCCCCGATCCCGGCGATGGCCTCGCCGTCCCAGGCGCTCCAGACGCCGATGCCCGGAGCCAGCAGCCCGCTGAGATCGAGAGCGAACACATGGCCCGCCGGCGAATTGGCGTTCATGCCCGACAGGTGCAGCGTCAGCAGGGCGCGGGTCTGGTCGCTGGACAGGTCGTCCCGCCGGATCTCAAGCCCGCTCAATCCATCGCGCCAATATAGGGCAGGCCGCGCATCCGGCCGGCCACATCCATGCCGTAGCCGACCAGGAACCGTCCCGGCGCCTCCCAGGCCACGAAGTCCGGCTCCATGGCGCGCTGGATGGGCCAGGGCTTGCGCGCGAAGACGGCGGTCATCACCTCGCCGGCTCCGCTGTCGCGCACCAGCCGGGCGGCTTCCGACAGCGACAGCCCGGTGTCGAACACATCGTCCACCACCAGCGCCTTGCGGCCGGCGATCGGACGCTGCAAATCCGCGCGCACCTCGCAACGGCCGCTGGATTTCCGCTCGTCCTGGTAAGAGGCCAGCCACAGGGCGTCGAAGCGCACCATCTTGCCTCGCCGCGCCAGCGCCCGGGTCAGGTCGGCGGCGAACCACAGGCCGCCGGTCAGCAGGCAGACCACCACGGTCTCGTCGTCGATGCGCGGCGCGATCAGGTCGGCGATGGCCTCGATCCGCCGGGCCACCTCGGCCTCGGAGATCAGCACGGTCGGTTCGGGCTCACTCATGGTGCGGCAGGGCGTCCGGTGAATCTGCGGGAAGCGGCTTGGCCTCGACCGGGGCCGGCGCGGCATGGGCGGCCGGCGTGGCATGAACGGCCTCCGCCGCACGGACAGCCGGCGCAGCGGGCGCGCCGTGGGCGGCGAAGCCGATCTCCAGGCCCGAGGCGCCAGCCGGCGGATCCGGCAGGTTCCAGGCGAAATGGCGCACGCCGCCCGGCGGCACCCGCGGGTTGGTGATGCTGAGTTGGTAAGCGATCAGGGTCGCCTTCGCCTTGTCCCGCAGGCTGATGCGTATCGGCGGCGCGTCGATCGCCGCCTTGGTGACATTGCGGATCGCGCCGGCGACCGCCATCACCGGACGGCCGTCTACCAGGATCGGCTTGGAGACCACGCCCTCGAACACCAGGCCGACCGCGTTGACCGGCAGGCCGATGGCGGCGAACAGACCCCCCGCCGCCGGGACCAGCTCCACGAGCTTCTGGCGGAAACCGACCGCCGCCGCGCCGGCCAGCACCACGACGCCCACGACCACGACGCCGATGATCAGGCCCCGGCCGCTCTTGGGCTTGGGTTTGGGTTTGGGCTTGGGCTTGGGCTTGGCCTTGGGCCTGATCGGCCCGACCACGAAATCGATCTCATCGACAGCCGCGTCCGCACGGGTCATCACCGGCGGGGGAGGACGGGGTTCGGAGGCCTCTGCGACGGCGCCATCCGGCAGCGCTTTCCAGCGCCCGCCGCAGCTCGAACATTTCACCGTCCGGCCACGCGAAGGAATACGCCCGTCTTCGACGAAATAGCTGGTGGCGCACTCTGGGCAGGTCAGTATCATGACGGACGAATCGGACGCTCCAGCCCCCTCACTCCGAGGTCGCCGATTTCGGCCTTCATGTCCAGAAACGCCAACGACGCCGCCGAAGACCCTTCGGCCGACGAGATTCTCCGTTTCGCTGGCGTATCGATGCGATACGGCCGCGGACCTGATGTGCTGAGCGACATTTCGCTGAGCCTGCCGCGTGGGTCTTTCCATTTCATCACCGGCCCGTCCGGCGCCGGAAAAAGTTCGCTGCTGAAGCTGATCTATCTCGCCGCCAAGCCGTCCGCCGGAACGGTTCGCCTGTTCGGCGAGGACGTGGCCCGGATGGCGCCCGGCGACCTGCCGCGCGCCCGGCGGCGGATCGGGGTGGTGTTCCAGGACCTGCTGCTGCTGGACCACCTGTCGGCCTTCGACAACGCCGCCCTGCCCCTGCGTATCGCCGGCCACAAGCCGTCGGAGTATCGCGGCGACGTGGCCGAACTACTGACCTGGGTGGGGCTGGGTGGCCGCATGAACGCCCTGCCGCCGACCCTGGCGGGTGGTGAGAAACAGCGGCTGGCCATCGCACGCGCCGTCGTGAACCGCCCTGAGATACTGCTGGCCGACGAGCCCACCGGCAACGTCGATCACGAGATGGCGCTGAGGATCTATCGCCTGTTCGTGGAGCTGAACCGGCTGGGCACCACCGTGATCATCGCCACCCACGACCAGGACCTCGTGGCGCGCTCGTCGCGGCCGGTGCTGCACCTCGACCGCGGGCAGTTGAAGCCCCTTCCGCCGCAAGGTCCGCAGAACGGGGGGGCAGGCCGTGTCTGAGCCCTTTGACCCGGCCCGCTGGCGGCCGGCCGCCTTCCTGCCCGAGCGCGACGTCCGCGACCCGGCGCTGATCTTCGCGATCGCGGTGCTGTGTTTTCTCGCCTGCCTGACCGCGCTGGGCGTCATCGCCGGCGACCGCGCCGCCCACGGCTGGTCGGGCCAGCTGAAGGGCGAGGCGACGGTTATCGTCCGCGCCCGTGGCGGCGAGACCCCCGACGCCGCCGCCGCCCGCGCCGCCGAGACCCTGGCGGGCGTCCCTGGCGTCTCCGAGGCCCGCGCGCTGGAGAAGGAGAAGGCTTACGACCTGATCCGACCCTGGCTGGGCGACGTGACCGACCTGGAGGACCTGCCGGTGCCGCGGCTGGTGGCCGTCAGCCTCGACCGCAAGCGCCCCGCCACCGCCACCGTCCTGCAGGAGGCATTGAAGGCCCAGGGCGTGGACGCGGTGGTCGATGACCACCAGATTTGGATCAAGGACATCCGCCGCGCCGCTGGCGTGGTGCGCCTCAGCGGCGCGTCGATCTTCCTGCTGATCGCGCTGGCCGCGGCCGCCGTGGTCGCCTTCGCCACCCGCGCCGGCCTGGCCGCCCGGCGCGACGTGGTCCAGGTGCTGCACCTGGCGGGGGCCGAGGACAACCAGATCGCCAACCTGTTCGAACTGCGCTTCGCCCGCGTCGCGGCGATCTCCGGCGCGCTGGGCGCCATCGCCGCCGCGCTCACCGGCGCCCTGCTGCGGCTGATCGGCGGCGGGGCTGGGATTACGCCGGCCCTGCCGATCGCCTGGCTGGACCTGCTGGCGGTCCTGCCCTGCCCCCTGCTGGCCGCGATCGTCGCCGTGGTCGCCGCGCGCCTGACGGCGCGGAGGCTGATACAAGACCTGTAATGAAGTCTGTCGCCGCCTTCCTGGTCGTGGCGCTGATCTGGTTCTGCGGCCTCCTGGCCTTTGCGGGAAGGGTGCAGCAGCAGACGCCGGCCCGCGCCCCCTCCCCCGCCCAGGGCATCGTGGCGCTCACCGGCGTCGGCTCCAACCAGCGCATCGCCGCCGCCATCAGCCTGCTGGAGGACGGCTACGGTCGCCGCGTGCTGGTCTCCGGCGTCAACCCCAAGGCCAGTCGCGAGGACATCCGCCACGTCTCGCGCGCCGTGCGCCGGCTCTACGACTGCTGCGTGGACCTGGGCTTCACCGCCGCCGACACGGTCGGCAATGCACGGGAGACCGCCGGCTGGGCCCGGGCGATGCGCTACGACCACCTGATCGTGGTCACCGCCGACTACCACATGCCGCGCGCGATGCTGGAGCTCAACGCCGTGCTGCGAGGCTCGGGCGTGACGGCCGAGACGTTCGCGGTCCCGACACCGGCGCTGAAGGACCGCCACTGGTGGCGAGACCCCTCCGCGGCGCGGTTGATGGTGATGGAGTATTGCAAGTATCTGGCGATCCTCGGCCGCGAAGGCGTCCTGGGGCTGGGCCCGCGCACGGCGCCCGCCGCCAAACCGACCAGCCCCATGGGGAACCAAGCCACGTGACCGCCATCCGCTCCCTGACCTACGTGGCCCTGTTCTACCTGTGGACCGCCGCCGTCTCGATCAGCTGCACGCCCCTGCTGTTCGGCCCGCGCCGATGGACGTTTGGCATGTTCCACATGTGGGGCCGCGGCGTGATCGGCCTGCTGGCGATCTGCGGCATTCGGGTCGAGGTGCGCGGCCAGCAGTACATCCCGACCGGCGCGGCCCTGGTGGCGCCCAAGCACCAGTGCATGCTGGACGTCTTCGCTCAATTCACCTGGCTGCCGGCCTCGGCCTTCGTGATGAAGCAGGAACTGGCCTGGATTCCCTGGTTCGGCTGGTATGCGCGGAAAGTGGGGGCGATCGTCATCGACCGCAGCGGCGGCTCAAAGACCATGCGCCAGGTGATCCGGGAGGGCACGGCCCTCTTCAAGCACGGCGCCCAGGTGGTGATCTTCCCGGAAGGCACCCGCAGGGCCCCCGGCGACGCGCCCGACTACAAGCCCGGCATCGCCGCCCTCTACCGGGAGCTCAACGTGCCGGTCTATCCGGTCGCCACCAACGCCGGCGTCCACTGGCCCGCCCACGGCTTCATCCGCCACCCGGGTCTCATCGTCTTCGAATATCTGGAACCCATCCAGCCCGGCCTGAAGCGTGCCGAGTTCATGCGGCTGCTGGAAGAGCGCATCGAGGCGAAGTCGAATGAGCTGCTGGGGCTCTAGGCGCGAGCCTGACCGGTCCGGGAGGGAACATCACTCAGCCCCGACCATCCCCAGCAGCTTCTCCATCCCGACATCCCGAACGCCCATTTCCCGCAGGTGCGCCACCAGGTCGCGGAGGTAGTCGACGTTCCGGCCCGACAGCCCCGCGGCCCCGGCGATCAATTCGGCCTGCCGGTCCAGGGTGAGCGCCCCGGCCCACTGGGCGTGCAGCACGTCCGACAGGAAGCACAGCGCCTCGACGCGGCGCCCATCGGCCAGCCGGACGAACCGGCGGGCCTCGATATAGGTCTCAGTCGGCTGCTCGCGCTCCAGCAGGTAGGCGTAGACCTCGGCCCAGTCCGCTTCATCGACGCGATAGGCTGCGCCTCGGCAGGCCCCACCCGGCGCCAGTCCCAGCACCAGCCCGGGCCGCTCATAGGTGCCTCGGTGATGGACCGAATAGATGCAGAAGGCCCGGCGGCGGCCGTGTAGGGTGGCGGCGCGCCGCTCCGTGAATGGAAATCCCGGCCGCCACATCAACGATCCGTAGCCGAACACCCAACGATCCTGCGCCATCCGCCCCTCACAGTCGAACATGTCTCTGCCCGATCCGACCCCGCCCCGTAAACTGAGCCGATGGCCCCTCTACGGCCCCTTCGCGCTGCTGTTCATCTTCATGATCGGCTGGAGCGCGGTCTGGATCTGGGCCAGGGGCGAGGCCGTCCGGCGAATCGATGCGGGCGCGCAAGGCCTGCGCAAGGCCGGCTACGAGCTGAGCTGGCGCGAGCGCGTGGTCGGCGGCTACCCCTTCCGACTGAACGTTACCCTCACCGAGCCGCGCCTGCGCGACCGCTCGGGCTGGGGGCTGGAGGCGCCGACCCTCGAGGGCCAGGCCTTCATGCATGCCCCCACCAGCTGGATCATCGCCGCGCCCCAGGGCCTGACCTTCGTGCGGCCCGTCGGCGGGCCGGTGCGGGTGCAGGGTCGGCTGGTCCGCGCCAGCCTCACCCACCTGACCAGCGCCCCGCCCAGCTTCTCGTTCGAAGGCGCGGGCCTAACCTTCCAGCCAGCCGCGGGCGCTAACCTCTTCGGCCTCTCGGCTGCCGAGCGGGTGGAGATCCACCTGCGTCGCGCCCCCGCCGCGGTCGGCGACGAGGCCGGCGTCTGGGTCTCCGTCGAGGGCGGCAAGGCGCAGCTTCCCGGCCTGCTCGGCCGTCTGGCCGCCGACAAGCCCGTGGCCCTGCAATGGGACATGCGGCTCTCGAAGATCAGCGCCCTGCGCGGTTCGTCCTGGGCCGAGGCGGTTCGCGCCTGGTCGGACGCCGGCGGCGTGGCCCGGGTGCCGCGCGCCGGCCTGACGGCCGGCGACGCGCTGATCGGGGTGACCGGCGGAGAGCTCGGCGTCGATACCGATGGCCGGGTGAAGGGCCGCCTGGACCTCACCCTTCGCCAAGCCCCTCGCGCCTTTGACGCCCTGGAAGCCGCCGGCCTGGCCGCTCAGCCGCAGATCGGCGCGGCCGCCGCGGTCGTGGCGGCGCGGCAGGGCAAGGACGACGTCGCCCGCGCCCCGCTCTACTTCGAGGCGGGCCGCACCACCCTGGGTCCCATCTCCCTTTGGCCCGCCCCGAGGGTCTACGAACGCCGCTAGCCGGCGCCGCGCGCTTGCGCCAGGGTGACGCCATGGCTTCTCTCTACGACCGCTTCATCCTGCCGCGCCTCCTGAAGTGCGCCTGCTCCGCGCCGCCGATCATGAAGCAGCGCGCCAAGGTCGTGCCGCAAGCCGAGGGCCGGGTGCTGGAGTTGGGCATCGGAATGGGCCTGAACCTCAGCTTCTACGACGCCGAGAAGGTGACCAGCGTCACCGGCGTCGATCCGGCGGCCGAGCTGCGCGCTATCGCCCTGGCCGCGCCGCGCGATCCGCGCCTGGCCTTGACGGTCGAGGACGGGACCGCCGAGGCCCTGCCGTTCGAGGACGGCGGTTTCGACTGCGTGGTCTGCACCTTCACGCTCTGCTCGGTCCACACCCCGGCCCTGGCGCTCGCCGAGGCCCGCCGCGTGCTGAAGCCCGGCGGACGGTTTCTCTTTTGCGAGCACGGCCTCGCCCCAGACCCCGGTGTGGCGAAGTGGCAACGGCGGATCGAGCCGGGGTGGAAGGCCATCGCGGGCGGCTGTCACCTCACCCGGCCCGTGACCACATCCATCGAGGCCGCCGGGTTCAAGGTCGCGTGGCGCGACAGCATGTACATTCCCAACTCCCCACGGATCGCCGGCTGGGTCGAGTGGGGCGAGGCTGTGACTTAGGCTCCGACCGGCAGGGCGAAGGCGCGCATCCGGCTGGGAAGCCGCATGGCCGCGCGGGTCGCCTCGCGGACGTTGCTGAACTGTGCGGCCGCCTGGGATGCGTCGGTCCATACCACCCTGGCGCTGTCGGCCAGGTACTCGAGCCCGTCCGGCTTGGTGCGGGCTACAACAACGGAAGTCGCCATCAGCGTCTCTCCATCGAACGGCGTCCCGTTCTGGTCCACCTGTTGGGTTACGCAACAAAGCGCGTGCCAGATGCCCACCCTGCGCCAGCCATTAACGAGTCCTCTACGAATACAACCCGACAATTCAGGCGAGGGAGCGCCATGCCGCAGATCGAGTATTCGGTGAATCTAGTCGATGGGGTCTGGAAGGTGGGTCTGAACGACAAATCGTTCGGCCCCTATTCCTCACTCGATGCCGCCGTGATGGCCGCCAGCCGCGCCGCCCACAAGGCCGAGGCCCAGGGCTATGACGTCATGTTGCATGTGAACAGCCCGCCAGCGCCGCGAATTTGAGGCGGGCGGCGCCTGAACCGCGGATCGTCGCGCGTGGGGTCCGTGGTGGCTGGAGACGGACTTGAACCGTCGACCTGTGGGTTATGAATCCACCGCTCTAACCAGCTGAGCTACCCAGCCGCGGCGGGCCCCACGCGCGAGGCGCGGTTTATAGGGGTAAGGCCGTCACGCTTCAAGCGCTTGGGCGATGGACAATCAGTCGCTAGGCTAGCGGCTACGATGAGCGTCCTGCACCTTCTGGGAACGGCTGGCGAAGGCGGGGCGGAGACCTACTTCGTGGACCTGCTCAAGGCCCTGAACCGCGCGCACCTGCCGCAGGCCGCGGCCATACGTGGCAACGCCGGGCGCGAGGCGCGGCTGAAGCGCGCCGGCCTGCCGGTGCGGGTGCTGCGCTTCGGCGGCCCGATCGACATCCTGACCCGACCCGCCGCCGCCGGATTCGCCAGCCTCCAGCGGACGAAGGTGGCGCTGGCCTGGATGAACCGCGCCGCCCGCCACACCCCGCGCGGCCCGTGGGCGCGGATCGGCCGGCTGGGCGGCTACTACAGCCTGAAATACTACAAGGGCTTCGACCACCTGGTCGCCAATACCGAGGATATCGCAGAATGGATCGTCGGCCAGGGCTGGCCCGCCGGCCGGGTCGCCTGCATCCCCAACTTCGCCGCTGTGCCGCCGAACGCGTCGCCCATCGACCGCGCCACGCTGGCGACCCCGCCGGACGCGCCCCTGCTGCTGGCCATGGGCCGGCTGCACGAGGCCAAGGCCCACGATATCAGCCTCCAGGCCCTGGCCCAGCTGCCAGGGGCGTACCTGTGGATCGCCGGCGTCGGGCCGCAGGAGGCCAAGCTGAAGGGGCTGGCCGAGGCCCTCGGCGTCGCCGAGCGGGTCCGCTTCCTGGGCTGGCGCACCGACGCCTCGGCGCTCTACCGGACAGCGGACGTCTGCGTCTTTCCCTCCCGCTACGAGCCGTTGGGCAATGTCATCATCCAGGCCTGGGCCCACGGCCTGCCGGTGATCGCCGCCGCGGCCCAAGGCCCTGCCGCCCTGATTCGCGACGGCGAGGACGGCCTGTTGGTCCCGGTGGACGACGCCGACGCCCTGGCCGCCGGCGTGCACCGCCTGCTGGCCGACCCCGCGCTGCGCGCCCGCCTCGCCGCGGCCGGCGCGCGCCATGTCGAGGCGGAATTCTCCGAGGCCGCCGTGGTGGCGCAATGGAAGGCGCTGTTCGCCGACTACGGAGCGGCGTGAATGTGTGGCATCGCGGGGCTGCTGGGCGATGACGCCCGCGTGGTCGGCCCGATGATCGCCGCTTTGCGGCACCGGGGCCCGGACGGCGTCCGGATCGAGGACGCGGGTCCAAACGCCCACCTCGCCCACGCTCGCCTGTCGATCCTCGACCTGACCGGCGGCTGGCAGCCTCTGCGCGCGGCCGGCGCCACGGTCGTCGGCAATGGCGAACTCTACAACTACCTCGAGCTGGCCGCCGAGTTCGGCCTCCAGAGCGCGCTCGCCACCGGCTCAGACTTCGAACCGTTCCTGAACCTCGCCGCCCGCGAAGGTGACGCCGCGATCTCGCGCCTGCGCGGCATGTTCGCTCTGTGCCTTGTCGCCCCGGACGGCCGCACCTTCCTCGCCCGCGACCCCTTCGGCATCAAGCCGCTCTACATCATGCAGCCCGGAGCAGGGCAGGAGGACGGAGGCTTGGCCTTCGCCTCAGAACCCCGCGCCTTCTTCGCCGCCGGGATGATGGCGCCCGTGCTCGACGAGGATGCGGCCCGCGAACTGCTCGACCTGCACTATGTGCTGGGCGAACGCACCCTGTTCCAGGGCCTCCGCCGCCTAGCGCCGGGCGAGACGGTGGAGGTGCGCGGCGGACAGATCGTGTCCAGCCATCGGAAAGCGCCGATCCGGTTCCTCCCCAGCAAAGCAGGGGAGGAACAACAGCTCCTCGCTCAGCTCGACGCTGTCCTCGAAGACAGCGTCCGCGTCCACCAGCGGTCCGACGTTCCCTACGGGCTGTTCCTTTCCGGCGGCATCGACTCCGCCGCGATCGCCACCCTGATGGCGCGCCTCAACGAACGCCCGGTCACCGCCTTTACCTGCGGCTTCGACGCCCCTGGGGCGACAGATGAACGCGCCGCCGCCGAGGCGGTCGCCACCACCCTCAAGCTCGACTGGCGCGAGATCGCCTTCGACGAGGAAGACTTTTGGCGCATCCTGCCGCAGGTCGCCTGGGCGCTGGACGACCCGACCGCCGACTACGCCATCCTGCCCACCTATAAGCTGGCCGAGGCGGCCAAGGGGACGCTCACCGTCGTGCTCACCGGCGAAGGCGGCGACGAGCTGTTCGCCGGGTACGGCCGCTACCGCCGCGCGCTGCGCCCCACCTGGCTGGGCGGCCGACCGGCCGAGCCGCGCGGAACCTCCCCGGCTACCCTCGCCGCTTGGCGTGAGGCCGCCCGCGCTCCGCGCGGGCTTACCGCCCTGCAGGCCGCACAATGGGCCGACATCGTCACCTGGCTGCCCAACGACCTGCTGCTGAAGCTGGACCGCTGCCTGATGGCCCACGGGCTGGAGGGTCGTACACCCTTCCTCGACCGCGAGGTCGCCACCTTCGCCTTCAACCTGCCCGACCGGTTCAAGGTGCGCGGCGGCCACGGCAAGTGGCTGCTGCGCAAGTGGCTGGAGCGCGCCTGTCCCGCCGCGCAGCCCTGGGCGAAGAAGCAGGGCTTCACCGTGCCGGTCGACACCTGGATTGCGCCCCGCGCCGCAGACATCGCCGCGCGCCTCAGCCAGATCCAGGCCGTCCGCCAGGTGGTCGGCGACGAAGCCCCGGCCCGGATGGCCACCGACGGCCGCCGCTGGCCCTTGCTGTTCTTCGCGGTCTGGTCACTCATCCACCTGGAAGGCGCCCAACCGGGCGCGGCGCTGAAGACCATCCTGGGAGACATCGGATGAAGGCTTGGATGCTGGCTGCCGCCCTGGCCCTCACCCCCGCGGCGGGCCTGGCCCAGGCTGCCCTGCCCCCGGCGGCGATCTTCACCGACCCGCCTGTCGATACCGCCCACCCCGCCCGGATGGAGGTGCTGCACATCCCCTCCAGCGGCGTCGAGATCAACGGCATCGCCTACCTGGCCGTGGGCGCCGGCGCCCCCCCGACCGTGGTGCTGTTCCACGGCCTGCCGGGCAACGAGAAGAACCTCGACCTTGCCCAGGCGATCCGCCGCGCCGGCTGGAACGTGATCACGATCAACTATCGCGGCTCCTGGGGCAGCCCTGGGACCTTCAGCTTCCGCGGCAACCTGGCCGACGCCAAGGCGACGCTGGCCTATGTCCGCGCCAACGCCGGCAAGCTGCAGGTCGAGACGACGAAGCTGGTGGTCATGGGCCACTCCATGGGCGGCTGGGTCACCGCCATGACCGGCGGCAGCGACCCCGACCTGGCAGGCGCGGTCATGATCTCCGCCGCCAACATGGGCGCCTTGGCCCTGGCGCCGGAGGCCCAACGCCTGAACACCGCTCGCAGCAACATGGAGACCCTGGCAGGCGTGACCCCACAGAGCATGGCCCAGGAGATGACCACCCTCGCCGACGCCAGCTTCGCCGCCGCTGCGCCCGGCCTGGCGAGGAAGCCGCTGCTGATCCTCACCTCCGACGACGGGCTGGGGCCCATGGGCGAGGCCCTGTTCATGGACGTGAAGCAGCGCGGCGGGCGGGTGGCGATCATCCACGCCGCCACCGACCAGGGCTGGAATTCCGCCCGCATCCGCCTGGAAACTGAAGTCCTGACCTGGCTGGCGAAGCTGCCGTAGCGACGTCAAGCCGGGTGGACGACCCGCCCATACCGCGCGCCGAGGTCGGCCATCACCTCCTCGAACTCGGCGATCGTCTCGGCGATGATCTCGGCGACCGGCTTCACGGACTCGATTCGCCCCGCCACCTGGCCCGACAGCGCGATCGCCGCCTCCATGTCGCCGCCGAAGTAGAGCGCCAGCGCATTGCCCATCTCGGCCATGATGTTCGGCGGCGGCTCCAGCTCGAACCGCGTGGTCTTCTCGGTCCTGAGCGCCCGCAGCGCCGGCCCCGGCCCGTGGCGGTTGAGGAAGACGGTGTCCGTCTCCTTGGCGCCGACGATCATGTCCTTCCAGTTCTGGTGGACCGGGCTCTCGGCGGCGGAGACCATGCGCGTGCCCATCTGCACCCCCTCGGCCCCCAGGGCGAAGGCCGCCGCCATGGATCGCCCGTCGGTGATCCCGCCCGCCGCGATCACCGGCACCTTCACTTTCGAGCAGACCAGCGGCAGCAGCACCATAGTCGCGACGTCGCGGCCGTTCTTGAACCCGCCGCCCTCGCCGCCCTCGACCACCAGCCCGTCCACGCCCGCGTCGATGGCCTTCATCGCCGCCGCCAGCGACGGCACCACGTGGAACACCGTCAGCCCCTTGCTCTTCAGCGCGTCGCAATAACGGTTCGGATCGCCCGCTGAGGTGGTGACGAACTTGACCCCCTGGTCTGCCACGAAGCTGACGATGTCGGGGTCGCGCACGAAGGCCTGCGCCACATTGATCCCCCACGGCTTGTCGGTGAGGGTCTTCATCTTCTTCACCTCCTCGCGCACCTCGTCGAGGCGGCCTGAAGAGGTCTCGATGATCCCCAGACCACCGGCGTTCGACACCGCGCTGGCCAGCTGCGACCGCGCGATATAGCCCATGGGGGCCTGCACGATGGGGTACTTCACGCCGAGCAGATCGGTGATGCGGTTCTTCATTGGGGTTCCTCTGTTGGCGCTGACTTGGACGCCCTGCCCCAAGGGAACTAAAGCCCCAACCGCCCCGCCACCTCATCCCCGATCGCCAGCGACGAGGTGAGTCCGGGGCTCTCGATCCCGAACAGGGCCATCAGGCCCGGCAGCCCATGCAGGCCCTCCCCGTCCAGGCGGAAATCAGGCTGCGGTTCGCCGGGGCCGTGCAGCTTTGGCCGCACGCCGGCGTAGTCCGGGCTTAGCGATCCGTCCGGCAGGCCCGGCCAGAAGCCGCGGATGTAGCGATAGAACTCGTCGGCCGCCGCCGGATCGACCGTGTACTCCGGCGCGTCCACGAACGTCAGGTCCGGTCCGAACACCGCCTGCCCGCCCAGGTCGCGGCGGTAGTGGGTGCCCAGCGCACCCGGGATCGGCGGCGGATAGATCAGCCGGCGGAACGGGGCCTTGCCGGTCAGGCGGAAGTACATGCCCTTGCCGTAGTGGCCCCTGGGGATCAGCGCCGCCGGAAACCCCTCGATCACCCCGGCCACGCCCTGCGCCGACAACCCCGGCGCAGTGACCAGATAGCGGCAGGTCAGCACCGTGGGCTCCGCCCCGCCGGCCCGCACCTCGAACCCGCCGCCCTCCAGAGGCGTCGCACCTTCGAACGGCGTCGCCAGCACCACCGCGCCGCCCGCCGCCTCGATCTCCCCCTGCAGGGCGAGCATGAAGGCGTGGCTTTCCAGAACCCCGCTCTCCGACGACAGCAGCGCGCCTTCGCAGCGCAGCTCCGGCTCCAGCGCCAGCGCCTGCGCCTTGGTCAGCCGCTCCATCCCCTCGACGTCGTTGACCAGCGCCTGCTGGTAGATGGCCTCCAGCCGTTCGACCTGGTCGGCTTCCTCGGCCACCACCAGCTTGCCGCAGCGGTCGTACTCCACATGGTGGCTGTCGCAGAAGGCGTACATCCGCCGCCGCCCCTCGACGCACAGCCGCGCTTTCAAGGACCCCGTCGGATAATAGAGCCCGCCGTGGATCACCTCGGAATTGCGCGACGAGACGCCCTGGCCGATGGCTACGTCGCGCTCCAGCACCGCCACGACCAGGCCGCGTTTGCTGAGCGCATGGCCGCAGGCCAGCCCCACGACCCCCGCCCCCACGACCACCCCGTCGAAATCGAACTCCGTCATGGCCCTGCCCTAACGTTCGCCGCCACGCTTGAAAAGCATCGGTGCTAGAACTTGGCGGCGACCAGCAGGAAGGACGGCGGAATGATGGTGAAGGATATCCACGGCCACGCGCTCAGCGGCGCGAGCCCTGCCGCCGCCGGGCACTACCAGCAAGCCCTCGACGCCTACCACCGCTATGGCGGCCAGCCGATGAAGCATCTCTCCCGGGCGCTGGCCGACAGCCCGGAGTTCGTCATGGCCCACCTGCTGCAGGCCTACATGACCGGCGTCGGGACCGACCCGCCCACCCAGGCCATGGGTCAGGCCGCCCTGGCCGCCGCCCGCGACCTGCCCGCCGCCCCCCGCGAACAGGCTCACCGCGCCGCCGCCGAAGCCCTGCTGGGCGGGCGAACCCGCGCCGCCGGCCGCATCCTCGAAGACATCGCCATCGACCACCCCTGCGACCTCGTGGCGCTGCAGGCCGGCCAGCTGGTCGACTTCCTCATTGGCGACGCGCGCATGCTGCGCGACCGCATCGCCCGGTCGCTGCCGGCCTGGTCCGAGGGCATGCCGAACCACCATGCGCTGCTGGCCATGCACGCCTTCGGCCTGGAGGAGACCGGCGACTACGACCGCGCCGAAGCTGCCGGCCGCCGCGCCCTCGAACTGGAGCCGCGCAACGGCTGGGCGCAGCACGCTGTCGCCCATGTGTACGAAATGCAGGACCGACGCGCTGAGGGCGTCGCCTGGATGCGCGGCAATCCCGGAGCCTGGAGCGGCGACAGCTTCTTCGCCATCCACAACGCCTGGCACCTGGCCCTCTTCCACCTGGGCCTGGACCAGATCGACCAGGTCCTGGCGCTCTACGACGGCCCGATCTACGGCGAAGCCTCCACCATGCCCTTCGACATGGACGACGCCGCCGCCCTGCTCTGGCGGCTGGCGCTGCGCGGCGTCGACGTCGGCGTCCGCTGGCGATCCCTCGCCGAGGCCTATGCCGCCCAGCCCCGCGGTCTCTCTGCTTTCGACGACATGCACGCGACGATGGCCCTGGTTGGCGCGGGGCGCGACGCCGAAGCGGAAGCTGCGCTGAGCGCCATGGCGATCGCCGTGGAAGGCCCTGGCGATAACGCCGCTGTCACCCGCGACATCGGGCTGCCGGCAGCCCGGGCGATCCTGGCCTTCGGCCGCGGCCGCGACGCCGAGGCCATCGACCTGCTGCGCGGCGTCCGCAACGACGCGGCCCGCTTCGGCGGCAGCCACGCCCAGCGCGACGTCCTCGACCTCACCCTGATCGCCGCCGCCCGCCGCGGTGGTGAGACCGCCCTGGAAAGGGCGCTGCTGGCGGAACGGGCAGCGGCTAGTCCGGTCCACTTGCGACGCTTTTACTGACCGGCATACGACTGTAGCGTCGCGGCGAACTCTCGGGAGGATGAACATGCGCAAGGTATTTGGGCTGGCAGCAGCGCTCGCGGTGCTCGCCGCCGCAGCCCAGGCTCAGGTTCCCCTAGACCCGGGCTCTCACGCCGGGATCGCCTCGATCCTGACATGGAAGGCCGAGCAGCAGGCGACCGGCTACCGCACCATCGAGACGATCTTCAAGACCCACACGATCCGGAGAGGCAAGGCGGTTCATCCGCTGCCCGTCGCGCCCCGCCAGATCGACCCCACCTTCACCTACGACGGCAAGACCTGGACAGTGGACCAGTACATGGCCGCATACCGTGTCTCCGGCGTCCTGGTGCTCAAGGACGGCAAGATACTCCTCGAGAAATATGCCCTGGGGCGGAAACCCACCGACCGCTGGACCTCCTTCTCGGTCGCCAAGTCGGTCACCTCCACCCTGGTCGGCGCGGCCATCCAGGACGGCTACATCAAGGACATCAACGACCCGGTCACCCGCTACATTCCCGACCTGAAGGGCTCGGCCTACGAGGGCGTCAGCGTCCGCCAGATGCTGATGATGAGCTCCGGCGTGAAGTGGAACGAGGACTACGTCGATCCCAATTCCGACGTGGCCCTGGCCGGCGGCTCGGTGACCGAGCCCGGGATCAACCCGATGGTCAGCTACCTGCGCAAGCTGCCCCGCGCCAACCCGCCCGGCGCGATCTTCAACTACAACACCGGCGAGACCGACCTGGTCGGCGTCCTGGTCTCCAAGGCTACGGGCAAGACCCTGGCGGCCTATGCCTCGGAGAAGCTTTGGAAATCCTACGGCATGGAGCAGGACGCCATCTGGATGACCGATTCGGGCGATCAGGAGCGCGGCGGCTGCTGCATCTCCATGACGCTGCGCGACTACGGCCGCGTCGGCCAGTTCATCCTCGATGGCGGCAGGGCGGGCGGCAAGCAGGTGATTCCGCCCTGGTGGATCGGCCAGGCCACCACTGCCCAGACCACCAGCAACATACCCGCCGGATACGGCTACTTCTGGTGGATGCGCCCCAATGGCGCCTACGAAGCCGTCGGCATCTTTGGCCAGTCGATCAGCACCTTCCGCGACGATCGGGTCATCGTGGTCGTGAACTCGGCCTGGCCGGCCGCAACGGGACGGGAGCTTTCTATGGCGCGGGCGGCCTTCATCAATGCGGCCCGCACGGCGGCGAAGGGGCGTTAGGCCGCAGCCTGCCCCACGCTGGCCCCGCGCCACCGGAACACCTCCAGCGGCATCTCGCGCTCGGCCGGGTCACGCTCGCCGCCGACCCAGACGTGGCCCGCCGCCACCTTGGTGACGCGGTAGATCGGCATGCCGCCGGCGTCCACGGAGAGCAGGTCGCCCACCGCCACCGGCTCGGCGGCCGTGGGGTCCAGGAGCATCCAATCGACAGAACGAAACATCTTGACCTTCGCTTGATCCAGGGCCGGACGCCTGTCCGACCGTGGCTGAAGGATGATCTATCGCCGCTGAGCGTGGCCTGAGCTTGGCCGTCAGGCGCCGTTCATGTGCAGAAGCCGTGCAAGAGGGCTGGACCCGGGTGGCCTCCGGGGTGTTCATGCGGGCGATGATGCGACCGTTCCTGATCCCCGCGCTGCTCACCGCCGCGCTGTTCGCCGCTCCCGCAACCGCCGCGCCGACCGTAACGCCCCTGCCGCCCACCGCCATGGAGAAGGCCGGCTGGACACTGGTGACCGGCAGCGAGGACGTCTACGTCTACATGCGCGTGGCGGAAAAGGCGGCGGCCGGGCTGCGTCGTGTCTGGACGGCCTACGACAGCGCCGCCCCCCGCGACCGGGACGGCTTCACCTTCCGCTCTGTGCGCAGCCTGGGCGAGTTCGACTGCAAACGGAACCTGACCCGGGTGGTGGACGAAACCTACCACGACGCCCCGGCGCTCACAGGCAAGTCGTGGAAGTCGCCGAAGTTCATCCCCACGCCCTGGGCCAAACCCGACCCCGGCTCGGTGGGCGCGTTCCGTATGGCCTTCGCCTGCCGCGCGCTCAGCGAGACCTGAGCGGGCCCCACATTGCCGCCGTGGCGCGCCGAACCCTCAGCTCGACTGCGTCGTGTCCGGCAACCCCAGGATCCGCTTGGAGATGATGTTGTTCTGAATCTCCGACGAGCCACCGTAGATCGACATCGCCTTGCCGAACAGCCAGCCGCGCACCGTCTCCAGCTCCTCGGCTGCGAACGCCTCGCCCTCCCAGCCCAGGCCCTGCTGGCCATAGATTTCCAGGGTCAGCTCCGCCCGGGTCTGGGCCACCGAGGTCGCCGAATTCTTCAGCACCGAGGCGGCGCTGCCGGGGTTGTTGCTGCCCTTGGCCTCCGCGACCGCCCGGGCCAGCGTCAGCCCGTGGACCCTGGCGTCCATCAGGTGTTTCGACAGCCGCGTCCGCAGGTCGGTGTCCGCCAGTCGCCCGTGCTCGTCGACGCCGACATAGGTCTTGGCGATATCCTGCAGCGGCGTCTGCCGCCCGCCCATGCCGCCGGCCCCGGTCTGGCTGGCCCGCTCGTGCTGCAGCAGGCGCTTGCCCACCGTCCAGCCCACATTCAGCTGCCCCAGCAAGGCGTCGCGCGGCACCTTGGCCTCGGTGAAGAAGGTCTCGCAGAACGGAGACGCCCCGGCGATCAGCGGGATCGGCCGCACGTCGATCTCCGGCTGGTGCATGTCGATCAGCATGAAGGAGATGCCCTCGTGCTTCTTCGCCGAGGGGTCGGTCCGCACCAACGCCCCGCACCAGTCCGAATACTGCGCCCCGCTCGTCCAGATTTTCGACCCGTCGATGGTCCAGCCGTCGCCGTTGTCCACGGCCTTGGTCTGCAACGACGCCAGGTCCGACCCAGCGTTGGGCTCGGAATAGCCGACACACCACTGCACATCGCCGCGCACGATCGGGGGCAGGTGTTTCTTCTTCTGCTCTTCGGTGCCGTAGTCCATGATCGTCGGGCCGATCATGGTGATGCCCATGCCGAACATCAGTGGGTTGAAGGCGCCGATGCGGCCCATCTCCTGCTGCAGCACCCGGGCCTGGGCGTTGGAGAGCCCGCCACCGCCGTACTCCGCCGGCCACATGGGCGTGGCCCAGCCCTTGGCGCCGATGGCCTTGCGCCAGACCATCAGGTCCGGATCGTTCAGCCGCACCTCGCCGCTGGCCAGGTGCGCCTTGCCCTTCAGCGCGGCCGGGAAATTGGCCTCCAGCCAGGTGCGGGCTTCCTGACGGAAACCTTCCAGCTCGGTGTCGGCGCCGAAGTCGGCCATGATCGTGTCCTCGTGGGTCGCAAGTGTTGTGGGTCGCAATTGTTCGCGGCAGCTTAGCGTGGATGACGCCACGGGAGTGAAGCGTCTATGGGACACCCATGAACCCTTGGATCCATCTCGACACCGCCCAGATCCCCGGCGGCGGCCAGCTCAAGCTCATGCAGCGCGGCCAGGACTACTCGATCATGTCCGGCGTGATCGAGCTGATGAACAGCCGCCTCTACGGCTCGGAGATGGCCTTGGCCAATCTCGCCTGGGCCAAGCTGGCCGGCGGCCCGCCCAAGGCGCCGCGCATGCTGATCGGCGGCCTGGGCATGGGCTTCACCCTGCGCGCGGCCCTAGCCGCCCTGCCCAAGGACGCCAAGATCACCGTCGCCGAACTGGTCCCCGAGGTGATCGCCTGGGCCCGCGGCCCGCTGGCTGGCCTGTACGGCGACAGTCTCGCCGACCCGCGCGCCAAGGTCATCCGGACCGACGTCGTCGATCTGCTGCGCGCCGCCAACCCGCCCTACGACCTCATCCTGATGGACGTCGACAACGGCCCCGATGCGCTGGGCCGCGATATGAACGATGATCTGTACAATATGCCCGGCCTCTCCCTCACCCGCCGCGCGATCCGCACGGGCGGCATCCTGGCGGTCTGGTCCGCCGGCCCCGACGCGCCGTTCGCCAGCCGCCTGCGCCGCAGCGGCTTCGCCGTCGAGGAGCACCGCGTGGGGGCCAGCCCGTCGGGCAAGGGGCCAAGGCATGTGATCTGGGTGTGTGTGGCGAAGTAGGTAGAGCCGGTCGCCGACGGCCGTGCACGGCGCTCGGAACGCCCTATGCGATAGGCCCGCGCCGCAACCCAACGCAGGAGGGGTGGATCGAAAGACCCCTGCGGCGCGTTGCGAATTCAGTGACCTGCGGGCGCTGAGGGGTTGAGCATGGAAAAGTCGTTCGGCAAGTTCATCCACCACCAAAACGTGGAGAACTACAATCGGCTGCTGCGGGAGACGCCAGACGCCACCCGTCGACAAACCCTCATGACCCTCCTGGCCGAAGAGGCCGCCGCAGGGAGAGAGCAGGGCTGGCTTCCGTTGCGGTCCTAGACCATTCGTCGCCGAAGTTGGTTCAGGATCAGCGCGACGAAGGGTCTATTTCTAGGCAAGGGTCTTGAGCGATCGGCGGTTCAAGTGAACCGTTGAACGCTCCAGGCTTCCACAACCCGACCCGGGCAGTCCGCTACACCCATCTAACCCAGCCCCCGCACCCACGCCGGCAGTTCGGAAATGCTCCCCAGTTGCGCATAGCGATCATGCACCTCTGGAGCCTCGGCCACCTCGTGGGCCCAGGTGATGTGGTAGGGGACGTAGGCGGCCCAGGCTCCTGCCTCGAGGGCGGGCAGGATGTCGGAACGTAGGGAGTTGCCGACCATCACCGCCTCGGCCGCGCCGGTGCCGTGGCGCTCGAACACCCGGACATAGGTCGAGGCGTCCTTCTCGCTGACGATCTCCACGGCGGCGAAAAGGTCGCCCAGGCCCGAGGCCGCCAGCTTCTGTTCCTGGTGCAGCAGGTCGCCCTTGGTGATCAGCACCAGGCGGTAGTGCTCCGCGAGCTCAGCCAGGGCCTGGTCGACGCCCGGCAGCGGCTCCACCGGCTCCTGCAGCATCTCGCGGCCCGCGGCCAGGATGTCGGCGATCAGCCGGCCCGGCGGGTTGTTGAAGGTGAGTTCCATGGCCGTCTCGATCATGGACAGGGTGAAGCCCTTCACCCCGTAGCCATAGAGCCGCAGGTTGCGCCGCTCCACCTCGGCCAGCTTGGCGTTCGTGGCCTCGTGCGAGGCGAAGTCCGCCAGCATCTCGCGCAGGCGATCCTGCGTCAGGCGAAAGATCGTCTCGTTGTGCCAGAGGGTGTCATCGGCATCGAGGCCGACCGTTGTGATGCGCATGGGCCGGCCTCTTAGCCGAGGCGGCCGCCCATCTCTAGGCCGCGCAGGCCTTGTGAGGCTTGGTCACCCGCTCTGTTGACGCCGGAAAGCGCGCCAGGGCCGCCGCCGGCCGGATCGGGCGGTCGACCAGATTGCCCGCACAGTTCGGGCAGGCGCCGCCCAGTCGGGTCTCTGCGCACGCGACGCAGAAGGTGCATTCGAAGGTGCAGATGCGGGCGTCGGGGCTGTCGGCCGGCAGGTCGCGGTCACAGCATTCGCAGTTGGGTCGCAGGGCAAGCATGGAGGCTTTGTCTCGTGGAACCGGCCCGGCTGAAATGCCGAAGCCCCCTCGTTTTCCGCCACCTACTCCCCAAACCCCGCACCAGGATCGGCGATCGGCTCCAGCCGCAGGAGCCGCGAGTCCGCGACCCCGGCTGTCCTGTGCTTGACCAACTCGCGGTATTCGGGGTCGCGGACCATGGCGATGAACGCCACCGAGGTCGGATATTCTGCGATGAAGGCCAGGTCCCAGGCCTCCGCGCCGGGCCCGGTCACCATCACCTGCGGCTTGCCCGCCCAGACCTGGCGACCGCCGACCCGGCTGAAGATGTGGGCCGTCGTCCGGCCGTAGGCGCGATAGGCGTCGAGGCCGCTCAAGTCCCTGCCGTGGTCGGGGTGGTCGGCTGGGTACTCGGCTTTCGGTTTCAGCTTCACCAGGTTCAGCATCTGGATCGGCTGGTCGCGCGGCAGGCCCTTGAAGACCTCCCAGGCCTCGCGATCGGGGTCGATGTAGGCCATAGGGTCCTCCAGCCGAATTGACCGGGCCAGTAGGACTCACTACCTAGCCGCCGGTTTGCCCACAAGGAGCTCCACCATGAGCCGTGATCTGCTGCCTGGCGTTACCGGCGTTCTGGTGCTGGCCAATGGGACCGTCCTGCAGGGGATCGGCGTCGGCGCTGTTGGCGAAACGGTGGGTGAAGTTTGCTTCAACACCGCCATGACCGGCTACCAGGAGATCCTCACCGATCCGTCCTACATGGCCCAGATCGTGGCCTTCACCTTCCCGCACATCGGCAATGTCGGGACCAATGTCATGGACATCGAGCAGATGTCCGGCTCGGCGGAGACCGCCGCCCGGGGGGCGATCTTCCGCGACTTGCCGACGCCGCCGGCCAGCTGGCGCTCGGATATCGACCTGCCGACCTGGATGGCCCGGCGCGGCGTGATCGGCCTCTGCGGCATCGACACACGGGCGCTGACCCGCACGATCCGCGAGCATGGCATGCCGCACGGCGTCATCGCCCACAGCCCGGACGGCCAGTTCGATCTAGACGCCCTGACAAGGCGGGCCAAGGCCTGGGCGGGGCTGGAGGGGCTGGACCTCGCCAAGGACGCCTCATGCCTGCAGCCATTCGTCTACGACGAGGGCCTTTGGTCCTGGCCGGAGGGCTACGCCGAGCCCGCGTCGACCCCGAAGTACGAGGTGGTGGTCGTGGACTACGGCGTGAAGCGCAACATCCTGCGCGCCCTGACCTCGGTGGGCGCCCGCGTCACCGTGGTGCCGGCCGATACCTCGGCCGAGGCGATCCTGGCGCGCAACCCGGACGGCGTGCTGCTGTCCAACGGACCGGGCGACCCGGCGGCGACCGGCATCTACTCCGTGCCGGAAATCAAGAAGCTGGTGGACAGCGGCAAGCCGGTGTTCGGCATCTGCCTGGGCCACCAGATGCTGGCGCTGGCGCTGGGCGCGAGCACCGTAAAGATGGACCAGGGCCACCACGGCGCGAACCACCCGGTGAAGGACCTGACCACCGGCAAGGTCGAGATCGTTTCGATGAACCACGGCTTCACCGTCGACCGCGCCACCCTGCCCGAAGCGCTGACCGAAACCCACGTCTCGCTTTTCGACGGCACCAACGCCGGCCTGGCCCTGAAGAACCGCCCGGTCTTCTCCATCCAGCACCACCCCGAAGCGTCACCCGGGCCGACGGACAGCTTGTATC
This sequence comes from Phenylobacterium deserti, assembly GCA_943332615.1. Lineage (GTDB taxonomy): Bacteria > Pseudomonadota > Alphaproteobacteria > Caulobacterales > Caulobacteraceae > Phenylobacterium > Phenylobacterium deserti_C. The sequence continues at coordinate 96,535 of CALQQB010000005.1, forward strand.
TGTTCGAGAGATTCGCGGGCCTGATGGACGCAGCGAAGTAAGCGCAGCGGGGGCCGGCCTGTGGCCAGCCCCCTATTAGCCTTACGGCATCAGCACGGTGTCGACGACGTGGATCACGCCGTTGGACTGGAAGACGTTGGCGATGGTCACCTTGGACATGCCGCCCTTGGCGTCGGTCAGCATGATGGCGCCGTTCTTGGACGTCGCGGTCAGGCTCTCACCCTGCACGGTCTTCAGCATGGCCTTGCCGCCGCCCGCCTTGATCGCGGCGGCGATGTCGGCGGCGGACATCTTACCGGCGACCACATGGTAGGTCAGGATCGTGGTCAGCGTGCCTTTGTTCTCGGGCTTCACCAGGGTTTCGACCGTGCCGGCCGGCAGCTTGCCGAACGCGGCGTTGGTGGGGGCGAACACTGTGAACGGACCGGCGCTGGACAGGGTGTCCACCAGGCCGGCGGCCGTCACCGCGGCGACCAGGGTCGTGTGGTCCTTGGAGTTCACCGCGTTCTGCACGATGTTCTTGGACGGATACATGGCGGCGCCGCCGACCTGAACCGTCTTCTCGGCCATCGCGGCAGCAGACGCGAAGCTGCAGACGCCAGTGGCAATAGCGAAACCGGCCACGAGAGTGGCGAAAACCTTGCGAGACATTCTTGCGTATTCCTCGAAATTCGACCGCCTCAGCTGGCGATGGCCCAGATACGCATCCTCGATACCCTTTGGATGCGACAATCTGACCGTATTTTCGCTCATTTTCGCAGCGCCTTCGCCGTGCATCCGGAAATTGCATCACCCGAGGTCGCAATGACTATTGGTGGCGCCGCGAAACCGCGACGGGCGGACGCCTTGCAGCGCCCGCCCGCGGGAGACATCAACGGTGAAGCGCCGCTGAGCGGCGACAATCCTAGAGCTTTGACAGTTCACCCGCGCCCACCACCGGACCTTGCGGACCGTTTGGATCTGTCGATCCACCGGGAGCTTCCAGGGACACGGCCAGGGCCGCACCCGCGGCGATCTTACCGGCCATATCGACCTCGACCGGAATGACTTTCGACTTGCCCGGCTCCAGGAAACCCAGTGGCCTGGGATGATCCTTGCCGGCGATCAGCCAGAGTTCCTGCACCTTCTGCGGGTTGGCCCCTTCCGGCAGCAGCGACGTGACGATGATCGCCTTCCGGTCGGGATCGTAGGAGGCGACGAACAGCGGGACCGTTCTGTCCTTGTCGGTGGTGCTGATGATGCTGGCATTCAGCATCTGGCCCTGGGGCGAGGGCTGCATCTTGGTCACCACGGTCGGCGGCTGGGCCAGCAGCACGCCCACCGCCGCCAGACTCGCCGCGGCCAGGCTGAAGCCGCCCATGGCGGAGTTGCGCCAGAAGCGCACGCGGGTCTGGACCACGCCGTTGTCGTTGGCCGGCAGGCTGCGCTCGATGCGCCGCCACATGTCGTGCGGCGGCGAAACGCCGACGACGGCGTTGGCCATCGGGGCCAGGCGCTCACGCCAGGCTTCGACGTCGGCCGCGAACGCGGGCTCGCGGGCCATGCGTCCCTCGGCTTCGGCCCGTTCTCGCGCATTAAGCACGCCCAGGGCGTGTTCCGCGGCGAAGGCTTCGGCTTCGGACAGATCGGGTGCTTCGCTCATGCCTGGAGACATCCCTTGAGTTTCGCCAATCCCCGACGAATCCAACTTTTCACCGTGCCCAGCGGAGCATCCATCCGCTTGGCCAGCGCCTCATAGGTGACCCCTTCGAAAAAGGCTGTCCGGATCACCTTCTCGGTTCGCTCATCGAGCTCCGACAGGCATCCATGCAGCTTGTTGCGATCGTCCGCCGCCGACAGCAGCGTTTCCGCACTGTCGGCCCCGTCGGCAATCTCCAACTCGTCCACCTGCTCTGCGTAAGCCATGGGCCCCCTGGCGCGCAGCCGGTCGATGGACCGGTTGCGCGCGATGGTGGAGAGCCATGTCATCACGCTCGCCCGGGTCGCATCAAAGCGATCCGCACGGCGCCAGATGGTGACGTAAACGTCCTGCAAGACGTCCTCACTTTCCTCGCGGTCAGAAAGGATACGCAGGCAGACGCCAAAAAGCTTCGCGGAGGTGGCGTCGTAAAGTTGTCGCAGGGCCTCGCGATCGCCGACGGCGATTCGAGACATAAGCGCTGTGAGGATATCCGGAGTCGTCGCGGCGGCGGCCAAGGCAGTCCCTGCGGTTGTGCCTGCCCTAGGCAGACTTCATGGGGCGAAGCTGCCCGTCCGCGCGGCAAGACGCAAGTATGGGCGCATCACAGGTTGCGACGAACGGTCACGTCTTGAGCGCGATGAGGCCGCGGGGACGCACCCGCGTCGCACCCACGAATGGGCCTATGCGGCGGCGGACGCGGCCGCGCCCAGCGTGGCCTTGCGGGTGGCGGCGCGCTTTTCCTTCGCGCGGTCGAGGCGGACCTGCCGACGCTCGGTCTCGACCTCTTGCAGGGCCGGCAGCAGGCCTTCGGCAGCCACCCGCTGGGTGTCACTGCCGTGGTCCATTAGGCGGCGGGCGTTGGCGAGCAGGTTGGACACCTCCTCGTCGCTCATGGCGGGGATTCTTTCCAACAGGCTCATGGAAGCTCCGAGCTCTTCAGCCTCGCCGGAGGCCGGCGCGTGACAATAGAGCGTCCGGAAGCCCGGAAAGTTGCGTGATTCGAACGATATTTCCGCCGACCGGCGGCGTTCCCCAGGGCGGAGACATCCGCCCGCGCGCCAGCGGCCTTGCGCGCTGCGGACTCCCTCTCTAAACCGGCGCCTTAACCTGCAGTCCTGACCTTTGCCGGGCGCGCCGCAACCGCGCGACCGCACGTTCGCGCGAGATTTGATGCCCAAACGCACCGACATTTCCTCGATCCTGATCATCGGGGCGGGCCCGATCATCATCGGCCAAGCCTGTGAATTCGACTACTCGGGCGTTCAGGCCTGCAAGGCGCTGCGCGCCGAGGGCTATCGGATCATCCTGGTCAATTCGAACCCGGCCACGATCATGACCGACCCGGATGTCGCCGATGCCACCTACATCGAGCCGATCACCCCGGAGATGGTCGAGAAGATCATCGAGAAGGAACGGCCAGACGCCCTGCTGCCCACCATGGGCGGCCAGACCGCGCTGAACACCGCGCTCGCCCTCGACGCGTCCGGTGTGCTGGCGAAATACGGCGTCGAGATGATCGGGGCCAAGGCCGAGGTCATCGACAAGGCCGAGGACCGCCAGAAATTCCGCAACGCCATGGACCACCTGGGCCTCGAGAGCCCCAAGTCCAAGGCCGCCCACAACATGGACGAAGCCCTGGAGGGCCTGGAGTTCGTGGGCCTGCCAGCGATCGTGCGGCCATCGTTCACGCTCGCCGGCACCGGCGGCGGCATCGCCTACAACATGGAGGAGTTCCGCGAAATTGTGGAACGCGGCCTGGACCTGTCGCCCACCACCGAGGTGCTGATCGAGGAGAGCGTGCTCGGCTGGAAGGAGTACGAGATGGAGGTGGTCCGCGATAAGGCCGACAACTGCATCATCGTCTGCTCCATCGAGAACATAGATCCGATGGGAGTGCACACCGGCGACTCCATCACCGTCGCCCCGGCACTGACGCTGACCGACAAGGAATACCAGTGGATGCGCGCCGCTTCGATCGCGGTGCTGCGCGAGATCGGCGTCGAAACCGGCGGCTCGAATGTGCAGTTCGCGGTGAACCCGGCGGATGGCCGCATGGTGGTGATCGAGATGAACCCGCGGGTGTCGCGGTCCTCGGCGCTGGCCTCCAAGGCCACCGGCTTCCCGATCGCCAAGGTCGCCGCCCGCCTGGCGGTCGGCTACACCCTCGACGAACTGATGAACGACATCACCGGGGCGACCCCGGCCTCGTTCGAGCCCAGCATCGACTATGTCGTCACCAAGATCCCGCGCTTCGCCTTCGAGAAGTACCCGGGCGCCGAGCCGCACCTGACCACCTCCATGAAGTCGGTGGGCGAGGTGATGGCCATCGGCCGCACCTTCGCCGAGAGCCTGCAGAAGGCGCTGCGCGGCCTGGAGACTGGCCTCACCGGCCTCGACGAGATCGCCATTCCGGGCGGCGACGACCACGAGACGGTGCAGCGCGCGCTCAGCGAACCGACGCCCGACCGCCTGCGTGTAATCGCCCAGGCCTTCCGCCACGGTCTCAGCGTCGAACAGGTTCACGCGGCCTGTTCCTATGAGCCCTGGTTCCTGCGCCAGATCGAGACCCTGGTGGCCGAGGAAGCCACGATCCGCGCCACGGGCCTGCCGAAGGACGCCGCGGCGTTCCGCAAGCTGAAGGCGCAGGGCTTCTCGGACGCCCGGCTGGCCAAGCTGACCCACACAGCCGAAGCCGAGGTCCGCGCCGAGCGACGGGCCCTGGGCGTGCGGCCGGTCTACAAGCGCATCGATACCTGCGCCGGCGAGTTCCGCGCCGACACGCCCTACATGTATTCGACCTACGAGACCGGCGCCTTGGGCCAGCAGCCCGAATGCGAGAGCGACCCGTCCGACCGCCGCAAGGCCATCATCCTTGGCGGCGGTCCGAACCGCATCGGCCAGGGCATCGAGTTCGACTACTGCTGCTGCCACGCGGCGTTCGCCCTGGAGGAGATCGGCGTCGAGTCGATCATGGTGAACTGCAACCCGGAGACCGTCTCCACCGACTACGACACCTCTGACCGCCTCTATTTCGAACCGCTGACGGCCGAGGACGTGCTGGAGCTGATCGACGTCGAGCAGTCCAAGGGCACGCTGCTGGGGGTGATCGTCCAGTTCGGCGGCCAGACGCCGTTGAAGCTGGCCCAGCCTCTGGAGGACGCCGGCATCCCGATCCTGGGCACCAGCCCGGACGCCATCGACCTGGCCGAGGACCGCGAGCGGTTCCAGCAGCTGCTGCACAAGCTGGAGATCGCCCAACCGATCAACGCCATCGCCCGCTCCCGCGACGAAGCGTTCGCCGGCGCCCACAAGGTTGGCTACCCCGTCGTCATCCGCCCCTCCTACGTGCTGGGCGGCCGGGCCATGGAGATCGTCCGCGATGACGAGCAGCTCGAGCGCTACATCACCACCGCCGTGCAGGTCTCCGGCGACAGCCCGGTCCTGATCGACCAGTACCTGAGCCGCGCCACCGAGGTGGACGTCGATGCCCTGTGCGATTCCACCGGCGCGGTGTTCGTGGCGGGCGTCATGGAGCACATTGAGGAGGCCGGGGTGCACTCGGGCGACTCAGCCTGTTCCATGCCGCCTTTCTCGCTCAAGCCGGAAACTATCGCCGAGCTGAAGCGCCAGACCGAGGCCATGGCCCGGGCCCTGAAGGTCCGCGGCCTGATGAACGTGCAGTTCGCCATCGAGGAGCCGCAGAGCGCCCACCCGCGGATCTTCGTGCTGGAGGTCAACCCGCGCGCCAGTCGCACGGTCCCCTTCGTAGCCAAGACGATTGGCCAGCCTGTCGCCGCCATCGCCGCCAAGCTGATGGCCGGCAAGCCGCTGTCCGACTTCGGCTTGGTGGAGAAATCCTACGACCACGTCGCGGTGAAGGAAGCGGTGTTTCCCTTCGCCCGGTTCGCCGGCGTCGATACTATCCTGGGCCCGGAGATGCGCTCCACCGGCGAGGTCATGGGCCTGGACTGGATCCGCCCCGGCGAGACCTCCTCCGCCCCCGCCTTCGCACGCGCCTTCGCCAAGGCGCAGCTGGGCGGCGGCACCGTGCTGCCCACCAAAGGCTGCCTGTTCGTCTCCGTCCGCGACGCCGACAAGGACTGGATCGCCGAGCCCGTGCGCCTGATGCTGGCCCAGGGCTTCCGCGTCCTGGCCACCTCCGGCACCGCAGCTTACCTCGCCGAACAGGGCCTGAAGGTGGAGCTGGTGAAGAAGGTTCTGGAGGGTCGCCCGCACATCGTCGATGCGATGAAGAACGGCGACGTGCAGATCGTCTTCAACACCACCGAGGGCAAGCAGTCGCTAAAGGACAGCTTCGAGATCCGCCGCACGTCGCTGATGATGAAGATCCCCTACTTCACCACCACGCCCGCTGCGCTCGCGGCCGCCCAGGCCATCGCCGAGACCGCCAAGGCCCCTCTCGAGGTCCGGCCGCTACAGAGCTACGCCTGACCCCTCCCCGAAACGGGGAGAGTCTACTCACGCTTGACGATTGACCCGCTCGCCTCTGAGGCGCAGGCTGCGCTCATCGCCTGACTGAGACAGGCGGCATGGGCGCCCCCGGCGACCTGTATTTGAACTTCCGGGGATGCCTCTGGCGTCTGCCGCAGCCTGACGAAGGGCCCTTAAAGGGCTCGGCAACAGAACTGCGAGGAAGCGTGATGAATACTGAACCGCACACCGAAGTTCAGCACCACAAGCCGAAACATCTTGCCGAGAAGTTCGAGAGCATGATCGGCATCGTCATGGTCGGCGCGATCGTCCTGCTCGCCGTGGGTCTGGTCTACGGAATCCTGACCACCGGCAGCGTCGATCCGAAGTGGATGCAGTAGTGGCCTGAGAGGTCAGCGCCGGCAGCGGTCGTCCTGCCGCACATCTAAAGACCGCTCGTTTTGGTGGCACGTATTGGTCTGGGGCCCGGCATTCGCCGGGATGAGCGGTCTTGAGTGCGGACCTTCGTCGTCATTCCCGTCGCGAGACGCTGCGTCAGGCTGGCCGCGCCATCTCCCCTGCGCTACGGATCAGGCAACCAACGATTAGGGAGACGCTGAGATGGCCGGGCGGGTGAGTGGCAAGGTGGCGCTGGTGACCGGCGCGGCCAGCGGGATCGGGCGCGGGTGCGCCGAGAAGCTGGCGGCCGAGGGCGCGTTCGTGGTGGTCACCGACATCCAGGACAATCTGGGCGCCGAGGTCGTCGCCGGCATCAAGGCCGCCGGCGGCCGGGCCGAATACGTTGCTCACGATGTCACCGACGAGGATGTCTGGGCCTCGGTCGTCGCTGGCATCCGCGCCCGGCACGGCCGCCTGGACTTCCTGGTCAACAACGCCGGCATCGGCATCGGCGGCTCGATCCTGGAGATGAAGCTCTCCGACTGGCGCCGCCAGACCGCCATCAACCTCGACGGCGTGTTCCTGGGCGTGAAGCACTCGATCCCGCTGATGCGCGAGAGCGGCGATGGCGGCTCGATCGTCAACATCTCCTCGGTGGCCGGCCTGAAGGGCTCGGCAAATCTGGCCGGCTACTGCGCCACCAAAGGCGGCGTGCGGCTGTTCACCAAGGCGGTGGCGATGGAATGCGCAAACGCCAAGGACGGCATCCGGGTGAACTCGGTCCACCCCGGCCTGATCGAGACGCCGATATGGCTCACGGTCGGCCAGGCGGTGAACCCGCTCGCCAACGCCCCGCCGGACCTGGACGCCATGTCGGCCACGGCCGTGCCGCTCGGCGTGAAGGGCTGGCCGGAAGACATTGCCAACGGCGTCCTCTGGCTGTGCTCCTCCGAAAGCCGCTACGTCACCGGCCAGGAACTCGTCATCGACGGTGGTCTCACGGTCCGCTGAGGCGGGCCGGAACCACAAGAGCCGCAAAGGTCGGTGGCGGCCGTCAACCCGCATCGACGGCCTTTCAGTCATCGGCTATGCGGTTGGCCATGTCCCCGACCCTCCATGTGATCTTCGGCCCCTCCGGCGCCGGCAAGACGACCTACGCCCACACCTTCGCGCGGCGGGAGAAGGCGGTGGCCTTCGTTCTCGACGAGTGGCTGGCGCGCCTGTTCGCCCCCGACATGGCCGACCCCATCGAATACGAATGGATGATCGAGCGCGTGCAGCGCTGCGAAACCCAGATCTGGTCGATGGCGGCCGGCTGCTTGGCAGCGGGCACGTCCGTGATCCTCGACATCGGCCTGATGACCCGGGCCGACCGCGCCCGGGTCCGCGAGATCGCCGAGGGCGCCGAACTCCCGCTGCAATTCCACTTCGTCACCGCCAGCGCCGAGGCCCGCCGCGCCCGGGTGGCCGAGCGCAATGTGGTCCGGGGTGAGAACTTCGCCATCGAGGTTCGGCCCGAGCACTTCGACTTCATCGAGGGCGTCTACGAAGCCCCCGAGCCAACCGAGCTGGAAGGCGCCATCATCAGCGAAAGCACTTAGGCTTCGAGGACGGCGTCATGCGGGCGGCAATTCTGATCGCGGGGGTTCTGATGGCAGCGACCACGGCAGGCGCGAAGGACAGATTTCCCGTCCTCACCCCCCAGCAGATGACGCCGGAGCAGAAGGCGCTGGCCGAGGCGATCCAGGCCGGCCCGCGCAAGACCCTGAACGGGCCCTTTAACGCCTGGCTCCGCAGTCCCGGCATGGGCGACCGGATGCAGAAGCTGGGTGAGCAGGTCCGCTATAACTCCAGCCTGCCGCGCAAGCTGAACGAGTTTGCGATCCTGATCACCGCGCGGACCTGGGACGCCAAATACGAGTGGTACGCCCACTATCCGTTGGCCCTGCAGGCCGGCCTCGAACCGGCGGTGGCGGCCGACCTGGCCCAGGGCAAGCGGCCACGCGGGATGGGACCGGACGAGACGGCGATCTACGATTTTTCCACCGAACTGCGCCGCGACAAACGCGTGAGCGACGCGACCTATGCTGCGGTCCAGTCGAAGTTCGGAGACCAGGGCGTCATCGATCTGATCGCGGTCAACGGCTATTACGACATGGTCTCGATGACCCTGAATACCGCGCAGGTCCCAACACCGCCGGACGGCGCCCTGCCGCTGCCCGACCTGACCCCGACTTCAAAGGACGCCCGCAAATGAGAGCTGTCGTCGTCACCGAGACCGGGCCGGCGCTGCGCGACATCCCGCAGCCGGAGCCGAAGCCTGGCCAGGTGCTGGTCAAGGTCCACGCCAATGCGCTGAACCGCGCCGACCTGGCCATGGCCGCCGGCCATCTGCACGGCGCGCGCGGCGGGGTGGGCGCGGTGCTGGGGCTGGAGTGGGCGGGCGAGGTGGCCGCGCTGGGCCCCGGCGTCACCGGCTTCTCGCCCGGCGACCGGGTGATGGGCAGCGGCGGCTATGCCGACTATGTGGCCGTCCCGCAGGGCCAGGTGCTGCGCATCCCCGACGCCAACCTGAGCTTCGAGGAGGCGGCGTGCTTCCCGGTAGCGTTGCGGACCATGCACAACGCCATCGTCACCGCCGGCGGCCTCAAACGCGGCGAGACCATCCTGATCCAGGGCGCCTCCAGCGGCGTCGGGCTTCTGGGGATGCAGATCGCCCGCGAGATGGGCGCCGCCAAGGTGATCGGCTCATCCACCCATGCCGGCCGCCGGGCGCGGCTGGCCGAATTCGGCGCCGACCTGACCATCGACACCTCTGACCCGCACTGGGTGCAGGCGGTGCTGGACGCCACCGAGGGCAAAGGGGTGGACCTGATCGTCGACCAGATCTCCGGTGGACTGATCACCCCCAACATGCGCGCCGCCCGGGTGCTGGGCCGCATCGTCAACGTCGGGCGCCTGGGTGGCCAGAAGGCGGAGTTCGACGCCGATCTCCACGCGCTCCGCCGCATCACCTATGTCGGCGTCACCTTCCGCACCCGCACGCCCGAGGAAGTGGCCGAGATCACCCGCGCGCTGTTGGTCGATCTGACTCCGGCGTTGGAAAGCCGGCGGTTCGCGATGCCGATCGACAGCGTCTTCGCGCTGGAGGATTTCGCCCAGGCGCTGGCCAAGATGAAGGCCAACGAGCACTTCGGGAAGATCGTGCTCCGGCATTGAGCGAGCACCATGCACTCCCGGCGCGATCCCTTTCCCCGGCTAGGTCGCGGCGCGATGACGGCAGAAACGCCGGGGCCCATTGCGAAGCCGCCATCGGGTCTCCACATGTTTTCGCGCTCCCCGATTGACCGTTCACTGCTCGCCAACCCGCGCTCTTGCTTTCTGCTCCGCATAATTCTAGCTTCTTTGCCCCCGGGTCGCATTCGCCCGCGGCCGGGTTGGGGATAACCAAGGCGACCTCGAGTTACGATGGAAAAAGTGCCGATGACCGTCGAAGGCTACAGAGGCCTCGACGAAGAACTGAAGCGTTTGAAGACGATAGAGCGTCCGGCTGTGATCGGCGCGATCGCGGAGGCACGCCTGCATGGCGACCTTTCCGAGAACGCCGAGTACCATGCCGCCAAGGACCGCCAGGGCTGGATCGAAGGCCAGATCGCCGAGATCGAGGACAAGATGGCCCGCGCACAGGTTATCGACGTCTCCAAACTCTCTGGCGCCCAGATCAAGTTCGGCGCGACCGTTTCGGTCATCGACGAGGACACCGAGGAGCCGGCCCGCTACCAGATCGTCGGCGAGCACGAAGCCGACGTGAAGCGGGGCCGCGTCTCGATCACCTCGCCGATCGCGCGCGCGATCATCGGCAAGGAGAGCGGCGACGTCGTGGAGGTGATCACCCCCAACGGCGGCAAGTCCTACGAGATCACCAAGGTGGAGTGGGTCTAACCCACTTTTGATGGCCGACGCGCCGCGTCCCCTGAAGATCTGGGCTGTCTCGGACGGCCGAGCCGGTATCGAGGCCCAGGCCCTGGGCCTCGCCGAGGCGGTGGCCCGACGCCGGCCGGCGCATATCACGGTCAAGCGGATCGGCTGGACGGCAGGGCTCGGCCGCCTCCCCTGGGCGCTGATCCCACCTTGGGCGCGGACGGGCGACCCGATTGCGCCGCCCTATCCTGACATCTGGATCGCCGCCGGACGGGCGACCCTGGCGCTGTCCACCCGGATGCTGGCCTGGAGCGGCGGTAAGACCTTCGTTGTCCAGACCCAGAACCCCCGCGCCCTGCTCGACCGCTTCGACCTGGTGATCCCGCCGGAGCACGATGAACTGGCCGGCCCCAATGTCTTCCCCATCCTGGGCGCACCCAACCGCCTCAGCGCCGCGACCCTCGGCGTCGAGCTGGCGCGGTTCGAGACCCGCATCGCGCCCCTGCCCCATCCGCGGGTGGCGGTAATCATCGGCGGCCGTTCCAAGGCCCACCGCCTGCCGCCCGATCGCGCCCGAGCCATAGCCCAGGCGGTCGAGGGCGCCGTGCGCAAGGCTGGCGGCTCAGTGCTGGTCAGCTATACCCGGCGCACCCCCGCGCATGCCCGCGCGTCCATGACGGCGATCCTTTCGGCCCTCCCTGGAATCGTGTGGGACGGGAATGGGGAGAACCCCTACTTCGCCTTCCTGGCCGCGGCCGACGCGATCCTGGTCACCGAGGACTCCACCAACCTGGCCACCGACGCGGCGGCCACCGGCGCGCCCGTGTTCGTCCTGCCGATGGCCGGGCGCAGCGCGAAACTGCAACGCTTTCATGAGCATCTGGAACGCCGGGGGCTCGCACGGCCCTTCGCCGGAAGTCTGACCGGCCCCCGCCACACGCCGCTGGCGGAAACCGACCGCGCGGCGGCGGAACTGTTGCGCCGATACGACGGCCAGCCGTGATCGCCGCTGAAAACACAACCTAAAGCGATGGTTTCTTGCCCAGCGCGCAGGGCTCGGTAACCTTGTCTAAGGATTTAGAGGTAGCTTTCCCGCCAGGGACACCGACTGATTCGTTTTTGGGGGCCGCAAGTGGCGACTTTTTTCTTCGACGACTTCACGCAGACGCAGGCGTCGGCTTTCAGCGCGGCCACTGACCGGCTGATCTTCACCTCGGGCACGGCCTCGCAGGTCTCGGTCAGCTTCGTGCCGTTCACCTCGACGACACCGGACTCTCTCATCCTGAACGCGCCGACGAAGTCGCTGACCTTCGCCGACCCGGGCGGTTTCCGGGCAGTGTTGACCACGGGCGGCTCGGCCGCCGTGTTCCCGGACAGCTCCCTGCTCTATGCCGGGACAACGGGCGACGACGTGGTCACGGGCACGGCCGGCGCGGATGGCCTCTACGGCGGCACGGGTAACGACAACCTCAGCGGCTCCGGCGGCGCGGACCTTCTGCAGGGCAACCAGGGCGACGACACCCTGAACGGCGACGCGGGCGACGACGTCATCTACGGCGGCCGGGACAACGACGTCATCAGCCTGGGCGCGGGCGGCAGCGCGGCGGTCATCCAGTTCGCCCAGGGCAACCTCGGCGACGACACCATCACCGGCAGCGCGAGCGCCGACCTGATGCTGGGCGGCCAAGGCAACGACAACATCACCGGCGGCGGCGGTAACGACTACGCGCTGGGAAATCTTGGCGACGACACCCTGACCGGCGGCGCGGGCTCCGACACCCTGGGCGGCCAGGATGGAGCGGACGTGATCAGTGGCGGCGATGGCGGCGATTCGCTAGACGGCGGCGAAGGCAATGACCAGATCACCGCGGGCGCCGGCTCCGACACCATCGACCTGGGCAATGGCGACGACACCCTCGCCGACAGCGGGAGCGGCGCCAACACCGTCAGCGGCGGCGGCGGCAACGACAATATCACGACCGGCACGGGTGCCGATGTGATCGACGGCGGCAGCGGAAACAATACCATCGACGCGACGTCGGGCGCCAATTCCATCACGACCGGGACCGGCAACGACATCATCAACGCCGGGGCCAACGGCGACACCATCAGCAGTGGGTCCGGCGACGACACCATAAACGCCGCGGCCGGCAACAACGTCATCACCGGCGGCGACGGCAACGACAGTGTCATCACCACCTCGGGCAACGACAACATCAGCCTGGGCGTCGGCGACGACACGCTGGCCAGCGGCGGCGGCACCGACACCATCGACGGCGGCGCCGGGGCCAACAAGATCACGCTGACGGGCGGCGGATCGGTCGTCACCCTCGGTGGCACGGACACTGTTTCCGGATCGATCGCGGACACCAGCATCAACGTCGGAGACGGCAACGACTCGGTGGGGACGGGCGCCGGGTCTGACACCATCATCCTCGGCGTCGGCGACGACACGCTGGTGGACACCGGCGGCAACAACACCGTCACCGGCGGCCTCGGCAACGACAACATCGCCACCGGTGACGGCGCCGACACCATCGACACGGGCGACGGCGCCAACACGGTCAGCGCGGCGAACGGCGCCAACAGCATCACCGGCGGCGCCGGCAACGACAAGCTCACGACCGGCACGGACAACGACACCATCTCCGGCGGGACCGGCGACGATACCATCGACAGCGGCATAACGAGCGGCGGTGGCGTCGATATCGTCAACGGCGGCGCCGGCAACGACATGATCACCTTCGGCAACCGCGCCGCCATCATCGGCGGCGAAGGCGACGACACGGTGGCGGGTGGCGGCAGCACCTCCGACAGCATCGTCGATACCGGCAACGGCAACGACATGATCACCTCAGGGACCGGGTCCGACACGATCACGGCCGGGGCGGGCAACGACACGGTGGTCGCCGATAACGGCGCCAACCTCATCACCGGCGGTGAAGGAACCAACTCGATCACCTCGGGAACCGGCGCCGACACCATCACCACGGGCGCCGGTGCCGACACCATCAACGCGGGCGGCGGCAACAACAACGTCGATGCCGGTGCCGGAAACAACACGGTCACAACGCTCGGCGGCGACGACGTCATCCTCACCGGCGGCGGCGACGACACCATCAGCGCCGGTCTCGGCAACGACACCATCACCGCCGGCGCCGGCAACGACATGATCACCACAGGCGATGGCGGAAACATCGCCCTCGCCGGGGCCGGCACGGACACGATCGTCGGCGGTACGGGCGCGGACAGCATCACGGGCGGCGCTGGCGTCGATCTGTTGACCGGCGGAACGGGGGCAGACGTCTTCTTCTTTGGCGCCGGCGACACGGGCGTCGCCACGGCGGCGGTGGCCGACAGCATCACCGACTTCGTCACGGCCAATCAGTTCGAGTTCGGTCTCGCGGCCGGCTCGGCGACGAACTACGTCGAGGCCTCGGCCGCCGACTACGCGACCGCCTTGGCGGCCGCCAATACGGCGATGGACGGGACCGTGATCTACGCGGCCTACGACATCGGCGCCGACGTGGCGGTCTTTGTCGACACGAACGGCGACGGAACGGCCGACCAGGCCATCATCCTGACGAGCGTGGCCGACCTGACGACCATCGGTTCGGGCAACTTCATCTAGGCCGATCCGCAGAATCTAAGACGCCAGGGCCGCCCTTCGGGGCGGCCCTTTGCTTTTGCGGCGCATCGGTCCATTCGGAGGGGCGCTAAACCGAACAGTCGGTTTTTCCGAACAAAATCAAGGGGTTGCGAGAAATCGCAGCCCCTTTTTCGTTGTAGCAGAATCGTAGCAGGTTCGCAGGAACGTTGACGTTCTGGGTTCTCAGATATAGCAGTGTCGTAGCAGTCAGGGCATCTTTTGAGGATCTGCGATGGCATATTATGAGAACAGGATGGAGCATCTGGATGGGGATCTGATTCTCTATCAACGCAATCTTGCCACTGCCGCTCCCAATGTGAAAACCCATCGCAAAGCTAAATGGTATATGAAGCTGCGATTAGGTCCGCGCAAATTTGTAAATCGCAGCACTGGGTTGACGATCTATGAAGATGCTTATGCATTCGCTCGTAAGGAATATGACCGTCTTAGTAATGCGGTGGCGCTCGGTCACACGCTTGATGACTTCACTTTTGAGAAGCATTGGGAAGACTGGTATCAGCGCAATCTGAACAATCGCACTTGGCTACCTGACAGGCAACGCTGGCACAAGAATCAGGCTGCTCGCTACTACAAAGCATATTTCCGTTATGCAGACGGCACATCCATGCGACTCAACGATATCACCCCGATTTTTGCACACGCATATTGGGACTGGCGAATTAGCTACTGGTCAACGCAGCGCGGTGAGAAGCTGTCTGACTACAACCCTAAACGACGCCGAGCCAAAACCGTCTCCACACATAACGCAGCTAAAGTGCCTAGTAAAAAGACGCTGCAAATGGACCAGACTGCGCTCAATCAGATTTTTCACGATGCGCGGGAGCGTGGACGCATACAGCAAGTGTTCAAGCTCAAGCCACCAGCTGACAGCAGACCACATAATCGCAGACCGCATTTTGAACCAGACGAACACAAGTCACTGACAGCTTATCTGCGAAGCTACCGCGACGTGATAGGTCACTTTAAGAATGATAAAGTGAATGCCTGGCACAAGATGCAACGCACTCAGTTGTATCACTTCGTCATCTTCATGCTGAACAGTGGTCTTAGGGTTGGCGAAGCTCGTGAGATGCGTTGGCGTGACATTTCATTTGATCAGCAGAATTCTGAAGGTAGCGAGCCAATCTGCGTTGTTGGTGTGAGAAAAGCGACCAAAACCAGTCAGAACCGCGATGTTCAAACCCAACCCAATGCGAACAAGACATTGAAAGAATGGAAAGACAAATCTCCATATACTGGCGATAACGACCTAGTGTGGTTTGGACAGCAGAAAGCCGATGATGGAAAACCAAAGCCATTTTCAGACCTGAACAAATCGTTCCAGCTATTCCTTTCACGGCTACCTATCAAAGAAGCGACCGACGGACTGTTGTATAACAAAGAAAATGAGAAGCGTTCACTTTACTCACTGCGACACACATATGCGACGATGCGACGATCACATGGCGTAGAATACCCTGATTTGGCTTTGAATATGGGCTGCAGGCGTGAGCAGCTTGAGAAGCACTACGACCATTCTACGTCAAATAGTCGTCGTAGTAATATTGTGAAAGTGAACCCCAAAGCGAAAGCTGCTGCTACTGTCGCTACTGATACGAACGATCCATTCTTGCTTGAAGCTATAAAGCGATTCCAAGCTGGGCAGATTGATAAAGAGACATTGCTTGCGTTGTTGAAACCGAACGAAACCCAGAGCTAACTTAAAACTTTTAAGTTAGCTCAATCGCCCAGCTGCTCTGCACCATCGTGCTAAATACACTCGTAACGGAGTATAAAATATGGGCGCTAAAACGGGCGAAAATGACGAGATTCATTTACTACGAGATGCTGTGATTGCGGTCATAGATATGGCTGATGATGCTAGCAGCGATCAATTGAAGCTGGCGATGGATATATTGCTGGCTGGCACTTCGCAGCTTGGAACGATTCTCCAACGAAGATGCGTCCAGCTAGCAAACCAGAAACAACCCCGTGCTGCGAAACCACCGAAGCCAGCGCCACAGAAGAGTCCTCAGCAGCAAAAGCCCAAACCAAGCAATGCAGATATCCCTCATAGTAAGAATGACTCTAAGGACCGTTCTAAGGCTGTTTCTTCAATTCAACAGGGAATTCGCCAAGCTGAGCCATCGCTTGCAGATCAGCAACAAGCGTTGCGTGGCTATGTCTATGGAGCTCAGAATGATGAGGTCGCATTTCGTAAAGCTGCGCAGGCAATTGCACGATGAAGCGCAGAGTTTTGATCGACATTGAGACGACTGCGCTGACACCTCAGCGTGGCGAGATTATTCGTCTCTATGCTCGTGATCTGAATGACCCCTATTCGACGTTCAATCAGCTCGTGAAGCCCAAACGCCCACTATCAAACCTTGTTCTGCAAATCACAGAGATTACGAACGAAATGCTTCGAGATGCACCCTCCATTGAAGCTGTGATGCCCCATTTTTTTGATTTTCTCGATCATGCTTTTATCTACTCATATTTCCCAAGTTTTGAGCAGAGTTTCCTCTCAAATTTCAGAGAAGTGGCTGAACGAATTAAAATTTGTAAACGTTAACGCTTCAAGCTAGCCTCTGAGCAGATGAATAGGGGCGATGAGTTATGCGTTGTGAAGATCATCGTTTGGAGACGTCTGCGACCGTGAATGCCTCAAACGAGCAACGAAATTTAAAATTATGAAATTTTCACAATATCTAAAAATTTTAGCTCTTGTTGTATGCGCCACGCTACCAACGCAAATATTTGCTCAACGTATTGTATTGAGTGGAGAAGAAGTAAAATCAGAATCGGACATAGAGCGTATTCGCTACGAATTTTACAGGACATTTTTATCGAGAGTAAATTATGGAAGTTTAGCTTCTCGCCTGAATATATCAAAAATTGATAAAAAGATTTTATTTGTCAGTGAAGATCTTGAATTTTTGAAGAATCGTTATGTGCCGATATACAAAACCCTATTTAACGAACCAGAAAAATTTCTGCTGATTAGAGCTTATGACGTAAAAATTGATACTGAAATTTCATGGTTATATTTTGAAAAAACTGGATTTCTTACTCGCATTGATATTGTAGATCGAGCAAGCCTCACAGAAGATTTTTCTCGTAATTATGATTACATTATCACAATGAAATCGTCGTCGAGTGATCTAAGAGATGCCAAATCTGTAAGCAATCGTAAGACAGAATATTTCGTACAGCACGTAAAAACTGGCTCTGAATCGAAAATTGCGGAGACTATTGGTTCACCGATTTTGCTGACGCAGCTAGATAACGTTGCCATTAATCTCAGCAATTTTGTCTCAGCCTCAAGCGTGAGAACGCCATGAAAAATTTATCTTTGTTCTTTTATGTGTTTGGAGTTTTTGCTGCATCGTCGACTTTGAGTGCTGCGCCTCTCAAAAGCACGACTGTGATGCACAACACAGTAAGGAAATGCGAGTACGCAGACGGTGTGACAATTCGAATATTAGTTTCTCGTGAGTGCCCAACCTTCGAAGCTATTCCACCTCCAAAGCCCACGCCCATAGCGCCACCTCTGAAAGTTGAACTTAAGACTCAGCAGACTGCTGCGCCGATTAGTTCAAGCGCCCCTAATCTCATACGAGCGCCTTCTCAGAGTTCAGCAATCGAAACTGGCGACGCCATCCTTGATAAATCAATGAATCGATGCACAATAATTGGCTTTAAGAAAGATACAGCAGAATTTCGTGGTTGCGTGACAGAGCAGATCAAAATTTTGAGCAAATAACAATTTAGTGATTTATAAATCACAGCATTGAATCATTTTTGAACAAAATAAACTGTAACGTCGTTTGGTTCTATGTCTATTTTTCCAACAAGATTTGTGGCTACCCATTTTACGTCTTGGTCTTTTGAAACTTTGTCAAAACCTAATGGTGTTTTTACATTAAATGAAAAATCGCTGCCTGCTGGCATTTTAAATAGGCATGGAGTTCTACAAGTTAATATTTCGTAGTTTTTATTACTACGCTGTAGCTGTAAATTAGTACGAAATAAATACAATTCAGCGTCTAAATCAGAAGGAGAGCTTCGCAGAACAAAGTTATATTCTGGTGCTTTTCCCAAAATCCATGAGCTGCGTATGGCACCTTTACCAAACACTTTTATGTCAGGACTGTTTAATGCAACTGCTTGATCAGTTTCGCTGACTGTTTGCGCTCTTATAGCAGCAGAGCTTAAAGCGAGTGTTACTGCAAATAAGCGTAGAACATTCGATCTCAAATTTTTCATTATAATGCCCATTTCAAACTGAAGCAGCGATGAATGTCTCGTATAATTTCTGTCTCTATATCTTACTGCGGTACAAATACAAAAGTCATCTCACCTGGTTTTATCACATTTTTTAAGTCTCTCATTCCCCATTTTAACGGAGTAACTTTTGAAATTTGAGTATATCCCGATGGCGTTGCTACATTGAATCGAAAAGTTGTTTGATTTGGAATCTTAAAAAGGCATGGCGTTCTACAGGTAAGAATGTCATAGTCATCTTTAGTGCGAAATAAATACATTATAGCATCTGATTCAATGGGACTGCTTCTTAAGATGAAGTCAGCTACTGGAAGCTGAATACCTAAGGCATGGCGCCTTACACCTTTACCAATTACTGCTATCGCAGGAGTATTTAATACAACTGTTTGATCAGCGGTGTTGACTGTTTCTGCTCTTATAGGAGCAGCACTTAAAGCTAGCGTGGCAACAAATAAGCGCAGAGCCCTCGTTCTTCCATTTTTCATTTTCAGTCCCTTTCCAAGCAGAAGCAACGATGAATGCCTCGTATAATTTCTGTCTTTTTATTTTTTACTGAGGCGCAAACGAGAAAGTTATGTCATCTGGAACTAGTGCTGCTGCAAAGTTTTTACTTCCCCATTGTATCGGCACTGGTTTTGAAACCAGTATAAATCCTTGAGGCGTTAACACGTTAAAACGAAGAGGAGCCTTTCCTGGAATTTTAAATAAGCATGGTGTCATACAAGTGAGAACGTCGTAATTGTCATTGTCACGATACAAATATACTGTCGCTTCAGATGTAACAGGCGTGCTTCTTAAAACAAGGCTCGCTTCACCCATCTTTACACCGATATCGCCAAAACCATAACGACGCTTAACGCCCTTCCCAACTTTTTTTATCTCAGGATTATTTAGCGTGACTGTTTTATCAACGTCGCTGGTTGTTTGCGCTATTGTTGGAGTAGAACTTAAAGCGAGCGTTACAGCGAGTAAGCACAGAACATTCGATCTAGCATTTTTCATTATAATTCCTATTTCAACACAGCAGTTGTGAGCGTTTTCGCTTCACTAAGTCTTGAACGGTCTAGGTCGAAATTTCAGTGCGTTCAAGCGATATCGCTGAGCAGCTATCAGCGCGGTTTTGCGCTGATTATCGTGTTTTAGCTGACCAAGTTCGCTCCCTCAGTGAACAGCTTGTCGCCATACATTGCCTTCATCATCTCGTATGCGACAAATGAGTTTGCTGCTTGCACTGTGATGCGAATGTAGCCTCCCCCATCAGTGCGTATCAATCCCCACCAAGTTCGCATTTTACGTCCTTTCTCAAAAGTTGAGTTTTGCGATCAGATTGCGTTGACAGCTTTGGTCATCTGATCGTCAGTTATGTTCACGTAAATAGCAGTCGTCTGAATCGACTGATGCCCCATGAGATGCTGAATTGTTTTGATACCCACGCTGCGCTCGTGAAGAGCAGTTGCAAATGTGCGTCGACCACTGTGGCTCGAAGTTTTAATTCCAGCAGATTCGTAAATCGCTTTGAGCCTTGAACTGAGCGACACATTACTGAAGTGACCATTTGTGCGAGTGCTTCTAATGAACGCTCTGCTGTCATCGAGTTGCTCGATCTGCGAGAGATACGTGTTCAGCAGCGTTTGAAGCGAGCCACTAAGAAAGACACGTCGAGATTTTGAACCCTTCGTTTGATGCTTGCTCAAGTGAATGATTTCTACAGAGCGACCATCGATACCTCGCACATCGCCAATCTTAAGTGCTGCGATTTCCCCAATACGCATTCCTCCATGAATGCTGAGAGCGAGACAAATTTTGTCACGAAGCCCATTGCTCGTGCAATCAGCCATTCGCATAACTCTCTTCACCTCATCACGTGAGAGAACTTTTGCTTGAGCCATTTTATCGTTTCCTCATAAACATTTGTTACGAATAACATGATAAGTTTATGAGTAACTTATTCCTACCAAATTCCAGCCATACAGAAATACAGCTTTTCCAAGCACCTCGTTGGATGAAGTTAACTTTTACATATTTGTTAATGAGAAACTTATTGGTGATTTATATGTCGATGCGCTTCGCTTTCGACATTCGATTTCGTTTGATGCTTCGCTTCAGCTTCGCCTTCGCTTGATCAACCTTCAATCGACGTTTCTCAAAACTTTAGTAGTAGACAGTGCTTCTCTAGAAAAAGGTAATACTGAGCTAAAGACGCTGGAATATCATTCAGCATCTTCGCTCAGCATGTGAATGTGAGTCATTTATAAACGAGCGAGACGCTCTGACCTGCTGTCAGAAAAGTCGTCCCAATGTGTTCCTGTTCTTAGTGACCCGCTCTATGTTAGTTTGATCGACTATTCGATCAGTAGGCGATCTAAGCCTCGCTTGGCGCTGTAGAATGTCGAGTTGATCTTCTCTCTGGCTGTCTCAACGAACTTTATGACGACGCCATACTTTCCACGCATCATCCACCCATTGTCATTCGCTATACGTCTGATTGTGTCACGAAAGTAGATTTCGCTCATGTCGCTTGGTTTGGTCAGCATGATGTGCAGATGATAGCGTTTGCCATCAATTCCCCCTTCAATCGTTGCAACGTTACCAAGCATGAGTTTATGCTTTTGCCACAGCGATTGAGGCTGAGTTCGTTTTGAGAGCGCACGCACGAAGCTACGATAGGTCTTGCAGTAGATTTCGTCGTCGCCACGAGCCTTTGTCGTCATGCCATTATCAGCCTTGATCTTTCTGCCCTGCTTCAATTGAATCGTGACGAAATGAGTAGGCTTCAATCGATTTACGAGTTCGAAGGATGCGTTCTCAGCAATGCTGTACTCATGATCTGCAATCTTGTTGATGACCTCGCCACTCATTCTCATTCTGCGCTTATAATCCTTCACATGCTGAGAGTAATATTCTTTCATTTTAATAGTCCTTCGCTGAGCGAAGCAATAAATAGTCTTGATTAGAAAAAGACCTCCACGTCTCTTTTTCAATTATTGCCTGCACAGTTATTTATTAGCGAAGGACGAAAACGTGAAAAAAGTTATACTAGACGAGATTTTTGAAACATTGAGTGGAGTGGGTGTTGTCTCGACTGAAGGAGAGTTCAGTCAAGATTGGCTTGGGCATTGCGAAAGCTATCTCAGAACACTGCGCTTCAAAAACGCAGAACCAAGTATGGGCGCTTTAGCGATTTGTAGTGTCAGACTACAAAAAGTGGGCAGAGAGATGGTTGCTTCGAAGCATCATCAACATGTAGGTCTACGCTTCCTCGCTTTGAGCGAGAAGTGCCACGATCAGATCAATCAAGACGCTGTAGAGCTTCAGCTAGCAGACTGATCGTCCTTAGGTTGCTGATAGCGCCCTAGCGTTGCGAGAAGCGTTGCATTGTCTGCTAGCGCCTTCTCGCAATCTTCCTTCTCAAAGAACGTGTCCATCATCGCAACGAAGTCGTCTAACTCAGATGGGACTTGATTGCTCGATGTGCGTGGCTTGGTTAGCACTAGGTCGCATGAATCTAGCGCAGCTTTGTGAAAGACGTAGATGTTGTGATTTGTCATCAGATGCTCAGCGAAGCTGTCCACTCTGTGATCTCTGTATAGCTCTTTGTGAAAGTTCAGATCGTTGAGCGTGAAGAAGGTTGAGAGAGGGGAATCGCTTGGCAACGATTTTATGACCTCTCCTCTAGCGAGAAGCACATTCTGCTCGATGCGTTCGCTGCTCATGGTCCACGTACTAAGATCGTTTGTGAACGTTGGAGCTTTGTACATAGCACGTTGCTGACCACTGCCTTGATGTGGTGAGCTGCTGTCGTAGCTGATCGTGATATCGTGTCCCAATGCCTTGCTAAGCGACTGCTGTATCGCTGAGTAAACGACACTGAAAATGGGAGGTGAGTTCTGTAGCAGATGGAACCATTCAGATTTATCGAGCTTCTTCTCTCGCATCAATCGATGGCACCAACGCAACAAATTGTTGAGCAGCTTCGTCGAGCCACCATAAGCCCATCCTTCAAACTCAAAGTCTTTGACTGCTTGGTACCAACGTTCGCCTGTGCCATTTCCAATATCTTGCAAGACACTCAGAAACTTCGTGCCTCCTCCACTGACTTGCCCTCGATTGTCGCTGAAGAACTTGAGATTATCGACACTCAGATCAATCAACTGATCGACACTGAGATTTCGCAGAACGCTTTTGCTGTCCTTGTTCGCTTCCTTGCTTCCCCATAGCACCATGTCGAGTGTCATCGCATAGTCAGTGTACATCTCTAGCCAACGCAGAGTGCGCTTTCTGAAGCCAACGTCTTGCCACTGAGAGACGAGCTTCGAAGGGTTGGTTGCTAAACTATTGAGAGCTTGCTGCTCGTCTCTGTTTTTGATGACGCCAGTTCCAAGCTGAAAGCCACCACTATCGCCAATGACGATTGATTGCCCTCGCTTGCGATCACGTATCATGTCATTGTTTCGAAGCTGAGCTTTGTCGAATTGCCCACTGCTGTAGAGCGTATAAGCGCAACTCCAAAGCTGACTGCTTGGGTCTAAGAAATCTAGATCACGAACTCGAAAGCTGTTTGGCAGATCGCCATCACGCACGTCTCTATTCTGCTTAGTAGCAAACTGAGCATATCCACTTTGCAGCGATGGAATGTAGATAGCGTAGCGATTGTCACGATATCGCTTCGTGAGATCCTCGCCCTTAAGCATCAGCATCAAACTTCGTGAAGTGATCTGCGATGCGCTTGCCCTTCACGTCACATGATGGAACGAACGCAGTATGCTTTGCTGTAGCTGTCTCGTAGCTGATCGACATGAGCGTCGAGTTACCCTTGATCTGCACGTTACCCAACAGCGTCAGAGTTCGCAGTGTTGCAAAAAGCTCGATCACATCAAGTGGTGAGACTGTGATTTCATTGCTCAGATTGTTGAGCCTTGTGAGCTTCGCATCCTTGCCATAGCTGCTTGCTGCTTTGTCCCCAAAGCGAGTAAAGCCCTCAATGGGCTGATAATATGAGCGCACTTCGAGATGGTCGTCAGCTACAGCAAACTGTATTGCCTTATTGTGACTAAGCGATATGCGTGTGCCAACGCCTTCGATCCACGCATCGAAGTGCTTTGCACAAAGATGATCGATGAACGTTTTGTTTGCTGAAAGTTCCCAATCGAAGCTGATTTCATCAAGATTTTTTATCGTGGGCTGACGTTGAATAGCTTCGTCTAAATTGTCGTAATCGTAGAAATATGCGTCCCTTGATGCGCTCGTGAAATCGTTTTTGAGCGTCAAACGCTTGCTAGCTAAGAGTGGCTTCGTCACATCGCTGAGAGCGTCTGTGGGTTCAGATGTGTAGAGCGCAATCATACCATTGTTGATCAAATCTGTTTCGAGCCAATAACGATCTGCGCCACGCAAAAACATCGTACTATCGAGCGAAATCGTCATCTCTTTGGGTTGAGAGATTGTGAGCAGACTTGCTTTGCTAATCCTCTTACTAACGAGAACTCGCCCATCTTTCGTGAGGACCAATCGCACTGATTCAGCCACGTCTTGCTTTTTAGCACCCTCTTTGATGCTGACCTTGTGCGTCATGAAAAACTTGTCTCGCACACCACGCTTGTGAAGCGCCTTAGGCACGATGTGTGGGCGCAGACATTCTACTAGTAGACGCAGCATTGGAGTGAGTTTGGATTGGTCGAACTCAACGCATTCGAGAACTGCTCTCTCTACCAAATCTGTATCGTTCGATGTGCCAAGTACAACGAGTTTGCCATTGCCATCACGCTTAGCAAGCAGAACGAGCAAATCGCTGCCTGTCCTATTTTCAGTGTTAACAGCAACGTCGCCCACATCGATTTTGGCAACGCCTTTGGCTGCTGCGATGTGATCAGTTTGACGCTTCAGAAGTTCTTTCTGAACTGCCTTTTCGATGTTCTTAACACTCGATTTTGTCTTCTTTTTTGGTTCATCAATAACGCCATCGTCATCGTCAAACTGCAAACTGCCCTTGAGCTTAACGCCCTTCAATCCACCATTGTCTTCAATGTAAGCTACAAGCTCGTCCTCTGCATTGCGCTTGTAGAGATGGGGGTTTTCTACGAACTCTTCGTGCAACGCTGCGATTGTCTTCGCTAGTGACGAAACGTGCGCCCATCGCTCGCCATGAATGTCCCAAATCAGTCTAACCAATGGATTGAAGTTTATGCGATTGCTCAGATTATTGTTGGCGATACCCTTTGCAGCATAAAGAGCATCTAGATAACCTTGCTGCTGATCAGCATTTCGCCACCACACATATGCTCGTGCAACTGACTGCCACTTTAGCGCCCTTGAGCTTTCTTCGAGCTTTTTTGCTGCTTTCTCGTGTCGATCTTGTTTCTCAACGACTTTGATCAGTTTCTCTAACTGCTTGTCGAGCGACCCTTCTGATTTAGCCATGCTGCTCCCCCCATTATTGCTTGATGCTAGCACGATGGCTTGCTGCATCAATAGGGATCGTTGCTGAAGGACAGTTGGGTGCGCTCGACGGTGGTGACTCATCTTGAGATTAGCTGACTTGTGCACCCCATGCTGCGCCTATATAAGCCTAGCTGAAAGCATGGAGGTCATATGACTACGCATCATCACGAGCCTATCGTATGCGAGTGCGGGCACAAAGGAACACTGGATTGGTCTGAAAACGACCAGCCTTTCAGTAAGCAATGGGAAAGCTACAGCTTGTCGAGCTTTGAGGGCAAATCCTTCTATATCGAGGGGTGGACTACATCTGTGGATGCATTGGTCCGCATGAATCCTAAGTGTCCTTCGTGTAGTGAAGTTGGAAAAGTCAGTCTTGCAAAGTCCTGACTCCAACTTGAGATCCGACCCAGTTGAAATGCTCCTTGAACGTGATAAGCCTCTGTGAAATCAGCGACATGATTGCTTCACGCGGGAGGGGTAATGAGAGGGACGAATCGAGCCAATAAACAATGGCTTATTTTCATCGACACCAACATCTTGCTCGATTTTTATAGGCAGGGTGAAAGTGCCATTCGTCAGATCAGTCTGCTCGAAAAACACAAAAACTCCCTTATCATTACTGATCAAGTGTGGATGGAGTTTCTGAAAAATCGTCAGCAAGTTCTGATGGGTACCGTGAATGCGCTCAAGCAACCTGACAGTATTACATTTCCACCCTTTCTCTCTGATTATCAGCCTGCAAAGACAGTTGCGGGATCGCTTAAAAACGCATCCACGAACTTCAAAAAAGTCAGACGCAAGATAGATAATATGATCTCCAACCCTGCTTCGCACGATGATGTTTACAAAGGGCTGCTCAAAATATTTTCGCACGTTGGCGATTACACACTCACCAGAGATGACGAGGTAAAGCACTGCATTCGAAGCCTCGCTCAGAAGCGTTTTACGCTTGGCTATCCTCCACGCAAGGCATCAGATAACTCGATAGGCGATGCAATTAACTGGGAGTGGATTGTTCACTGCGCTATGCAGAGTGCTGACAAGCGAAACATCATGATTGTTTCTCGTGACAACGATTATGGAATCAGCGTTGGACAAGATCGCTATCTCAATGATTGGCTAATCAAAGAGTTCAAAGAACGGGTCAGCACCAAGCGGCAGATAGAACTATCACCCAAGCTCACGGTCGCATTGAAACGTATGGATGAGCAGGTCTCTCGCAGTGAAGAGCGTGAGGAGGCTGCTATCATCGCATCGTTTACTAAGGCTGCTCACACGCTCGAGGAGCTCAAGATCAAGTATTTGATTGAAGCATCTGACAAGGATAGCGGTGAAGTTTGAACGAGACTCAATAGTTGAGTTTCGATAACGTTGACAGCGTGATTTTGGTAGGAATATCATCGGCAAGGATTCAGAATCTCATTCTCAAAAAGGAGAATGAAACTATGTCATCGCTATCAAAACTAACCATCAAAGCCGTTTCTCGTCAGTCCAAACTCAGCCCCATTGAAGCTCGTCGCAATAAATTGCTTGCTGGCATCAACGAGCAAATGGAAGTCGCTGATGCTGCGATGCGAGGTGAGCAATATGCTGTCACGGCTCCGCAATGGACGAAGAATGAAGCTGGCGAGAAGGTGCGTGTGCAGCGGCAGAAGGTCGTGCGTTCATGGTTCTTCGCACAAGACGGTGGGTTCTATGTGCAGTGCAAGTATGGGGCAAAGACAGTCCCACTTACAAAAGATGGTAATGCCGTTTTCGTGAAAGAGCTTGCTGCCGTGAAGCCCAGTCTTGAGTTGCTACGCAGTGCGATAGCAAACGGAGAACTGGATGCTAACATTGAGAATGCTATAAAAAGCCTGCAAAAGCGCCATAAACTTACGATCTCTTCATGATTTAAATATAGCAGAATAATAGCAGGATAAATTTATATACCAATAACTTACTGTTATAACTGTATATTTTACACTTTACTATTAGCGAAGCGATGATCCTCCCCCTTCCTCGCCACCTCCGCCGCGATCTCGCCCTTATCGGCGGCGATCTACGGGCATGAACGGGCAACGGGCATGAGCGGGCCGCGCATCCTCTTCGTCGTCAATGCCGGCCCGGAGGTCGGCGGCGGCCATGTGATGCGCAGCCTGACCTTGGCGCAGGCGCTGGAGGCGCAGGGGTGTCGCTGCGGCTTCGTCGGGCCGCCGGCCATGGCCGGATTGCTGGACGCCTTTTCCGCCGACACGCCGCGGATCATCACCGAGGACCCGGCGCCCGCCGTGGCGCGCGAGGCCTTCGACGCCATCGTCTTCGACCACTATGCCTTGAGCGAACCCGACCACCGCGGCATGGCCGCCGGCCGGCCGGTGCTGGTCATCGACGACCTGGCCGACCGGCCGCTGGGCACCGACGTAGTCCTGGACTCGGGCCCGGAGCGGAAGGCCGCCGACTACCTGGGCCTGGCGTCGGAGGAAGCGCGGCTGCTGCTGGGGCCCGGCTTCGCCCCCGTGCGGCCGGAGTTCTCGGCGCTGCGCGCCCCAGCCCTGGCCTGGCGCGGCGAGCCCGTGCAACGGATCCTGATCGCCATGGGCCTGACTGACGTGGGCGGGGTCACTGCCCGCGTCGTCGAGCGGGTGCGGCCCCGGGTGCAGGACATCGGGCTCGACATCGCGCTGGGCGTCGCGGCCCCGAGCGCACCCGGTCTGGAGAAGATCGCCCGCCGCGACCCGCGCCTACTACTGCACGTGGACACCCCACACATGGCGCGCCTGACCGCCGAGGCCGACATTGGCATCGGCGCGGCAGGCTCCTCGACCTGGGAGCGCTGCACCCTGGGCCTGCCGTCCCTGCTGGTGGTGCTGGCCGACAACCAGCGCGGCGCGGCCCGCGCCATGGCCGAACGTGGCGCGGCCCTGGTGGTCGAGGCCGCCGACCCGCAGTTCGACTCCAAGTTCGACCTGCACCTGATGCGCCTGCTGCGCGATGCCGAATTGCGGCGCCAGCTCGCGACCGCCAGCGCCGAGGTCTGCGACGGCCTGGGGGCCGGTCGCGTCGCCGAGGCCTTCCTGCGACTGATCGCGGCGCGGCCAGCCTGAATTCAGGCGTCCCTAATCCGACATTAACCCTAAGCGTGTTGCCTGAAGCCTGATCTATCGAGGGGGATCAGGCGTGGCCGCCAAACACCCGAAGCCGCAGGACATCGAGCCGGCGACCGTTATCCGGTCGGCCGCGGAGCCCCTCGTCAAGCTGGTCGAACTTCAGACGATTCCGATGGAGAACGGCATCCTGGGCGTCGCCGAGGTGACCAAGCACATCGGCTTCCCGGTTCACCGGGCCTACTACATCCGCGACGTGCCGGCCGGCCAGGGCCGCGGCAGCCACGGTCACCGGGCGCTGCGCCAGTGCTTCCTCTGCCTGCGCGGCAGCGTGCGCCTCAGCATCACCAAGGACGGTCGCACCGAGGTGGTCGAGCTGAACCGGCCCAATCAGGCCGCCGTGGTGCCGGCCGGCTGCTGGCGCGACCTCAGCGACTTTTCGAATGACTCGGTGATCATCGTGCTGGCGTCGGACGAGTACGACGAAGCCGACTACATCCGTGAGTTCAAGGATTTCCTGCGTTGGGAAGCGG
The DNA here is from genome assembly GCA_943332615.1 of Phenylobacterium deserti. Taxonomy (GTDB): domain Bacteria; phylum Pseudomonadota; class Alphaproteobacteria; order Caulobacterales; family Caulobacteraceae; genus Phenylobacterium; species Phenylobacterium deserti_C. The sequence goes on from CALQQB010000005.1 coordinate 124,960, forward strand.
GCGACGAGCCGCTGACCGGCGTTCCCTACCTCGACCTGAAACGCACGCCGCCCAGCGTCGCGGCCGATCTCGAACTGGCCATGCGCCGGGTGGTGAAGTCCGGGACCTACATCGGCGGGCCGGAGGTCGCGACTTTCGAAGCCAGCTTCTCAGCCTATTGTGGCGCCCGGCACATGGTCGGCGTCGGCAACGGCCTGGACGCCCTGCGCCTGGCGCTGCAGGCCTGGAACATCGGCCCCGGCGACGAGGTCATCGCGCCGGCCCACACCTTCATCGCCACGACCCTGGCCATCGAGGCGGTCGGCGCGACCCCGGTGCTGGTCGATGTGGAACCCGACACCGGACTGATCGACATCGCCGCCGTACAGGCCGCCCTTTCCAATCGCACCCGCGCGATCATCCCCGTCCACCTCTATGGCCACCCCGCCGACATGGACGCGCTCATCGCCGCTGTCAGCGACGGCACCGGCGAGATCAAGATTCTCGAAGACGCCTGCCAGGCGCACGGGGCCCGCTACAAGGGCCGTCGGGTCGGCGGCCTTGGCGACGCGGCGGCCTTCAGCTTCTACCCGACCAAGAATCTGGGAGCCCTAGGTGACGGCGGAGGCCTGATCACCAGCAACGACGCCCTGGCCAACGATGTGAGGATGCTCGGCAACTACGGCGCGCGGGAGAAGTACCGGCACGAGACCGCCGGCGGCAACTCACGCCTCGATCCGATGCAGGCGGCGGTACTGGGCGTGAAGCTCGACTATCTGGATCTCTGGAACGCCCGCCGAGGCGAGTTGGCCCTGCGCTATTTCCTGGGCCTGGCCCAGGTGCGCGGACTGAACCTGCCCGCCGTACGCGTGTGGGCTCAGCCCGTCTGGCACGTGTTCCCGATCCGCGCGCCAGGCGTCCGCGACGCGCTGCAGGCCTTCCTGGCCGAACGTGGCGTGGGGACCAACATCCACTATCCGATCCCGGTGCATCTGCAGCCCTGCTATGCCGGCCGCTGGCAGGCCGGCGATTTCCCCGCCGCCGAGGCGCTGGCGGGCTCGCTGCTCAGCCTGCCGCTCGATCCGACGCACTCGGACCGCGAGATCGACCACGTGATCGCTGCCATACGGGACTTCTTCAGCCGCTAAGGTGGGTTCAGCGGCGAATGCGATGCGCCGCGATCTGGGCTTCGCTGGCGCGCTTCAGTCCCCGATGATCCTCTGGGAAGTAGTGAAAGTAGATGTCCTGCGCGTCTTCCGAGACCCGCCGCGCACCGGCTCGCTCGTGGAAGCCGATGACGCGCAGGTTCCCCTGGCGCACGTCGAAGTGGGACTGCTCGAAGCCCAGGGTGTCGAAGCCGACCTCGTAGACCAGCAGGGCCGAATAGGTGACCAGGCCAGCGGCCTTGGGCGAAGGGATGATCCAGCTGCCCCAGCAGAACGAGCGGCGGCCCTCGATCTCGTGGAAATCGTACATCCGCACCAGACCCGCGTCGGCCCCGTCGCTGACAATGACGAAGTAGTATTCCTCGCCGGCCGCCTCGCGAGCCTTGTAGGCCTCCAGCCAGTGCTGCTGGGTGGCGACATCGGCGGACGACGGGTTCAGGTGCTGGTTCAGGGTCTCGTCGGCGCGCAGGGCGCAGATATAGGCGGCGTCCTTGGGGTCGGCGTTGACCAGCCGGAAATGAGTCCGCCAGGCCGGGTCCAGCGCGGGAGAGGACAGCGTCATCGCGAGCCCATGGCGGCGACGAGACGCGGGACGGACAGGCCCGCCCAGCGCTCGAACATTCCCTGGTACGCCTGCTCCAGCCGGCGCGTGAAGCCCACTTCATCGCAGATCGGGCCGTTGTCGAAGCCGGGCCGCACGCGCGCCCTCAGGCTGTCCAGCGCGTCCAGATCCTCGGTCACCTCCAGCGCGCGCTGAATGTAGGCCTCGGGCGTCTTGGTGATCAGGTCGGGTAGTCCGACGTTGCGCAGGATGGTCCGCGCGTAGAAGCCGCCGAGGCTCGGGGTGTCCCCGACCATAGCCAGCACCGGCACGCCATTGGACAGCGCCTCCAGCGTCGTTGTCGAGCCGGGGGCGGGCCAGGCGTCGAGCATGAGATCGACCGTCTGGAAGGCCGCGAAGTAGTCCTCGCCGGTCGTGTGCCCCGCGAACACCAGCCGCTCAGGCGCGACCCCGTGGGCGGCGAACACGGTCCGGGTGGCCCGCTGAAGCACCGGGTCGGCGAAGTAGCGGTACTTGAGCAGCAGCCGCGATTGGGGCCGGTTCCGCAGGATCGCCGCCCAGGCTCCGATCGCACCCGGGCTCAGCTTCGCCGGATGGTTGAAGGATCCGAACGTCACCATGCCTGTCGCCTTCGCCGGGGTCGGCGCGGGCGGCAGCCGCTCTGGCGCGGGCCGGAAAGGCGTGAACGCCGGCGCCACGCCCCAGAGTTCCTCGTGGAACAGGTTGCCAAGGTCTGGCGCGTCATCGGCGTCGGCGTGAAGGACATAGTCCATCTGCGGCAGACCGGTGGTCTGAAAGAAGTTGATCCAGGCGGCCTGCACCGGCGCCGGGCGGTGCGTGAATACGCCGATCCGCGATCCCGAGGTGAAGCCCCAGCAGTCGTTCAGAATATCGATGCGGTCCCGACGGATCAGGGCCGCCGCGTCGCTGTCGCTCAGCTTGCCGATCGGATGCACCTGGACCCATGACGGCCAGACCGTCTCCGTCGCGGCGTCAGTCGGATAGAGCACGACCTCTACGATCGCCGGATCATGACTCTCCAGCACCGGGGTGATGAACTGGCGCAGTTGGCTGCTGGCGAAGTTGGGCGCCAAGTAGCCAATGCGCAGCTTGCGCCCGGCCAGCGGCGGATTGGCATGAGGCGTCGGCGCCGGCGCGCCGGCGTAGAGCTTCGCCCAGGTTCGCGCTTCGGCCGCATGCCGCGCTTCACCGTCCTCGCAGAAGAGTTGAGCGTATACGAGGAACCGATGCAGGCCCGCGCCCGGAAAATTCTGCACCGCCACGCGGTAGATGTCGCTGGCTTCATCGACGCGCCCTTGGTGCTGCAGAGCGAGGGCGTAGTTCCCCAGGATCGCGAGCTCCATGCTCCCGGCCGCGATCGCCATGCCCCAGACCACCGAGGCCAGGGCGACAAAGCCGCGCTCGTACAGCTGGCTGGCGATGACGTTGGCGTAGGCAGCATCCGTCTTGAGCCGCGCGACATCGCCGTCCAGCTCGGCGACAGCAGCCAGGGTCTGCAGCGTGCGTGCGTCGTTCAGCGACTGTTCCGCCGCTTCGCCGTCCCCCAGCAGCATCAGGGCGCTAGACAGCCAGTATCGTAGGTCGGGGTCCCTCGGGTTCTGCCTGACGAGAGCGGCGAAGATGGCTGACGAGGTCTGCGCGTCGCCGGCCAGCTGGGCCGCCCGGCCCGCCTGAAATTCGACATCCACCGGCGTCAGGCCTGATTGACGGTGTTGGCCTTGATCACCGCGGCGCCAGCGGCGTCGAGGTCGGCGCGGGTGCTGGCCAGGCTCAGTGGGCCGCGAAGCGTGGCGTTGACCTCGTCCATGCCGGTCGGGCCGTCGTGCCGCTTGGCGATCAGGTAGCGCAGCGAGATCCGTTCATGGTCGGCGGCGTCCGGCTGGGTGCCGTGCAGGGTGCAGGCGTGCCACATGGCCGCGAAGCCTGCGCCGCCGGTGAGGATGCGCTGGCGGCTGGTGGTCTCGCCATACGCGCCGTTGCGATAGCGCCACGCGTCCTCAGTCGTGCGGGTCAGGTCGTGCGGGAACACCGAGCCGCCCAGCGCATGGCTGCCTTCCAGCAGGTACAGCGGCGCGTCGGCGCGGGTGACCGGGTGCAGGTAGATGTAGAGGGTGATGAAGTCGGCTTCCCGGGCCTGGTAGTCGATCAGGTCCTGGTGGAAATCGATGCCGTAGAAATAGGTCACGTCGCGGTACTGCGGCTTCACATAGGCCCCGAGATTGTTCACCGGGTTGCCCAGGATGCGCTGGCGCAGCCACGCTGGAACCGCGTCGGCCGGCACGCCGCAGACCACCTTCCTGTTGAGGATCTCGTAGCCGGGGCCCAGCAGGGCGGTGACCGCCTCGACGATCTCGATCGACTGCTCGACGAAATCCAGCCTGGCCTCGAAGCGCTCCAGCAGGTTCCGGCCGGACTTCGGGTTGACGCCGGTGTACTGGGGATCGGCGTCGAACTCGGCCTCGCTCAGGAACAGCCCGGCGCCGAAGTCGCGGGTGGCCCGGATGTCGGCCAGCAGGTCGGCGGCGGCGCGCGCGTCCAGCGGCGCGTCGAACAGGTACGCCCCGTCGCGGATGAAATCGTCGATCACCCGCTCACCCAGGCGGCCCTCGTGCGACCGTGCGGGCTGAAGGTCGCGAGGCTTGGTCATGGCGTGCATCGGCGCGGTCTCCTGCGCCTCCACAAGCCACGATCTTGGTTAATCCGCAGTTGCGAGGGGCCCCCGCGGCGCGGCGATCAGGCGGCCTTTGCCGAGGCCGCCTTGCCCTCATAGGCGAAGGCCGGATCGTCCAGATCGATCAGCGGCAACTCGTCTTTCTCGCGCCAGTAGTCCTGGCTGTGACGCCACTCCGCTTTGTCGCCCGCCTTCGGCAGCAGGTGCATGCCGCGCATCAGATAGCCGGGGTTGAAGTTCTCCGGATCG
>CALQQB010000006.1 GCA_943332615.1 Phenylobacterium deserti
ACCGCAACCGCATCGAGCGCTGCTTCAACAAGCTCAAGCACTTTCGACGCTTCGCTACCCGATACGATCGCACCGCCAGCCATTTCCTCGCCTTCATCCACCTCGCCGCCGTCATGCTCTGGCTGCGATGAATGTCGATTCGTCCTAGTCCACGTACTCCGCCAGATCTTCCGGCCCCGAGACCGATACGCCCAGGTCCGTCACCAGCCCGGTGCTCAGCGTGTAGACCCAGCCATGCACGCACAGCGGCTGGCCGCGCTTCCACGCATCGGCAATGAACACGTCCGACGCCACGTTCTTCACCTGGCGGATCACGTTCAGCTCGACCAGGCGGTCCCACCGGGCCTTCTCGTCGGGTAGGTCCGCCAGTTCGTGGCGGTGCTCGTGATGCACCTCGCGGATCGGGTGCAGCCAGTGGTCCACCAGCCCGCGGCGCTGGCCGTCCACCGCCGCCGCGACGCCGCCGCAGCCGTAGTGGCCGACGACCAGGATGTGCTTTACCTTGATCACATCCACCGCGAACTGCAGTACGCTCAGATAGTTGGCGTCCTGCGGAGGGGCCAGGTTCGCGACGTTGCGGTGGACGAACAGCTCGCCGGGATCCAGGTCCACGATCTCGTTGGCCGGCACGCGGCTGTCCGAGCAGCCGATCCACAGGTACTCCGGCGCCTGCTGGCCCTCCAGGCGCTTGAAGAAGGTGGGGTCCACCGCCACCTTTCGCGCCGCCCAGGCACGATTTTTTTCTTTCAGGTCGTCGAGGGTCATCACGTCTGGCCTTGGGCGGAGGGCTTGGCGTCGGGTTGCTGGTTCGGGTGGGCGGAGATGAAGGCCGGGAACAGCCCGGCGCGGTCGGCGGCGGCGGTCAGCGCCGGCCACGGCGTCAGGTCCAGTTCGAAACGGCGCGCGGAATAGACCTGTGGCACGAGGCAACAGTCCGCCAGGGTCGGTTCGTCCCCGAACGCGAGCTGGCCGCCATGGCGCGAGACCATCGGCTCCAGCGCGTCGAAGCCGTCGCGGATCCAGCCGTGGATCCAGTCGGTGATCGCTTCTTGGGGAAGTCCAAGCCGGTTCAGCTTGCGACCAACCCGGGTGTTGTTCAGCGGGTGGATGTCGCAGGCGATGATCCCCGCCATGGCCCGCACCGTAGCGCGATCCACGGCCGATCGCGGCAGGATCGGCGGGGTGGGCCGGGTCTCCTCTAGCCACTCCAGGATCGCCAGGCTCTGGGTCAGCACATGGCCGTCGCCCAGGTCCAGCGTCGGGACCAGCCCTTGCGGATTGACCCCGCGATAGGCGGCCAGCCGCTGGTCTCCGGCGATCAGGTCCAGCGCCGCGTAGTCATAGGTCACGCCCTTGATCGCCAGGCCGATCCGCACCCGGTAGGGCGCGGTGGCCCGCCACGCGGAGTGCAGGGTGAGCGCCATCAGGCGATCTTGAACGAGATCGCGCCCACGCCCTCGACCTCGCCCTCGACGCGATCGCCGCGGACCAGCGGGCCGACGCCCTCTGGGGTGCCGGTATAGATCAGGTCGCCCGGCGCCAGGCGCCACAGCTTGGAGGCTTCGGAGACGATCTCGGCGACGTTCCAGATCATGTCGGCGACCACCGCGTCCTGCTTCACCGCCCCGTTGACCGAGATCGCGATCCGGCCCTGTGGCGCGGGACCCGTCCAGCGGCGGATCGCCGAGATTGGCGCGCTGTCGTCGAAGCCCTTGGAGGCGTCCCAGGGGTGTCCCTTGTCCTTGGCCGCGTTCTGCAGGTCGCGCCGGGTTAGGTCCACGCCCACGGCATAGCCGTAGACCAGCTTGAGCGCGCTTTCGACCGGCACGTCCGCGCCCGCGCCGCCGATCGCCACCACGAGTTCGATCTCATGATGCAGGTTCATCGTGTGCGGCGGATAGGCCGGGTCGCGGCCCGGCGGCACGACGGCGTCGGCGGGCTTGGCGAAGAAGAACGGCGGGTCGCGGTCGTCGCCGCCCATCTCGCGCCGGTGGGCTGCGTAGTTGCGCCCCACGCATAGGATGCGTCGGACCGGGAACCCTCCCGCGTCGCCCTCGACGGGGACCACAGGAACAGGCGGCGGAGCAATCACGAAATCGGCCATGTCGCCGCCTTTAGGCCCCCGCTGACGCCCTGTGAACCCCACGTCAGGTCAGGTGTCTGCCGCCGCCCAGGCGCCCATGCAACTATGCCCGGGTTGTGCGCGCCAGCGGGAGCGGCAAGCTAACGCGATGCGAAGCGGAAAACGCATGGAAACAATCAACTAGATTGACCGTTATCACGCCTGTCCAATCGCCCTGGAATCGGGTCGAAAGGCTTTGAACCGGCGAATTCTACGGCTAAGCCAGCCGGATGACCACCCGCGCCCCCGCCGCCGCCACGAAACCCGCCACGGGCCCCTTGGCCGACCTCGTCGTCATCGAGATGGGCAGCCTGATCGCCGGGCCGTTCTGCGGCCAGATCCTGGGCGACTTCGGGGCCGAGGTGATCAAGATCGAGGACCCCAAGGTGGGCGATCCCATGCGCCAGTGGGGCCGCAGCCTGCCGAAGGGGTTGTCGCCCTGGTGGCCGGTGATCGGGCGCAACAAGAAGTCGGTGGGCATCGACCTGCGCAAACCGGAGGGCCAGGCGCTGGCCCGCGAGCTGATCGCCGGGGCCGACATCGTCATCGAGAACTTCCGGCCCGGCGCGATGGAGAAGTGGGGGCTGTCCTACGAGACGCTGTCGGCGACCAACCCCCGGCTGGTGATGGCCCGGATCTCCGGCTTCGGCCAGACCGGGCCCTATTCTCAGCGCGCCGGCTACGGCCTGATCGGCGAGGCCATGGGCGGGCTGCGCCATGTCACCGGCGAACCCGACCGGCCCCCCGCGCGGGCCGGGATCTCCATCGGCGACAGCCTGGCGGCCATGCATGCGGTGATGGGCATCACCATGGCCCTGCATCACCGCGAGCGCACCGGCCAGGGCCAGGTGATCGACGCGGCCCTATATGAGAGCGTGCTGGCGGTGATGGAGAACCTGATCACCGAATATGACATCACCGGCTATGTGCGGGAGCGGTCGGGCTCGATCCTACCGGGCATCGCACCGTCCAATGCCTACCCGTGCAAAAACGGTGAGATGATCCTGATCGGCGGCAACGGCGACAACGTCTATGCGCGGCTGACCGAGGCCATGGGGCGAGCCGACCTGAAGAGCGACCCCAAGTTCGTCGATCACGCCAGCCGCGGGACCAACCAGCACGAGCTGGATCTGATCATCTCCAGCTGGACCAGCGGGTTCGACCTTTCCGAACTGCTGCCGTTGCTGGAGGGCAAGGGTATCCCAGCGTCGCGCGTATTCCGCGCGCCGGACATGCTGGAGGACCCGCAGTTCATCGCCCGCGAGGCCATCGTCTCGGTGGAGCACCCGGTGTTCGGGCCGGTGCGGATGCAGAACGCGTTCCCGAAGCTGTCGGCGACGCCGGGCCAAGTACGCTGGCCGGGGCCAACGCTGGGCCAGCATACCGCCGAGGTGCTGGCCGCGCGGGCCGGCTGTACGCCGGAGCGGCTCACGGAACTGAAGGGACTGGGCGTGATCTGACGAGGCGGTCCGCGACCTCTGCCGCGGACCCCTTGACGAAGCCGGGTCGCCTGTACCGGGCGATTTCCCATGGCCACCGGACTGGCCCCCGCAGGTTCCCCGCGGGCCCTCATGACATCCTGTTAGAACCCGTAGCCGGCCTTGCGGAGGTGACGCCTTGTCTCAGGGCGATCTCGTCGCGCGTCACCTTGGCGCGGAAAATGACTAACGTCCGCGGGCCGCCAGCAGCTCGGCGACGGCGGCGGCCACCTGGGTGACATCGTAGGGCTTGCGGATCACCGGCGCATCAAAACCCCCAGGTGCGCCACCCGCCTCGCCGTAGCCGGTGGCGAACACGAAAGGGATCTTGCGCTGGGTCAGCAGTTCGGCCACCGGCGCCACCGAGCGGCCGTTCAGGTTGGCGTCAAGGACGGCGGCGTCGATCGGCTGGTCGAGGAGGGCCAGCGCTTCTTCCAACTCATAAGCCGGACCCACCACCTTGGCGCCAGCGTCGGAGAGGCCGGTCTCAAGTTCCAGGGCCAACAGGACCGCATCCTCGACGATCAGCACACGAGCGCCCTTCAGATTGGGTGGGCCGGCGGACGTCGCCACCGTCTCGGTCATCCACGTCGTCGGGGCATGGGGCATGACGTCCGGCCGTTCCGCCATGGCCTGCGGCCCGGCGGAGAGACGGGCGACGACCCCGTTTGGGCGGTATTCCACGGCGGTTCCGCCGTTCAGTTCGCGGCCGGTCACCTGGTTCAGGAGGGTCTGACCAAAGCCCACGCGGGCGGGCGGGCTGACCGTCGGTCCACCGCTCTCAGTCCAGGTCAGATCGAAACCGCCGTCCTGTCGCACGGTCCAGGACAGCGCCACGTGCCCGCCTTCCGCCGACAAAGCCCCGAATTTCACCGCATTTGTGGCCAGCTCGTGAAGGGCCAGCGACAGGGCGTTGGCGGCGCGGGGCGTGAGGAACAGCTCGGGTCCGGCCCAGCTGGTCTGGCCTGGCGCGATGGCGCCCAGCTCAGCGGCGGCCAGATGGTCGATGGCCGCGCCACGCCATCGGGCGGCCGTGAGCAGCTCGTTGGCCGACGCCATGGCCTTTAACCGGCCCCCGAAGGTGGTCAGGAAGCCTTCGAGCGAAGTGGTGCGCTTGGCGGTCTGCTGGGCCAGGGCCTGAACGGCGGCCAGCACGTTTTTCACCCGGTGGTCCAACTCGGCCATCAGCTGTTGGCGAGAGGCCTCCTCCACATGGTGCTGGCTCACGTCCTCGACGATGCCGGTGATGCTTGTGGCCCGGCCCGCTGGGTCCCGCGCGACCACACCGGCGAGCCGAAGCCAGATGGTGGCGTCGTCCGTCGGCCGTATCAGCCGGAACCGTACGTCGAACGAGGCGCCCTCGCGAAGCGCCGCCGCGCGATGGGTCCGGAACAGCTCGCGATCGTCCGGATGCGCATGAACCTCCATGAGCTCGCCGGCCTGTTCGAACGTCTCTCCGGCAGGGAACCCGGTGATCGCCGCCATGCGCGGCGAAATCAGAAGAGTCTTGCGCTCGATGTCCCATTGAAACTCGCCCAGGCCCGACGCCTGGAGCGCGAGCTCCAAGCGTTTGAGGTCTGATCCGGGATCTTTCGGGGCCGTCATCTCCTCAACATAGGAAGACCCGCGCGGCCACGCGACCGTCATCACGTGCAAACTTTCGTGGCGGCGATGCGACCTCTTTGCGAGCGGGGCTGGAACGACCTATGTTGCAATGCGTTGTCGCAAGGTTCCCGCGGGGGGAACGCTTCCGTCTGGAGATATCTGAACATGCCCGCCAAGGCCGGCCCCCTTACGACCGAAGATGTGGCCGAAGTGGCCAACGATACCGCCGCCAAGATCAGCGCTGACGCGCAGAAGGCGATCGCCGACGCCGCGAAGCGCATCGAGGCCGCCGTTCAGCAGGGCCTGGAGCAGGTCCGCGCCCAGAGCCGCGTCTATGCCGACGTTGCCGGCGACCAGCTGGACGAAGCCTCACGCGTCGCCAGCGAGCAGATCCGCGCCCGGCCACTGGCCGCCACGGGTGCGGCTCTCGGCATCGGCGTGCTGATCGGCATGCTGCTGGCCTCGCGACGCTGAACCGAACCACGTTGAACCTAAGGCGAATCCTGAACCTCGCAGCCGCCTTCGCCGCTGTCGCGACGTCTGCGGCGGTGGTGATCGTAGCCGCGTCGTTCGCGGTCTACGCTTTGGCCAAATCCTATCTGGGAGAGGCTGGCGCCGCGGCCATGGTTGCGGGTGTCTTCGCCCTGATCGCGGTGATCATCGCCTGGCTGGCGACCCGCAAGGTGGTTCCGAAGGCAAAGCGCGGCGGCAAGCTCGACGACGCGACTCTCACCGACCGTCTGGTGGATATGGCCAAGGAACGGCCGATGGTGGCCCTGGGCGCGGCGGCGGTGGCGGCGGCGGCGGCTTCTGTCGTGCTGATCCGCAACCCGGCGGTGATCACCGCCGTGCTCAGCGCGTTCATGGCCGGCAAGGCGTCGAAATCCGGCAAGTAGGCCTGGACGCGCCTCGTCCAGACGCCCGGCATTCCGACCGGCGATGCCGCCTGTTCACGGAGATCGCTACCTCGAGCGCCGATCCAGCGCCCACGTCCGGTAGGGCTCGAGCTTCGAGCCTGTCCAGGCGAGCGCGATGATGCGGATGCAACCGTCCTCGACCTCGACCACATTGAACGACGGCGGCACGCCGCGTTCCCTGACCGACAGCGTCCCGGCACCCACCGCATAGGTTCTGCCGTCACCGCAGGGGTAGGCCCAGATGAACGGTGCGTGGATGTGGCCGGAAAGCACCAGGTCCACCCGCGCCTCGGCGAACCGTTTTGCCGCCGCCGGCCCGCCCCAGACCCGCGCCGTCATCGGCCCACCCAGCATCTCGATCAGCGGATGGTGGACCACGACGATCCGCAAGCCGTCGCCCGGTTCGAACGCCTCTGCGGCCGCCCGCGCCTGGCGCCGCGTCATCTGGCCCTTGGACCAGTTCAGGCGGGGCTGCGCGCCCCGGGCGGTGTTGATTCCGCGCACCGCGACGCCGGCGCCACGCCAAGTCTGCGTCCGGGCGGGGCCGATATGGTGTTCGTAGCGCCGGAAGGGAGCGAAGACGCGCTCGGCCCAGGCCAGGTAGGGCGCGTCGTGGTTGCCGGGTGTCACCAGCCATGGCTCCGGCAGCGTCGCCAGCCAGGCCGCGGCGCTCTGGAACTCCGCCACTTCGCCGAACTTGGTCAGGTCGCCGGACACCACCACCAGATCGAAGCCGCCCGCCTGCACATACCCGGCCGCGGCGGCGACGGCGTCCTTGTTCTCACCGCCAAAATGAATGTCCGACAGGTGCGCAAGCCGAAAGTTCACAGGGTGTCCTGCGGCGGTGCAAGGATGCGGCAGACGGCCGGCTCGAAGCGGATCTCGGTGAGGCTGGAAAGTTTCACCGTCTCGCCGTCGAGGATCGCCGGGATCAGCTGGGCCGACCAGACGCGGACAACCTGGCACGCCTCGCTCTCGACCCCCGGATCGAGCCGCCAGTCGCGGATCAGCGCATTGACGCCCAGGCGCAGCACCTCGGCACCGTCGCGGATGTTCAGCGCCGACGCCTCCAGGGCCTGGGTATGGGCGTCCAGCCCCTTCGAGGCAATTGGGCACATCAGCACCAGGGCTTCGGCCTTCTCGCGTCCGCCGCCGTCCAGGGCGTAGCGCAGCCGCCCCGCGAACGCCCGGTCGAGAGCGCGGCGCGCGCGCATCCAGGCCAGCCGGGCCTTGCCGGCTCGCATCGCCTCGCGCGCTGGAGCCCAGAGCGCCGGCGAGCCGAGGATCGCCGCGCAAAGGAATCTGTTCCCCTCGACCTCGCCGCCGCCGATCACCCGTTCCTCGCCCTTCTCCAGCGCCAGCCGCAGCGCTTCGGGCCAAGGCCGCACGCCATAGACCGCGTGCGGCAACATATTCATCGTGCCGCCAGGCAGAGGCGCCAGGATCGGGCCGCCGGGGCCGCAGAGTTCAGCCGCCGTGCGCGCCGTGCCGTCCCCCGCCAGCACCACCAGCAGGTCCGGCTTGGCCGCCACGGCGGACGCCAGGCATTCGGCAATGTCCTTGGTTGCGGGCGCGCAGATGTTCGCGGTGATCCCGTACTCGGCGAAGATCGCTTCGAGTTGCGCAGGCGCGTCGTCGCCAACGCTGCCTGAGGCGACGTTGGCGACGACTTCGACCTTGGCGAAGCGCGGGCGCAGGGCGGGGGCAGGCTTAGTTTGGAGGGGCAGCCGCGTCGGTCCTGTCTGCAGTCGTGGTCTTGGAGGTCGCGTCATACACCGCTTGGCTAGCCTGGGTCGCGGCGTTACGGGCGGCCGGCTGGGCCTTGTTGGTGGCGGTAGCGAGGTTTTTATCGACCACCGTGCCGGCCCGGCTGAAGGAGCCGTTCACGGCGGCCAGGGCCAGGACGATGATCCCGATCGCTGCGGCGATGACTGTCAGCGTCGTGGCGATGGGATGCCGGCGGCGCGAGTCCTGGGCGTCCTTGCGGCCGCGCTCATAGGCCTCGCGCAGATCGGCGGCTTCATCGCGGCGGATAGTGTCGCGGTCGCTGCAAGACGTCACGGCCAAATCTCCGAATAGATGTCCCCATGCAACGGGGAGAGCCGTGCTTGGTTCCGGCCGGAACTGCGAAGCTAGCGGCGCGTTTTGTCGCCCTGGGGACAGATCCAGACGGAGACTCTCGAGTGATGATGAAGCCAATTCTCGCCATGATCGGCGCCGGCATGCTGGCCAGTGCGTGTACGACCACCGGCAACACGGAACGGAACGCCGCAGGCGGTGCGGCCCTGGGCGCTCTGGCGGGCGCGGCCATTGGCGCGGTCAGCGGCGATGTCGGCGTGGGCACGGGCGCGGCGGTCGGCGCGGCGGTCGGTGGCACGGTCGGCGCGGTGAAGGGTTGCCGCGAGGACGGCGGCTGCGGCGCGGTCGCGCCCAGCCGGCGTCAGTACTACGACGAGCGCGCGGGCCGCTATTACTACCGCGATAGCGCGACCGGCCGATATTACTGGGAGAATGGCTCGCCACGCTGATGCGGCCAGCGAGGCCTGAAGCCTTGAAGGGACGGCCGGAAATTCTCCGGTCGCCCGTCCTACTTTGATCGGAATGGGCGGATCATGAAGACTGTGATGATCCTGGGCTTAGCCATGACCGTGGGCCTTGGGGGCTGCGCGAGCGTGGGAATGCGCCGCTCCCTCGTGCGCACCGAGCCGACCTGCCAGGACGTGACCACCCCGATCTATTTCGAGCCCAATCAGGCTAGTCTGACCCGGGATGGCCGGCGCGTGATCGCCGGCGCCGCCGCTGCCGCGCGCGGCTGCACTGTGCAGTCGCTCAGGGTCCTGGGCCTGGCCGACGCGGGTGGCGACGCCACCAGCAACCGGGTGCTTTCCCGGCGCCGCGCGGAGTCCGTGACCGCTGCGTTGATCGAGGCGAAACTGCCTCCTGCCGAGTTTGCGGTGACCGCGGCCGGCGAGGCCGGCGCGGAGACCGCCAGCGGCCAGACCCAACCGGTGCGCCGCCGTGTCGACGTGGTGTTGAAGCTCAGCAAGCTGAAATAGCGGCCTGGGCCCACGCACCTCAAACAGAAAAGAGCGGGGCCCAGGGCCCCGCTCAGGTGTGCATCATCGAGAAAAGGGTGCGGAGACGGCAGACTGGCGTGCTCGCCAGCCTCAAGTCGGGGGGGGGGGGGGCGTCGCCGCCTCCGCACCCATAATAACTTGCAGGTCCGCGAAGCGTTCCACGCCCAAATCAAAGTTTTCGAAGAGCCTCGCGAGCCCTCCCCGGACCTGGGGTTCGCCGCAACAAACACTGGGGCACGACATGAATAGGCGCCGCTCCGTCAGGAGCGACGCCTATTCATTCGGAGCGAGGGTCGGACGCGCGGGTGATCAACCCGTACGCCTTCCGCGCGTCAGGCGGCCTGCTTGGACGCCTTGCGCGGGTGGAAGAACAGCGCCTGGCCGATCGCCGCCTTCACCGTTTCCGGCTGGAAGGGCTTGGTGATCAGAAAGGTGGGTTCCGGCCGCTCCCCGGTCAGCAGCCGCTCGGGGAAGGCGGTGATAAAGATCACCGGCACGTCGTGGCGCGCCAGGATGTCCTTTACCGCATCGATGCCGGATGAGCCGTCGGCCAGCTGGATGTCGGCCAGCACCAGGCCCGGCGTCTTGCGGTTGATCGAGTCGATCGCCTCGGTCCGGGTGGCGGCGATATCGACCACGGTGTGGCCGAGCTCGGTCACCAGGGCTTCGATGTCCGCGGCGATCACGGGCTCGTCCTCGATGATAAGTACGTCGGTGGCCAGTTCGGCGTCGATCTCGGTCTGGGCGGCGGAGATCAGATGTTCCAACTCGGCGAAGTCAGCGTCCAGGATCTGTGCGGCCTCCGAGGGGGTGAAGCCTTCCAGCGCCGTCAGCAGGAAAGCCTGCCGCGAACGCGGGGCGATCCGCATCAGTCGGCGCGTGGGATCATCACTGTAGGTGTCGTCCTCGCCCCGCTCCTCAAGCTGGGCTCCCGAGGTGCACCAGATGGCGTGGAACACGTGATAGAGCGCCACCCGCGGTGTGAGGGAGTCCTCAAGGGTCCGCTCGCCGGCCGCCAGGGCCTCGAGCGCCACCCGGACATAGTGATCGCCAGTGGCCTGGTCGCCGGTCAGGGCGCGCGCGTAGCGCCGCACATAGGGAAGATGCGGCGCCAGTCGGGCTAGTAGACTCAAGGGTGACCCCTCCCGTTTCAGTATGAAGCTGGCAGCCCCCCGAGGAAAACGCTCCCCTTGGCTTGCGGCCATCATGATACGAAAACGTCTGTTGAGGGAACCGGTTCCCAAGGACGAAAGCTTTCCGCATTTTACGTTGCGTCAGACGGGAACCCGAGGCGAGGCAAGTGCGTTGAACGACCACGAGAATAGCGAGAGGGGGCGGCCTTCGCGTGAGCGGGGCGCCGACAAGATGATCGAACAGCGTCCGTTACCTGAGCGCCGGAAGGCCTCCGCAGCCCTGGATGAAGCCCGCCTGCGCCAGCAAGCGATTGGCGTCCGACTTCGCCAGATATTTGATGAAGTGGTCAATGAGGATGTCCCGGACGAGTTCCTGGAAATCCTGCGCCGGGCCGACGCGCGCGCCGCCGATGAGCGCGGTTCCGGAGGCGGCCAATGAGCGAAGCCCGCAACAGAGTTCGCCCCGCGCGCACGGACGCGGAAGACGCCGCTTTCAAGCGCGAACTCGTCAAGCTTATCCCGCATCTTCGTGCCTTCGCCCGCACCCTGTGCGGTGATCCCACTGCGGCCGACGATCTGGCGCAGGACGCCATGATCAAGGCCTGGGACGCCCGCGCCAGCTTCCAGATGGGCACCAACATGAAGGCCTGGACCTTCATGATCCTGCGCAACCAGTTCTATTCGGAGAAGCGCCGCTCATGGCGTCAGATCCAGCTTGACCAGGACGCCGCCGAGCGCACGTTGGTCGCGGTCGATAATCCTGAGGCGCCCGTCGCCCTCGACGAGCTGCGCCTGGGCTTGGCCATGCTGCCGGCGGAGCAGCGCGAAGCACTGATCCTCGTCGGGGCGGGCGGGTTCGCTTATGAGGAGGCGGCGGAAATCTGTGGCTGCGCGGTCGGCACGGTGAAGAGCCGGGTCAGCCGGGCTAGGCGAGCTCTGCACGGCATCCTGGAGACCGGGTCTTACGACCGGGACGGCGGATCAGCTGGGGACGCCATGCGTTCTATCCTGGCCGATGCGGAGCGGTTAAGCACCGTCAGGTAGGTCGGACGGCGGCATGGTGCGCTTACGCAGTGGTTCGCTGAGTACAATCCGGGTCCGCCTCACCGCGGCTCTGGCGGCAGCCCTGTTGCCTGTGCTGGTGCTGGGCGGCCTCCAGTCGGCGATCGGATTTCAGCGCGAGGGGCGCGAGCTGCGCCAGAACCTGGGGCTCGCGGCCGAGCGCAGCGCCGCCACCGCTCGGGCGCGTATGGAGGGCGCCAACGTCCTCCTGGAGACCCTGGCCCCAGGCGCGGTGGGATATCAGTGCGCCCAGCGCCTGGCCCAGGTGACCGCCCGCATACCGGGCTATCTGAACCTGATCCGTTTCGATCGGCGGGGTCGTCTGATCTGCGCCGCCGACGATGTGCCCGAAGACCTGCAACGCGGGGCGCGAGCCTGGTTCGTCCAGCTCAAGAGTGGCAAGGAAATCGCCATCACGCGCGACCCGGGACCGGCCTATGCGCCGGAACCCGCAATCCTGACCGCCGCGCGCGCCGTTGACGACGCCGGCGCCTTCGACGGCGCCTTCGCCGCGGTGATCTCGCTCTCAAGTCTGCAGCCGCGGGTCACCGACCCCAGCCTGCCCAAGGGCGCCGAGGTGGGGCTGGCGGAGAAGAGCGGCCGCTACATCACCATGACCGACGCCAGCGCTTTCCCGCGCCTGCCGACCAACTGGCGGGCCAAGGTCGCCGCCAGCGGCACACTGGTCTGGTACGGTGAGGACGCCATGGGCCGCCGGCGGGTCTATTCCGCCGCCCCAGTGGTGAGCGACGAAGTCTATGTCGTGCTGTCGGCTAAATCGTCGGGGATTCTCTCCTGGGCCAGGCTGAACCCGCTCACCAGCATCGCCTTCCCGCTGCTGACCTTCCTGCTGGCGCTGGTGGCGGTGACGGTGGTCGCCGATCGGGTGGTGATCCGCTGGATCGCCTATCTGCAGCGGATCGCGGCGCTCTATGCCCGCGGCCGGTTCAGCGTGCGCCCGGTGCAGGCCGAACAGATGCCGCCAGAGATCCGCGAACTGGCCGAGACCCTGGAGGACATGGCCGACGCTATCGCCGGCCGCGACGCCTCCCTGCGCGACAGTCTCGCCCAGAAGGACGAGCTGATGCGCGAGATCCACCACCGGGTGAAGAACAACCTGCAGGTCATCTCCAGCCTGCTGAACATGCAGCAGCGGGCGCTGTCCGACCCGGCCGCGCGCTCGGCGATGAGCGACACCCGTCAGCGGATCACGGCGCTCGCCCTGATCTATCGCGCCCTCTACCAGGGTCCCGACCTCAAGCGAGTCGATCTGCGGCCGTTCCTGGAGGAACTGACCGCTCAGCTGGTCTCGGGTGAGTTGCGCCACGGCCGGGCTGTGCGCACCGAGCTGACCGTCGAGCCCTTGGTGATCGACCCGGACAGGCTGGCGCCGCTGGCGCTGTTCGCCGTGGAGGCCATCACCAACGCCCAAAAGCACGCTTTCGCCGGTCGCGGCGGCACGCTGACACTGAACTTCAAGGTGCGCGGCGGCGAGGCTGAGTTGGAGATTTCCGACGATGGCGTGGCGGGCGAGGACGCGTTGAGCGCCTCCGGCGTCGGGCGCACCCTGATGACCGCCTTTGCGCGGCAGCTGCGCGGCCGCGCCGAACTGACGCGCAACGCCGCGGGTGGGGTGACTGCGCGGTTGATCTTCCCGACCCCGTCGGCGGGGGCCGCGCCGCACGGGAACCAGGCGGCGGCGTGAAGCGTTGCCAGAGGCATAGATTCAATCCCCTCGGGAGACACCCCCATGCGCAATATCATCGTCCTGGCCATCGTCGCCGCCAGCCTGGCCGTCTCGGCCTGTAACACCGTGTCCGGCGCTGGCAAGGACGTGAAGTCCGTCGGCGGAGCGGTCACCAGCACCGCTGAGGCCGCCAAGAATTAGGCGAACCCGCCCTCGGAATTCATGTGGCCTAAGGGCCCTGCGGCGTGAGCGGCGGGGCCTTTCGTATGACTAGTTGTGAGCGTTCGACGGTTCACTTGAACCGCCGATCGCTCAAGACTCTTGCCAAAAGACAGACCCTTCGTCGCGCTGAGCCGGAACCAACTTCGCCGACGAATGGTCTGGACCAGCGGCTGGGATCAGGCGGCGGAGCGCACGGCGCCGCGGTCGCCATAGAGGCACGGGCCCACGCGCGCCAGAGTCTCTCCGGGCCTGTCCTTCGCGCCCAGCACCAGACGTCCGCCCGGCGCCAGGGCGGCGGTAAGCTGGCCCAGCACACGGTCGTGGGCTTGGGGCGCCAGCTGGCCGAGCAGCCCGCGGCACAGCACCAGATCGAACTGGCCGCCGCCGCCGAGGTCATCCATCAGGTTCACGCGCCGCCAGCGCACCATCTGGCGCACCCGGGGTGACAGGACGAAGGACTCGCCCACCTTCTCGAAATGTCGAACCAGCATGCGCGCGGGCAGTCCGCGCTGGACCTCGAACTGGGAATAGAGCCCCGCCTGGGCCTTCTCCAGCGCCCGTTCGGAGAGGTCCGAGGCGAACAGTTCCACCCGGGCCTCGAGCCCCTGGGTGTCAGCCAGCATCATGGCCAGCGAATAGACTTCCTGGCCGGTCCCGCAGGCCGTGTGCCAGACCCGCACCGGCTCGCCGCCGCGCGCGCGCGCCAGGTCCGGCAGCACCTGGCCCAGCAGGTGCTCGAACACGGTGTGGTCGCGGAAGAATTCGGGCTCGGGCAAGGCCATGGCCTCGACCGCCGCCCAGCCCTGGCGCTCGTCGCGCCGGTTCCGGAGCGCCGCAATGAACGCATCGGCGGATTCGTAGCCTTCACGCCGCGCCACGGGCGCCATCCGGCTCTCGATCAGGTAGGACCGTTCCGTATCGACCCGCAGGCCGGCCCGCTCCAGGCAGAGCGCGGCGATGTAGGCGAGGTCGCTGGGCGGGATCATGCCGCCAGGCCCAGGTAGCAGAGCTTACCCGCGACGATGCCGCCGTCGAAGGGCTTCATGATGAACTCGTCGGCGCCGGCATCCAGAGCCTCACGGATACGCTCGATCTCGTTCTCGACCGTGCAGAAGATGACCTTGGGCGTAGCACCGCCCGGCTCGGCGCGCAGCCGGTGCAGGAACTCCATCCCGTCCATCAGCGGCATCCGCCAGTCCAGCAGAATGGCGTCTGGCATAACAGCGCTGCACCAGGCCAGGGCCTCGAGCCCATCCGACGCCTCAGCCACCTCGAATCCCAGGTCTTCGAGGATTCGGCGCGAGACTTTGCGGATCACGCGGCTGTCGTCCACGACGAGACAGGTCTTCAAGGCGTTTGCGCTCCGTTTGAGGCCTTCCTTGTCGCGCTTGTTCAGTTAACGCGGAGTGTTGACCGTCGGCGCGTCCAGCCAGCGGCGCATCCAGGCCTCGACGTTGGCGTACCAGGCAACGGAGTTCTGCGGCTTCAGCACCCAGTGGTTCTCGTCCGGATAGTACAGGAACCGCGACGGCACGCCCCTGCGCTGGGCGGCGGTAAAGGCGGCGATGCCCTGGCCTAGGGGGACGCGGAGGTCCCGACCGCCATGGATCACCAGGATCGGGCTGCGCCAGTCGCCAACCTTGGTAATCGGATTGAACCGCTCGTAGTCCTGAGCATGGTCCCAGACTTGGCCGCCGGTCTCGTACTCAGAGAAGCTGGGGATGTCGGTGGTCAGCGCCATGGTCCGGGTGTCCATGATGCCGTCGTGATCTACGAGGCACTTCCAGGGCGCGTTCCAGGCCCCCGCCATCCAGGCCACCATATAGCCGCCGTAGGAACCGCCCAGCGCGCAGGCCCGCTCGCCGTCCAGGTAGGGATATTTGGCCAGCACCGCCGCCCAGCCCTTCTGCAGGTCCTCCAGTGGCCGGTCGCCCCAGTGGTTGACGATCGAACGGGCGAAGGCCTCGCCGTAGCCGCTCGACCCGTGGAAATCGATCATCACCACGGCAAAGCCCATGCCGGTCCAGACCTGCGGGTTCCAGCGATAGCTCCACGCGTCGCCGAAGCTGCCATGCGGCCCGCCGTGGATCAGGAAGGCGACGGGATATTTCCGGCCCGGCTGGTAGCCCTGCGGCGGCAGGACGTAACCGTGGACGGTCTCGTCGTTCCAGCCTTTGAAGCTGAACTGCTCATAGGGCGAAAGGCTGACGTCGCGCATCGTCCCGGCGTTGTGGTTGGTCAGCTGGACCGACCCCAGGGCGCTCACCTCATAGAGTTGGCCGGGGCTCTTCAGATCGTCGCGCACTGCGACCAGCCGGCCAGCCGCGGCGGAGAAGCCGGCGACCTGACCCTCGCGGGTCAGGGCCGAGACCTTGGCTGCCGCGACATCGAGGGCGAACAGCTTGGTGCGGCCCTGGTCGCCCATGGCGGCGTAGATCGTCCGCCCGTCGCCGGACCAGCGGATAGCGTCCGCCGAGCGGTCGAAACCAGGGTCGATTTCGCGGGCGGCGCCAGACTTCAGGTCGCGCACCATCACGGCGGCGCGCTGGTCCTCGCGCGCCTCGCGCTTGGCAAGGTAGGCGAGGCGGGTCCCGTCGGGTGACAGCGCGGGCTTGGTGAGGGAGCCCTCGGCCGCGGCGTCCAGGCGGCGAGGTGGCGCGGACCCATCCAGCGGCGCGGCGTAGAGCTGGTAGCGGGCAGCCACGCCCCAGACCTCGCCCGGCTGCAGGGCGGAGAAGATCACTTGGCCGGCGGCCACAGCATAGTCGCTGTCGTCGCCGAACGGCTTGTCCGGCGCCTCGGACGCGAAGCCCTTCATCAGCGGTGTCGGCTCGGCCGCGGCCCCGCCCTCGGCATCGAGGCGGACAGCGAAGAGCTGGGCGCGCTCTCCCTCCTGCCAGTCGTCCCAGATGAACAGCGGCAGGCTGTCGTACCCGATGGCCGACACGCCGCTCGACTGCCGCGCCTCTAGCCGGGCTTTTGTGCAGGCCACGGTGTCGCAATCGGGGAAGACGTTCAGCGCCAGAACCAGGGTCTTGCCGTCGGGGCTGAGTCGGTAGCTGGCGACGTTGACCGGCAGATTGGTCACCGGGGCCGCCACGGCCCCGTCCGCGTCCGTGCGCCAGACCTGCTGCACGCCGGTGCGGGCCGAAAGGAAATAGAGGTTCCGCCCGTCCGGGCCCCAGCGCGGGGTGGTGGACGGCTTCTCGGAGATCGCCAACATTCGAGCCGGCAGGCCGGGCGCGCGCCGGTCGAGGATCCAGATCGAGCCGACGCCATGATTATTGGCCCAGTCGGTGGAGCGCAGCACATAGGCCACGTAGCGACCGTCCGGGGAGACTTGGGGATCGATCACTCGGTCCAGGATGGCCAGGTCCCGGGCGGTGAAGGGCCGCGCCTGCGCGCCACCCGCAGCGAGCGCCGCGATCGCCAGTGCAATGCCGCTGCCCAGGGCGGCCACAAACGTCCAGCCAGATGTCATGCGACAACCTTCATGCGACCACCCCTAGGCGCAATACGGATCGTGGTCGCGGGCCGGATGAGGCGGACGGTCAGATCGGCAGAGTGGCGGCAAAGACCACTCGCTCCGGCTGCACCTCGGCGAACACCCGACCGCCGGCGTCCTCAACGAACAGGTGGACATAGTAGGCCTGAACCCAGTGGCCATGCAGGCCCTCGCCCAGCGGCTGGCCCGACAAGCCGGCCAGCACTTCCGGCCGCAGCCGGGCGCGGGGGCCGGTGGACTCGATGGCGATGGCGATGGCGTTGGCTTCCTGCACGGCCCGAACCTTGGCGATCCCGCCGGTCGGCAGCGCCGCGCCGGCCATCTGGGCCAGGTTGAGGAGGGTTCGCGCCGCCGGCTTCTGGACGGCCGGGGTATCGACGTTCCACACGAGCTCGGCCCGCATGTGGCCGAAGACGCCCCGGGCCAGCTTTTCCAGCTCGCGCGCGTCGAAGGTCTCGGCCGAGGATGAGGCTCCGAACGCTACCCGGCAGAACGACAGCAGGTCCGCCAGCTTCTTTGAAGAGGAAATGATCAGCCCCATCGCCTCCTCGCGCATGTCCTGCGCCGAGGGGTCCTCCAGCAGGTCCAGCCCGGAGGCTATGGCGCTCGCGGGACTGATGAAGTCGTGGCACATCCGCGCGGCCAGGTAGGCGGCGATCTCCGCGGGGCGGATGGTTGCTAGGGGTGTTTCGGTCATGGCGGAACCAGCTTTGGCGCGATTTGCGCCTTGGGGAAACGCTTCCGCGTCTCTAATAGAGCCGTCACTGGCGGCGATTTCGGACCCGTTTGTGGCCGGGCGCCGGGTGACCGTCAATTTCGAGAATGCGGGCAGGCAGACGATCGACGCCGTCGTCGTGAGCCTGATGTTCGTCAGCGATGATCCGAGGGAAAGTTGAACGACAGCGACAACCTGGGCCCGGTCCTGGCCGATATCGTCGAGGCGGCCGCGGCCCTGATCCTGCCCTTATGGAAGACGGGCCTGGAGGTCATGTCGAAGGCCGATGAGAGCCCCGTCACCGTGGCGGACCAGCGTGGCGAAAAGCTGATCCTTGAGTACCTCGCCCGCCACTTCCCCGACGTCCCGGTGATCTCCGAGGAGGACGCCAGCGAATTCGGCACGCCAGACGCCATCGGGCCGCGTTTCTTCCTGGTCGATCCCGTGGACGGGACCAAGGCCTTCGTCCGCGGCGATCCCAATTTCACCGTCAACATCGGCCTGATCCAGGACGGCCGCCCTGTCGCCGGCGCGGTGAATTGCCCGCCGACCGGGGAGACCTGGTTCACTTCCGCGTCGGGGCTGATGAAACGGACGCAGGGTGGACCCGCTTCGAAGGCAGGCGTGCGGCCCTGGCCGAAGGGCGCGGCGGTATGCCTGATCAGCCACACCATGAAGCCCGAACAGGTCGAGAAGTTGACCCAGCAGTATGGCTTCGACACGCCGCTGGCGATGGACTCCTCTATCAAGCTCTGCCGCATCGCCGAGGGCTCGGCGGACATCTATCCGCGGCATGGCCCGACGATGGAATGGGATGTGGCCGCGGGCCACGCGGTTCTGGAGGCTGCTGGCGGCACGTTCGTGACCCACGAGGGTCAGCCGTTCGTTTACGGCAAGGCCTCGGAGGGGTTTCGGAACGGCTGGTTCGTGGCGCGCGGGGCGGCGGGCTAAATCCGCTTCCCGAGGTTCCAGTCATCGGCCCCGGTGGGTATCGAGGTCGTGGATGACCAGCTTTGCTGCGGGGCCTGAACCGGACCCGAAACCGGCGTCGCCAGCTTGAGCGCGCCGAGACAGCCCATGAAGCCGACCACGAAGGCCACGCAGGCGAGCATCACAAAGGGCTTCAGGACGGTCATGGCGTCTGCGGATCCGGCGGCTGATTTGGTTACCGCAGTATCAACGGCCGACCACGGAGAGGGTCGCGGCGAAGCTGGCGCTTGTATTTGAGAATTATTCGCATTAGCGAATGCGGGAACGACTTTGGAGAGTTTCCCGCCGATGACGCTGCTTGCGAGGCTGCGCCGCTTCTGGCTCGACGTGCACCTCTGGATCGGGGCGGGCCTGCTGGTCGCGCTCATGCCTTTGGCCGTCACCGGCTCCGTCCTGGTCTGGCACGATCAGATTGACCACGCCCTCTACGCGAGCAGATACGCAACCACGGGGCCAACGGCTTCATTGCCGCCATCGGCGTATGCGGACGCGGCGCAGGCGGCCTTCGGCGACCGGGCCCAGCTGACCCAGGTGCGGCTTCCGCAGAAGCCTGGGGACCCCGTCGTCGCCGTCGGCCGCCTCAAGGGTCCGGCGGGCCAGGGCGGCCGCCCGCGCACACTGAACGCCTGGATCGATCCGCCGACGGCCATGGTGCTGGACACCGCCGAGGTGGCCAAACAGGCGACCATGGTCATCCACCAGCTGCACGGGACCCTGCTGATCCCCGAGATCGGCCGCAAGGTGGTGGGCTGGCTGGGCTGGGCGATGTTCGTTTCCAGCGCCACGGGGCTGTGGCTCTGGTGGCCCCGGCATGGCGGGTTCCAGAAGGGCCTGCGCTGGCATCGGGGCGCCTCGACGCTTTTGAACCTGCACCACCTGATCGGATTCTGGCTCTGCCTGCCGCTGGCGGTGCTGAGCCTGACCGGCGTCTACATTTCCTTCCCCCAGACCAGCCACGCCCTGTTCGGCGCGCCGGCTCCGCAGCAGCGGCCCAGCGGCCCGGGCCGCTTCGCCCCGCCGATCCAACCCAGGCTTACCCTGTCCGACGCCGTGAAGATCGCCCAGGCCGAGATCCCGGGCGCGTCGGTCACTGAGATCAACGTCCCTACCAAAGGCAAGGAGCCGGCCTGGCGGGTCAGCCTGAAATCACCGGGCGCCGAGCGGCCGAAAACCGTGCAGGTCATCGACGCGACCGGCGCGATCAACAAGGCTCGTGCTGGCGAGGCCCGCCCAGGCGGCGGCGGACCGGACCCGATCTCGAAGCTGATGCGCCAGGTCCATGACGGCGACGACATGGGATTGCTCTGGCAGCTTGTTATCGCCCTGACCGGCGTGGCGCCCCCCATCCTCGGGGTCACCGGCGTGATCATGTGGCTGCGACGTCGGGCGCGCAAGCCGGCGGTGATGCGCGGCGCGGCGGCTTAGGAAACCGCCACGGCCTCCAGGCTGGGGATCGTCTGCTTCAGCCGACCGCCCACGCGGATCGGCTCGATGCGCCGCGCCAGCCCGGTGGCCGGGTCGGTTTCCACGAACACGCCGCAGACCGTGGCCGGACCCTCGGCCGGCTTGTAGCGGCCGCCGGAGATGCGGGTGGTGAACCGCCGCAGCGGCTCTTCCTTCTGGTTGCCGATCACGCTGTCATAGTCGGCGCAGGCCCCGGCGTCGGTCTGGTAGGCGGTGCCACCGGGCAGGATCTGAGCGTCGGCGGTCGGCACGTGGCTGTGGGTGCCCACCACCAGGCTGGCGCGCCCGTCGCAGAAATGACCCATGGCCATCTTCTCAGACGTGGCTTCGGCGTGGATATCGATGACGATGACGTCGGCTACCGCACCTAGCGGACAGGCCTCGATCTCCTTATCGACGGCCGCGAACGGATCATCGAGGGAGTCCATGAACACGCGCCCGAGCAGGTTGATCACCAGAATGCGCTGGCCGCTCGACGTATCGAATAGTTGCGCGCCGCGACCCGGGGCCGCGGAAAAGGCGGAGTAGTTCAGGGGTCGGATCAACCGGGGCTCGCGGACGATGTAGGTCATCGCCTCCTTCTGGTCCCAGGAGTGGTTGCCCAGGGTCAGGCAGTCGGCCCCGGCCTCGAACAGCTCCTTGGCCGTCGCCTCGGTGATGCCGAAGCCGGCGGCGGCGTTCTCGGCGTTGATGATTACGAACTCCAGGTCGAGCACGCGGCGCAGGTGCGGCAGGTGCCGAGCCAAGCCCTCGCGGCCCGACCGGCCGACCACATCTCCGAAAAAGGCGAAACGCATCCGGTCCTTCTAGCGGACGGGAATATACGCCGTCTCGGTGAGAATGGCGTCAAGGCGCTCGTCGTGCGGCTCTAGGGGGATCTCGGCCACCTCCTGGCCGGCGTAGGCCACCCCGATCACCAGCACCGACTTCCGGGCCCGGAGCGCCGCGATGGTCCGGTCATAATGGCCGCCGCCTTGGCCCAGCCGCCCGCCCCGGCGGTCGAAGGCTAGCACCGGGGTGAACACGACGTCCGGCCACGCCTCCAGCGCCGCCACGCCCGGCGCCAGGATGCCCAGGGCGTCAGGGACGAGCGGCTGGCCGGGCTCATGCCGGCGGAACACCAGTGCTGCCTCGCGCGCCACAACCACCGGCAAGGCGCGCGCGGCAGCCGCCACCCGGATCGGGGTTGGATCGAGCTCGGAGCCGACGGGATGGTAGAGGCCATAGACCTCGCAATCTGGAAACGCGGGGAGATGGGCCGCCGCCCGATCCGCCGCATCAGGGCTCTCGGCCGCCAACTGGCGCCGAAGCGCGCGCATCTGGGTTCGGAGGGTGCTCTTGGAGATCATGCCCCGCCTGCCGGGAAAATCCTCCCTGCCGGGAGAAGCCTCCGAGGGCGGAGGAAAGGTGGCGGCGCCGCAAGAACCGTGAAGGACTGTTTCATTCCCTCGACCTGTTGGTAACAGGTGGGCGTCGTGTGTCCGGGACCACGATCCCGGTCAGGGACAACTCCCTAGAGGTGAATTAAGGTCGCTGGAATATGTCGCCTTCGACGAGGGCCGCAGCAGACCCGCCGTCTCCAACTTAGGGCGGCGCGGGCACAGTCTCAAGCACCATGGGGGGAAACATGGGATCGCAGCGCATTCAGGCGGTGTTGGACGCGGCGGTTGCCGAGGGGATCGCGCCTGGCCTGACCGCCGCCGTGGCGCGCGCCGACGGCTCGGACGAGGTCTACGCCGCCGGTGTCCGGGGGATCGCTGACGCGACGCCGATGGACCCCGACACGGTGTTCTGGATCGCCTCCTGCACCAAGGCGATTACCTCGGCCGCCGCCCTGCAACTGGTCGAGCGCGGCGTCCTCGACCTGGACGCGCCGCTCGGCGATAGGCTCCCGGCCCTAGCCGCGCCGCGCGTGCTCGACGGCGTGGATGGCGACGGCAAGCCGCGCCTGCGCCCGGCGCGCCGGCCGATCACGCTACGCGCTCTCCTGACCCACACCTCTGGCATGGCCTACGATTTCTGCAACGCCGACATGGCCGCCTACTTCGCCGCCACCGGCGAGAGCATCGTGACGCCTGGCGCGCCCCTGGCCTTCGATCCGGGCGAGGGCTGGCAATACGGCACCGGCATCGACGCCGCCGGGTGGGTGATCGAGGCGGCGACCGGCCAGGGCTTGGACGCCTATCTGGCCGAACACATCTTTGGGCCGCTCGGCATGGCCGACACCGGCTTCGCGCCCGGCCCCGACCGCCGTGCCGGCTTACACGCTCGCGGGTCCGACGGCGTCTTCGCACCCCTCGACCCCTTCGCGCAGCCGCAGCTGCTCTGGGGCGGCGGCGGGCTCTCCTCGACGGCGCGGGACTATCTGAAGTTCCTGCGCGCGGTGGTCGGCGATGGCGCTGGCGTGCTGGGGCCGCAAACGCTGACGTTGCTGCGCGACAACCAGACCGGCGCGATGCCCGCCGGCGAGCTGATCAGCGCGAACGCGGCGTTCAGCAGCGACTTCCGACCCCTGCCCGGCGTCGACAAGCGTTGGACCCTGGGGTTCCTCCGCAACGAGGGCGATGTCGCAGGCGCCCGGCGGGCCGGCAGCCTGGCCTGGGGCGGGATCGCCAACTGCTACTACTGGGTCGATCCGGCCAGCGGGGTGGCCGGCCTGGTATTCGCCCAGTTCCTGCCCTTCGCAGACCCGGGCATGCTGGGCGTCTTCGAGGCCTTCGAGCGCGCGGTCTACGCGCCCTGACCTTCCATCCGCGGCATCGAGGCCCTATGTCTCGCGCCGACTATCAGGGTAGACATTAGACATGAGCGTCGCCGCCGACACCGAAGTGAGCCTTGCCCGCCAGGCCAACGACCTGGCGCGCGACCTCGCGCGCGCCGATCCCAAGGTCTACTGGCTGGACCTGGGTGTGACCGCGGCGGCCACCTGGCTCAGCCTGTGGGTCGCCGTCACCAGCCCGTCCGTTGGCTGGGCCCTGACTGCCGGCGTCGTCTGCGTGCTTTCGCTCTACCGGGGCATCAGCTTCATCCACGAACTGACCCACCTGCGACGCGACGAGGTCCCGTTCTTCCACGTCGCCTGGAACGTGCTGATCGGCGTGCCGTGGCTGACGCCGTCGCTGTTGTACGAGGGCGTCCACATCCTGCACCACGCCAAGGACCGCTACGGCACCGCCCGAGACCCAGAATACCACCCGCTGGCGCGTCGCCCGCCGCACGAGCTGGTCGCATTTCTGGGCATCGCCCTGCTGGCGCCGGTCGGCGTGATCCTTCGCTTTGGCGTCATGGCGCCGCTGAGCTTCCTCATCCCGCCGCTGCGCCGGTTCGTCATCGCCAAGACCTCGGGCATGGTCATCAACCTGGGCTTCTCCCGTGAAGACCACGACCGCGCGGCCAGCAGCTCCTGGCTCGCCCAGGAGATCGGCGCGTGGCTGTGGTGCTGGACGCTGCTGGGGCTGGGCGTGGCCGGCGTCATCCCCTGGCGGGCGCTGCTGATCGCCGGCGCGATCTTCGGCGTCATGACCTTCCTCAATCAACTCCGCACCGCCGTCGCCCACTACTGGGAAAACGCCGGCGAACAGATGTCGGTGCTGGAGCAGTTCCTCGACAGTGTGAACGTGCCGCCGCCCGCTCTGCTGCCGTTCCTGTGGGCGCCGGTCGGCCTGCGCTACCACGCCCTGCATCACCTGATGCCGCGCCTGCCGTACCACAACCTGGGAACCGCCCACCGTCGCCTAGTCGAGGCTCTGCCGGAGGATCACGTCTACCGGCGGGTGGAGCAGCGCGAACTGTTTCCGGCCTTGGCGCGGCTCTTGGGACGGATGCGGCTGAAGCGCTGAGTTCCGTGCATGCGGCGTCTCAAGGGCGATCGAGCCATCAGCGAAGCCCGTAGTCCGCCTCGAGCGTGTACCGGCTGCCCTCTGTGCTGAGGAGGCTGGCGTAGAGGCCGAAGCTGTTCACGGCGATCGCCGGCGACCTCAGAAGGTTGTTGGCCTGGATCCACTGGGCGACCGCCAAGGGGTCGGGGTGACGCAAATAAGCTAGGGTCACATGCGGCCGATAGCGCCGCTTGTCCGGCGACAAGCCCGCGCGGCGGGCGGCGGCTTCGCAGGCGGTGGCCAGACGGTTGAGGGTCGGGTTCTCTGCGACGCCGGCCCATACGGCGTGAATATCGACGCCTTCGCCGAACGCGCCTGCCCCGGAAAGCTCGATCTCGAACGGCCCGGCGGACACCTCCAGGAGTTCGGCGTCCAGTTCGCGGGCCACGTCCTCGCGGACCTCGCCAAAGAACCGCAGGGTCACGTGCAGGGCTTCGAGCGCGCGCCAGCGCGCGCCCTCGATTCCGTGCTGGCGGATCTGCAGGACGCGCCCGATCTCAGCCGGGATGGGGAGGGCGGCGAAGAGCCGGATCATACATGTATCCTCTCGCGTTCACCCTATCGTGCGCGGAAGGCCTTGCTTCTGCCACGGAGGAAACCGATATTTGCTCTGCGTCCGCTTTGCGACGTCAACACTAAGGGTTTTGCTCTCATGAGCGACTTCAACCGCGGTTTCGCGCGATCGGTCCCGACGGACCGCGCCGACATGTCGGTGGACGTGGGCCTCCGGCGCTTCATGCTGGGTGTCTACAACAAGGTAGCGCTCGGCCTTGTGCTGTCAGCCGGCCTCGCCTTCCTGACCGGCACCTTCCCACCTGTGCGGGATCTGATGTTCAACGTGGCCGGCGGCCGGGTCGGCTACTCGATCCTGGGCTGGGTGATCGCGTTCGCGCCCCTGGCCGTGATCCTGTTCGGCTCCTTCGCCCTGAAGAACGCCACGCCGAAGACGGCGGGCCTGATCTACTGGTCGGTCGTTAGCCTGATCGGCGCCTCGCTTGGCGTCGTCGTGCTGCGCTACACCGGCGCGTCGATCGCTTCGACCTTCCTGCTCACGGCGACTTCGTTCGGCGCGCTGTCGCTGATCGGCTACACGACCAAGAAGAACCTGACCGGCATGGGCAGCTTCATGATCATGGGCCTCTGGGGCCTGATGGGCGCGATGCTGATCAACATGTTCGTCCAGAGTTCGGCCATGGCCCTGATCGTCAACGTGCTGGGCGTGCTGATCTTCGCGGGCCTGATCGCCTACGACACCCAGCGCCTGAAGATGCAGTACTACGAGTTGGGCGGCGACGAGAACGCCATGGGCGTGGCCACTAACTGGGGCGCGCTCAGCCTCTACCTGGACTTCATCAACCTGTTCCAGTTCCTGCTCTCGCTGCTGGGCAGCCGCCGCTAGGGCGACTGGACACCAGAGACGACACGAACCCCGGCGGGTGACCGCCGGGGTTTTTCGTATGGGGGTCACCACCTTGGAGGCCGAGCCCTTACTCGACCACCGCGAAGCGGCCCTTGTCGAAGAAGCGGAGGACCTGGTCCAGGTCGTGGCCGCGGAGCAGGATGTGTCCGCCTTCCCCAACGATCGCCCAGGCGCCCTGCTTGCGGGCCAGGGCCGGCCGTTTCTCGATGCGGTAGAGCGGCGCCTCGGCTGTGCGGCGGAAGACGGAGAACACTGCCGCCTCGCGAAGGGTGTCCATGCCGTAGTCGCGCCATTCGCCGGCGGCGACCATGCGACCGTAGAGCCGTAACAAACGGTCCAGCTCGCGCCGCTCGAAGAACACTCCGGCCTGGCGCGGGGCCGAATAGCTCGGGTCGAATGCCATCAAGGCGATGCTAGACCGAAAAAACGGAGTCGGACCACCCCCAATCCGCGGGTCCGCTCCGCTGCATCGAAGCTGCGCCATGCCGCCGTGAAATGACCTTATTTCGGTCGCGCCGCAGCCCGATGCCCCTCCGATATTCACAGCGTCGGTTGGTCAGACAACTGCTGGTCCCGGATCCTGAACAGCCCCCCCAGCCCCCCTGGATCGGCGGACTGGCCAGCCGACACACGTCCCCCAAGGGCACCCCCCAGGCGCCCGACCCAAAATGTCCCCGATACGCCCGCGCGGTCCCTCTCCGGCCGCGCGGGCTCTTCGCGTTCTGGGTCCCGGATGCGCTGGGCGCCGTATCAGGTCTTGGGCTGCCCGAAGCCCAGGATCCGGCCGCCCTTGGGCGCCTGGACCACCACGACGGTCTTGAAGCCCTCGTCGGCCGCGGCCGGAAGGCGGAAGGCGACGGGCCTGCCGCGCCAGAGGCCCAGCCGCTTCACCTGGCGCACTACATTCTTTTGGCTGACGGTCTCGCCGCGATTGTCGCCGGCCTTGACCGCCACCTCGACCGCACGTGGGTCGTAGCGAATCAGCCAGACCTCGGCCCCGCCCTTCGCCACCCGGCCAGAGCCCACGTCCACGCGACGGCCGCCTACGAATCGGATGTCCGGTGGGTTGTGCGGCGCGCTCGCCGCCGCCCGAATCAGGCGATCGACCTCGGCGGTCTTCTGGCCCTGGACCTCCTCGCGGCCGTCCACCACCACCTGCGGCGTATAGGGCTCGCGCAGCTTCAGGCGCGTCACATAGGCCCGCTGACGCTCGGCGTACTCCGGCCGAGCGAAGGTGTCGGTCCAGCCCAGGTAGTCCCAGTAATCGACCGAATAGGTGAGCCCGAGGACGCCGGGCCGCTCTGTCAGCTTGGCGAGATAGCTGTTGGCGTCACGGCACGCGCCACACCCCTGAGCGGTGAACAACTCCACCAGGATCGGGGTTTTGGCCGCCGCGCCGATTGGCCAGACGAGCAGTATGACGCTGAAAAGCGCGGCCTTCCGCATCGCCATGGACTTAAGGGCTGTTCCGGGGGCTGTAAATCGCAAGAAGGCGTGACCCTAGAGGGTCGCGACGGCAAGAATCGGGCCGGCGTCCTTGCCCTGCACGATCACGACCGCGCGGAGCGAGGGATCGACGGTGGGCGCCATGAAGCTCGCCGCCTGTCCGGTCCAGCTGCCCAGCCGCTTCAGGCCACGCACCACATTACGCTGAGGCAGGGTCTTGCCGGTGTTCTCGCCGGCCTTGACCGGCACCTGGATGACCCGTGGGTCGTAGCTGACCAGCCAGACGTCGGCGCCCCGGCGGGGGGCCACGCCGCGGCCGACGCTGACCTTGCCGGGTGTAGCGGAGACGAACGTTGTGGCCGTGGTGCGGCCCCTGGCGATCAGGTCGTCCACGGCCCTGGGGGTGTTGCCCACCCCTCCGGCGCGGCCGCCCGCGACCACCTCGGGCGTATAGGGCGAGCCCTGGCCCAGGGCCTTGGCGTAGGCGACCTGGCGATCGGTGAACTCCGGCCGGGCGAAGGTGTCCTTCCAGCCCAGGTGATCCCAGTAGGTGACGTTGAAGCTGAGCGCGATCACGCCGGGCCGGTCGGCGACCTTGGCCACCGCGATGTCAGCCGGCGGGCAGGACGAGCAGCCCTGGCTGGTGAACAGCTCCAGCACCACCGGCTGGGTCGGGGCAGCCGCAGCCATTGGCGGAACAGCGGCCCAAAGCAGCAGAAGGGGGGCGACGAGGGGGACGAGGGGGACGAAAATCTGGCGCATGGTCTCTTATAGCAAGGGCCTCCAGGCCAGAGACGCATCGTTCGATGACGGAAAAGCGGCGGCCGGGGAAAGTCGGGGCCCCTATCCGCGCGGCCCCATGTTGTAAGGGCCGCCCTTCTCCAACGCGCGCTTGTAGGCCGGGCGGGCCTGGAAGCGATCGACCCAGGCCTTGATGTTCGGGAACTGTGCGCCGCGGCCCGAGACGACGGCGATCTCGCCGACAAAGCTCATCTGCACGTCGGCGGCGCAGATGTCGCCGCCAGCCAGCCAGTCGCGACCGGCTAGCGAGGCCTCGATATAGCTCAGGTGGTTGACGGTCTCGTCCTCGATGCGCGGGTGCAGCGGCGCCCCGGCCTCGCCCAGGCGACCGACGTAGAGGTTCAGCATCAGCGGCAGCATGGCCGAGCCCTCGGCGTAATGCAGCCACTGGTTATAGGCCTCGTAGTCCGGCGTCCCCAGGGCCGGCGCCAGCCTGCCCGCGCCATAGGTGCGCTGGATGTAGTCGATGATCGCGCCCGACTCGATGCTCGTCAGGTCGCCGTCGGTGATCACCGGCGACTTGCCCAGCCGGTGGATCGCCTTGAGCTCGGGCGGGGCCAGGTTCGTCGTGGCGTCGCGGGCGTAATGCTTGATCTCGTAGGGCGCGCCCAGTTCCTCCAGCAGCCACAGGATGCGCTGGGAGCGGGAGTTATTCAGGTGGTGGACGACGAGCATGGGGGACGCTTCCTGATTTCTTGGTCAACGCACAAAAGCCCGGTGACCTGACGCAAGGCAAGCTGACTATAATCTGACCATGAGCCTCGTTGTTCCCGACCTTCTCGACCTTCTCGATCACACGGCCAGCGAGGCCGCAGCGCTGGCGGGGTCCATCGCCGTCTCCGTCGGCGGCCGCGTCCGCAAGGATGAGCGGCTCGACCGCGCGGCCCTGGACGCTGAGCAGCATGTGGCCCACGGCCTGGCCTGGGCGGCCGCCTATGCCGAGACGCTGCGCCAGACCGCGGCATGGGCCCGAGCGCTGGACGCTGAGGGCCGGTTCGGCGAGGCGGAGGCCCTGCCGGCCCAGCTGCTGGCCCATGAGTATCTGAGCCAGCTGGCCGGCGGCATCCCCATGAACCAGGGGGAGATCTTCCGGCCCGCCGACGTGTTCGCCCCGGCCGAGCGGATGAGCCACCTGATCGGGCGGCTGCGGCCGGGCGCCTCGCAAGCCGCCAAGCACCGCATTGTCGAACTGCTGGAACAGGCGCGCGGCCTGCCCTCGCTAGAGGCCAGTGGCCTAGACGAGACCCTGGAGGCGGTGCGCGACCAGTTCTGCGCCTTCGCCGCCGAGAGGATCACCCCGTTTGCCCACGGCTGGCACCTGCGCGACGAGTTGATCCCGCTGTCGCTGCTGGAGGAACTGGGCGAGTTGGGGGTGTTCGGCCTGACCGCGCCGGAGGAATGGGGCGGGGCAGGTATGGGCAAGGTCGCCATGTGCGTGGTCTCCGAGGCCCTGTCGCGCGGCTGGATCGGGACCGGCTCGCTGGGCACCCGCTCCGAGATCGCCGCCGAGCTGATCCTGGCGCACGGATCCGCCGACCAGCGCACCCGCTTCCTGCCCGGTGTCACCTCGGGCCAGATCATTCCCACCGCCGTCTTTACCGAACCGGAGACCGGCTCGGACCTGGGGTCGCTCCGCACTCGCGCGGTCCGCGACGGCGACACCTGGCGGATTTATGGCGCCAAGACCTGGATCACCCATGCCGCCCGCGCCGATCTGATGACCTTGCTGGTCCGCACCGATCCGGGCAGCAAGGACCACCGGGGGCTCTCGATGTTCCTGGCCCAGAAGCCGCGCGGTACGGTCGCCGATCCCTTCCCCGCTCCGGGCATGAGCGGCGGCGAGATCGGGGTGATCGGCTATCGCGGGATGAAGGAATACGAAATCGCGTTCGACGGCTTCGAAGTCCCGCATGCCAACCTGCTGGGCGGCCAGGAGGGCCAGGGCTTCGTGCAGCTGATGGCCACCTTCGAGAGCGCCCGCATCCAGACCGCCGCGCGCGCCATCGGCGTCGCTCAGAACGCGCTGGATCTGGCCCTCGACTACGCTGTCCAGCGCCGACAGTTCGGCCAGCCGATCGCGGCCTTCCCGCGCGTCGCCAACAAGCTGGCCATGATGGCCGCCGAGATCCTGGGCGCGCGCCGGCTGGCCTGGTTCGCGGCCAGGGCGAAGGACGAGGGCCGCCGCTGCGACCTGGAGGCCGGCATGGCCAAGCTGACCGCAGCCCGCATCGCCTGGGCCGCCGCCGACAACGCCGTGCAGATCCACGGCGGCACGGGCTTCGCCGTCGAACAGCCCGTCAGCCGCGTCCTGGCCGACGCCCGCATCCTCAACATCTTCGAAGGCGCCGGCGAGATTCAGGCCCAGGTCATCGCGCGGCGGCTGCTGGAGGTGGCGAACTGAACGGCCGGGGCCGCGGGAAGGCTATCCGGAGTGATGATCGAACGGCCGCGACAGGAGGCCCGGACCGCGCCGGATCCGATGGTCTGATGCGCCCGCGCGCAGAGCCTGGTTCGGCACGACCCCGGGACGCCGGCGGCGCCGAATCCCAGGATCATCATCGACCAGGATGCGGGTTCGGGCGCCGCTGACACCGGCGCGCGGACGAACGTGAAGTCGTCGAAGCCACGAAGTCCTGGGCGACGGTGGAGGGCGTGACCCGCAAGCGGGTGATCGCCTGGCTGGAAACGAATCCCGCGAAGCCGTTGGGTGAGACATCGCTGCTCACAGCCCCGGTCGCCGCGAAGGTGTAGGCTCCAAGGGCGGTACCGTCGGCGCAGAAGAAGGAAGGGGTGTGATCCAGGTTGGCGCCCCACCCCTGGACCGTCAGGCCGAAGCCTGACGCAGGATCAAGGAAGTTGATGTCGAACCCTGACGGACCGTGGCGCGGGCCTGACGAAAAGCGTCCTCGTTGGCGGGCGCGCCGAACGTAAGCCGGGTTCGCGGCGCGCCCTCGATCCGCCATCCAGCCAGAGCTGCCCGCCCTCCAGCCGAAGTGCCGGTATAACGCGACCCGCGCTCACGAACGGCCAGACCTGCAAGGGCCAGGCCACTGGATCAGGTGAGGCTTCCCACGATCGACGCCCGCTGGGACAGCTCGATCCAGTTGCCGTCAGGGTCGCGGACCATGGAGACGCGTGCCGTGGTCCCCAGGGTGGTCGGCGGCATGGCCTCGCGGCCGCCCTTCGCCAGGACGGCGGCATGGTCCTCGTCGACCTTGACGACCTGGAAGGTGATGTAGCGCCAGCCATGCCCGCGCATCTCGGCGTCGGACGGCGCATTGGGATCGGCCTCCAGAATCAGCAGGCTTTCGCCGGCGCGGAACACACCCTGCCGTTCTTCCGGAAACCCGAACGCCTCGGCGTAGAATCGGCGATGGGCGTCCAGGTCGCGCACACCGATCCGCACACCGATCTGCGTCACCCCTTCGTAACCGGGCGGAACCAGGGTCACGCGGTTCCCCTCGGGGTCCGAAAGGGAAACGGGCACGATCATCCCGTCGCGCGCCACGATCAGTTCGCGATAGCCGCTGGGCAGCGTATCGGGAATCGGGCTGGCGTGGTGGTTGATCTTCAGAACGCTGCCCAGCACGTCGTGCCGATACTGGTCCTGGCCCTTGCGGATCGGCAGCAGGTGATCGAACGAGATTCCTGCCGCCCCCTGCCAGAAGGCCAGCATGGGGTCGAGGTCGTTGGTGGCCAGGCCGATGTCCAGGCGGGGTTTGGCCAGCTTCATAGGGTGGCCAGTCTCATAGGGGCGCGCGTCGCATGAGGTCCTCTCTTGCGCGGCCAGCTTGCCCGTGAAAAAGCTTTCGTCAAACAAGCGTTTGAGGGAGCGAACAATGAAGGCCGCCGTCTACCACGAGAACGGTCCGCCCGAGGTCCTGCGTTACGAGGACGTTCCCGACCCGCAGTGCCATCCCAAGGGCATTCTCATCAAGGTCGAGGCCATCGCGATCGAGGGCGGCGACACTCTGAACCGCTTCGGCGGCCCGCTGATGACCCACCCGCACGTGGTCGGCTACCAGGCCGCCGGCGAGGTGATCGAGGTCGGCTCCGAAGTCTCGACCTTTAAGGTCGGCGACAAGGTCTGCAGCACCGGCGGCTGGGGCAGCCATGCCGAGCTGCGCGCCGTCTCTGCCAAGACCGCCTGGAAGGTGCCCGATGGGCTCTCCACCCGCGAGGCCTCGGTGATCCCGGTGACGTTCGGCACCGCCGACGATTGCCTGTTCGAATTTGGGCGGCTGAAGGCCGGCGAGATCGCCCTGATCCAGGCCGGCGCCTCGGGCGTGGGCGTGGCGGCGATCCAGCTCGCAGCCAAGGCCGGCGCGAAGATGGTCATCGCCACCGCCTCGTCCGACGCGCGGCTGGAAAAGCTGAAGGCGCTGGGGATGACCCACGGCATTAACTATTCGACCCACGACGTCGTGGAGGAGGTGATGCGGATCACCGAGAAGCATGGCGCCGACGTCGTGGTCGATTCGGTAGGCGGCGCGGTGCTGCAGGGCTCGATCCTGGCCCTCGCCTACCGCGGGCGCGTCTCGACGGTCGGCCAGGCTGGCCGCGATCGCCAGAAGATGGACCTCGGCACGCTGATGGGCGGCAACCGCACCATCTCCGGCGTCTTCCTGGGCGCCGAGCTCAACACCGACCGGGTGCAGAAGAACATGGCCAGCCTGATCGACCGGGTGGCCAAGGGCGAGCTGAAGGTGGTGATCGACCGCACGTTCCCGCTGTCGGAAGCCGCCGCCGCCCACGCCTACATCGAAAGCCGGCAGGCAGTGGGTCGGGTGCTGCTGATCCCTTAGGGCAAAGGCGCTTTGGGGCGCGTCATCCGAAGATCTTCAGCCACAGGCCCGCGAGGCCAAGCAGGATGAACGCCCACATCGCCAAAGAAAGCAACAATGGAACGATGACGCGCATGCCTTCGCTCGGCCCCTCCCCCAAGGCGACTCCAGGGACCATGATTGGCCCACATGGTATGGGATGACCAGCCGATTCACGCGCGGCGGATGTCGCGGGCCCACCCATACAACCACCAGGATATGTGCCAAGGAGGTATGCTGATGCCGAGAGCCCGTAACGGCGCCGTCGAAATCGAATACCAGACCTTCGGAAATGACCCCTCCGGGGCCGTTCTCCTGGTCAACGGCCTGGGCTCGCAGATGACGCGCTGGCCCGAGGCGTTCTGCGAGCGGTTGGCCGCCCGGGGCTTCCAGGTGATTCGAATGGACAACCGCGACACCGGCCTCTCGACCTGGCTGGAGGGACAGTCCTACCTCCTCGCCGACATGAGCCACGACGCCATGGCCGTGCTGGATGCCGCCGGCGTCAGGCGCGCCCATATCGCCGGGGTTTCGATGGGCGGGATGATCGTGCAGCGGATCGCCATCGACCATCCGGACCGGGTGCTGTCGCTGACTTCGATCATGTCGGCGCCCAGCCCCGCGACGCTGAAATCCACGCCGGAGGCCATGGCGGTGCTCAACGTCGCGCCGCCGGACCCCAAGGCCGACTGGGACGCCTATCTCGCCCATGGCATGGCGAACGCGAGGACCATCGGCAGCCCCAGCTACCCCTGGACCGACGCCGAGATCCGCGAACGGGTCGAGACCGAATACCAGCGCGGCTTCAATCCGCCCGGCGTCGCGCGCCAGCGCCAGGCGATCGGAGCCGACGGCGACCGCATCCCGGAGTTGGGCAAGCTCAGCGTCCCAACCGTGGTCCTGCACGGCGAGGATGACCCGCTGGTACAGCCGATCGGCGGCCAGGCCACGGCCGCCGCCATCCCCGGCGCCGAGCTCAGGATGATCCCCGGCATGGGCCATGACCTGCCGCCCGGCCTGCACGACATCTTCATCGACGCCATCTGCGCGGCCGCCAGCCGCGCGAAAGCCAAAGCCTGAGTTCACGAGGAAACCACCATGGGACGTCTTTCCGGCCGCACGGCCGTCATCACTGGCGCGGCCAGCGGCATCGGACGCGCCGCCGCCCACATCTTCGCCGCCGAGGGCGCGAACCTGGTCATCGCCGACAAGGCCGAGGCGGTGGCCGAGACCGCCGCGTCGGTGATCGCGGCCGGGGGCAAGGCCGTCGCGCTGACCGGCGACGCCGGCACGGACGCCTTCGTGCAGTCGCTGGTGGCGCGGGCGCAGTCGGACTACGGCGGCCTCGACATCTTTTGGGCCAACGCCGGCATCTCCGGCGGCTTCCTGCCACTGGAGGAACAGACCGCCGACTACTGGATTGAAATCCTGCGGGTGAACCTGATCGGCCCGTTCCTGGCGGTGAAATACGCCTCGGCGGTGATGATCCCCAACGGCAAGGGCTCGATCATCTGCACCGCCTCGGTCGCCGGCATCCGCTCCGGCGCCGGCGGCCCGGCCTATTCGGCCTCCAAAGCCGGGGTTATCAGCCTGGTGAAGACCGCCTGCAACGAACTCTACGGCACCGGCGTGCGCATCAACGCCGTGGCCCCCGGCCTGATCGAGACCGGCATGACCAAGCCGATCTTCGACGGCGCCCGGGCCCGCGGCAACGAGGACCGGATCGGCCAACTCAACCCCACCACCCGCTACGGCCAGCCGGAAGAGATTGCGCGGACCGGCCTGTTCCTGGCCAGTGACGACGCCTCCTACGTCAACGGCCAGACCATCGCGGTGGACGGCGGGCTGTCGACCTCGCACCCGGTGGTCCGCCGCAAGCGATGATCCTGCTGGTCCGTCACGGCGAGACCCAGTGGAACGTCGAGCGACGGTTCCAGGGGCAGAAGGACTCGCCGCTCACCGAGCGCGGCCGCCGCCAGGCCGCAGCCATGGCGGCGCTGGTGGCTGACCTGGTCCATCGCGACGGCGGCGACTGGCGCCTGGTCGCGAGCCCGCTCGGCCGCACCCTCGACACCGCGGCCATCATCGCCGCGGCCACCGGGTTGAGCCTTGAAACCGATGAACGCCTCATGGAGATCAATTGCGGCGCGTGGGAGGGCCTGACCTGGACAGAGGTGAGCGCCGGACGCGACGCCAATTCGCGCCACTGGACTTTCGACGCGCCGGGCGGCGAGACCCATGAGGACGTGGCCGCGCGGATCGATGATTTCCTGGCCGCCCTGCCGCCGGAGCCCGAGCGCCGCGTGGTGCTGGTCAGCCATGGCGCCGCCGGTCGCGTGATGCGCGGCAGCTACATCGGGCTGTCGCGCGAAGCCATGCTCGACCTGGACGTCCCGCAGGACGCCATCTTCCGCCTTCAAAACGGCCAGATCGACCGCTTGGACTGCGATCCCGCTGAATAGTTGCATAAGGGGCCGATGGTCCGCGCCTTCGTCATCGCCGTCACCGCCGTCCTGCTGCTGGGCGCGACCCCGGCGCCGGGATCGG
Organism: Phenylobacterium deserti; assembly: GCA_943332615.1. Lineage (GTDB taxonomy): Bacteria > Pseudomonadota > Alphaproteobacteria > Caulobacterales > Caulobacteraceae > Phenylobacterium > Phenylobacterium deserti_C. The sequence goes on from CALQQB010000006.1 coordinate 34,893, forward strand.
TGGACTATAGCCTGGGCGTCACGCCGCAGGCCGGCGGCGCGCCGCCGACCCTGGACGTCGAGATCCGCCTGCGCGGCGACGCCGACGGCGAGACCCGACTGGACCTGCCCGACCGCTATGGCGACGGCCACGAGTTCTGGCGGCAGCTTTACGACCTCAGGGTCACGGGGGCGAAGGTCAGCGAGGACGGCCCGGCCCACCGCGTGCTGCGCCACAAGCCGAACGCCAAGCTGGTCGTCCGCTACCGCGTCTCCACCGCCTACGGCGAGGACCCGCAGGGTCGCGATGGGAACCCCTACAAGGGTGCGATCATCCGGCCCGAGTGGATGGCGCTGCTGGGCGAGGCGGTGTTCGCCTCGCCGGAGGGCCGCGACGCCGACCCCGCCACCTTCCAGTGGGGCAAGCTCCCGCCCGGCTGGCGGGCCGCCTCGGACCTGGATCGGGGCGCGGGCAGCCCGCCCCTGACCGTCAACAACGTGGGCGGCTCCATCACCCTGGCCGGCGTCCGCCTCGCCCTGGCCGAGCGGTCGATCGCCGGCGGGACCCTGCGGGTGGCCACCTTCGAGGGCGGCCCGTTCAAGCTCGACGCCTTCGCCGATGAGATCGCGCGAACCATCGGCGCCGAGCGGGCGTTCTGGAACGATGTCACCGGGCCCTTTTTCGTCGGCATGATTCCCCTGGTGCCCAACGGAAGCGGTCGCTCCAGCGGCGGCACGGGCCGTGGCGACGGATTCGTGCTCTACGCCACCCCCGGCTCTGAGGGCGACTTCGGCCGCGTCATCGGCCACGAGCAGGTCCACACCTGGATAACCGAGCGCCTCGGCGTCGTTCCCGAGCCCCAGCCCGAGGCCGCGGCCCGCTTCTGGTTGACCGAGGGCTTCACGGACTTCTTCACCGACCGCACCCTGCTGCGCGCCGGCCAGGTGGATGTCGGCGAGACGGTGGGGCGGATGGCCGCGTCCATGAAGGCCTACGACGCCTCGCCGGTGAAAACCGCTCCAAACAGCCGCATCGTCACCGACTTCCGGACGGACGACGCCGTTATGCGACTGCCCTACCAGCGCGGGGCCTTGCTTGCGCTCAGGTGGGACGAGGAGATCCGCTTGAAGACGGGCGGCCAGGCCGACCTGGACGACGTGGTGCTGCGGATGCGCGACCATGCCGCGAAGTTCCCGGCCGGCCAGGCGCCGGATGTGGTCACCGGCCTGGTCTCAGCGTTCTGGGTTGTGGCGGGGATCGATCTGCGTCCCGACATCGGCCGCTATGTCGACCGGGGCGAGGCGATCGTCCTGCCCGAAGAGATGTTCGACGGCTGTCTGCAGGCGGCGGTCACCATCTCACCCGGCTTCGATCCCGGCTTCAAAGCTGAGGCGTCCTTCGCCGCGAAGAAGGTGAGTGGCGTGCGCCGCAGCGGGCCGGCCTGGAACTCCGGCCTGCGCGACGGGATGGCGCTGGCGGCCTGGAGCTACAACGCCGGCGACATGACCCGGATGATCGAACTCACGATCCGCACGCCGGGCAGGAAGGCCAAGCCGCGCAAGATCGCCTACTGGCCCTACGGCGACGTGGACACTCAGACGCGGACCCTGCGCCTGATGCCCGGCATGACCGAAGCCGCCCGCGGCGCCTGCGGCCGCAAGATCGGCGGGCTCCAGGGGAAATAGGACCACCCAGCTGTTTCAGGCTCGCGGCCCGGAACGCCACCTAGAAACAGGTGTGTGTCGGCCTTTTCCCGGTTAGAAGCGACAACCCTTTTTCACGCCCGCACGCACGGATCATGGCCGGACATTCGAAGTTCAAGAACATCATGCACCGCAAGGGGCGCGCCGACGGGGCGCGGTCCAAGCTGTTCTCCAAGCTCTCCCGCGAGATCACCGTGGCGGCCAAGATGGGCCTGCCCGATCCGTCGATGAACGCCCGGTTGCGGCTGGCGGTGAACAACGCCAAGGCCGAGTCCCTGCCCAAGGACGTCATCGACCGCGCCATTAAGAAGGCCTCGGGCGGCGACGCCGAGAGCTATGACGAGATCCGCTACGAGGGCTTCGGGCCCGGCGGCGTCGGCGTGATCGTCGAAGTGCTGACCGACAACCGCAACCGCTCGGCCGCGAACGTCCGCTCCACCTTCGCTAAGTGCGGCGGCAACCTGGGTGAGACCGGCTCGGTCTCCTTCATGTGGGACCGGGTGGGCCAGATCGTCTACGCCGTGGCGGCCGGGTCCGAGGACAAGGTCATGGAAGCCGCCATCGAGGCCGGCGCCGAGGACGTGGAGTCGGACGAAGACGGCCACACGATCTATACCGCCTTCGAGCAGATTTCGGACGTGGCCGCGGCCCTAGAAGCCGCGCTGGGCGCCGCCAAGTCCACGAACCTGGCCTGGCGGCCCAAGGCGCTGACCCCCATCACCGGCGACCCGGTCGGCACCCTGATGAAGCTGATCGAGACCCTGGAAGACGACGATGACGTCCAGAACGTCTACTCCAACGCCGACATCTCGGCGGAAGACTTGGCGAAGCTCGAGGGCTGATGGCCAAGCCTCCTGAGGATCCCCGCGTCGCCGACCTCGCCCGCTACCGAAAGCAGCGCGAGGCAGAGGCCCGCAAGAAGCCCCCCAAGCCGCCCCGGCCGCCGGGGCCGGGCCTGCTGGGCTCCAATCCCCGGGCCGGCCTGATCCTGGCGCTGATGGCCGTGGCCGCCGTACTGTATTTTCTGGCCCCGATGATCCTGTCCAAGCTGCATTGAGCGATAGGCGCCGCAGCGTCCACCTCGCTATGGTCGCCGGATAAAGAACGGGATCACTCAGGGGACACGCTATGAAGACCGCCATCAGCCTCGCCGCGACCGCCGCCGCGCTCAGCCTCGCCGGCGCCGCCCAGGCCGCCACCGACTTCGTCACCATCCCGCTGGAGACCATGGTCAACGCCCCGGCCGACGTGGCCTGGAAGAAGGTCTCGGGCTACTGCGACATCGGCGCCTGGTTCAAGACTACCTGCACGATCAGCTCCGGCAAGGACGGCGAGGTCGGCGCCGTACGCGTCATCGCCGGCCGCGTGACCGAGTTGTTGGTCGCCAAGACGGCGTGGTCCTACACCTACTCACAGCCGAAATCGCCGATCGACTACCACGGCACGCTGGAGATCAGGCCCATCGACAAGAAGACCTCCAAGCTCCTCTACACCCTGATCTATGACGCCGCCGCCCTGCCCGATCCGACCAAGAAGGACGCCGACGTCGCCGGCCGCACGAAGCAGTTCACCGGACTCCTGGCGACGATCAAGAGCGTCGCCGAGGCGAAGTAGCCGACGACGAGCGCTCTTACCTCCCCTGCCGCTTCGCGGGGGAGGTAAGGCAAACGGCCACGGTTCCGTCACGCGGCCGGTCAGGCTAAGAACGTCTCCCAACGTCGGGGAAACGGAAACGTCATGCAGAGACGCAAGGTCGATCGCGCTCAGCGCATGCGCGCGCGCCGGGTCTGGTGGGAGCGGTACGGAGCCTTCGTGCGCGGCCTCGTGACCGGCAGCGCGGTCACCGCGGTTGGCGCCTGGATCCTGCAGATGGTCATGGCCCGATAGCCCGCGCCGCGCCGCCCGCCGGTCTCACCGACGCCGCCTACGAGGCCTGGGCCCGGGACGAGGTCGCGCACTGGCGCGCCGGCGTGCTCAGGCCCGCCAGCGCCCTGGACCGGGCCGCCAAGGGCCTGCAGGGCCGGATCAACCGGCTGATCCCCGAGCGCGTCCATGGCGCCATCACAGCGGTGATGGAGCGGATCACGCGCGCCATCCTCACCGGGGCCGACCTCACGACCGCCCCGCCCATGATCGGATCCGCACTCGCCGAGTGCGACCGTCGCGCCCTGGCCGCCATCGACGGCTATCGCAAGACCGCCGCTGTCGAGGGCGGGGTCACCGGGGCCGCCGGCTTCTGGCTCGGCGTGGCGGATTTCCCGGCCCTGCTGGTGCTGAAGTTCAAGCTGCTGTTCGACCTGTCGGCGATCTACGGCCACGAGGCCGAGCGGTTCGAGGAACGGCTCTACATCCTCAGCCTGTTTCAACTGGCCTTCTCCGGCGCCGACCACCGCGCGGCGGTGGTGGCCGGGATAGAGGACTGGGACGCCGGCATCCACCCCACAGACTTCGATCACTTCGACTGGCGCGCCTTCCAGCAGGAATACCGCGACGCCATCGACCTGCCCAAGATGGCCCAGATGATACCCATCGTCGGGGCCCCCATCGGCGCCGTCGTGAACTGGAGTCTGGTGGCGCGTCTGGGCGAAACAGCGATGAACGGCTACCGGATGCGCTGGCTCGCGCGTTAGGTAGCGGTGATGCGGACTCTGCTACCCTTGCTCCTGTTGCTCAGCGGCCCGGCCCTGGCCGAGGCGCGGCTTACCGATGGCCAGGTCCGCGCCTTCGTCGCGCGCCAGGAGCAGGCCTGGAACGCCGGAGCCCTCGACCGCTACTTCTCGGCCTTCACCCCGGACGCGCGCTTCACCGACCAGGCCTATGTCGGCGACAAGCCGCCAGTGCTCTACGGGACATCGACCCTGGCCCAGGCCCGCGCTCAGGCGCGACGCGTGGGCCGCGACACCAAGACCCGGGAGGCCGGCCAGATCCTGCGCGTCGAGATCGCCGCCGACGGCCGCTCAGCCCACGTCGTCTCGAACGAAACCTCCATCGTGGAGAAGGCCGGCCGCACCCGGCGTCTCTGCGCCAGCCGCACCCAGACCCTGGACTTCAGCGGCGGCCGGGTCCGTTCCCGCGGCCAGACGGACACCTTCATCAAATGCCCCCGATAGTTCCCTCCCGTCTCAAGGTCGGCGTCGACGTGCCCTGGGTGACCAGCTGGTCGCAGGAGAACGAGGGCGCCGTCGGCCCCTGTCCCACCGTCGATGGCCAGCCGGCCGCCCTGCAAAAGTGGAAGCCCGGGGTCGGCAAGCCGCTGTATTCGCTGAACCACCTGCGCCGCCAGCGCGACTCGGTCCGTGCGCTGCTCTGTCCGATGTGCGGCGAACCCACGTTGGAGGGCGACCGCTGGAGCCAGACCGGTCGGTTCGTGGCGGCCGGGAGGCTGCGCGCGCGCGGGTTCGGCCAGGCCCTGCCGGCGGACCTGGAGGACGACCGGGTGCTGCTGGACTGCGGCGCCATCGCGCCGCTGCACCTGCGCTGCGCCCAGGCCTCGCTGCGGCGTTGCCCCCATCTGGGCGGCATGGCCGAGCGCGAGCTCAAGGCGTTCCCGCCCGCCTGGGTGGTCGCGCCACTCTACATCGAAGCGCGGGCGCCGAAGACGGGCCAGCCCTTCCCGGCGGTCAGCTTCCTGCAGTTGCTGGGGGTGACCACCGATCGCGACGCCGACTGGCAAAGCCGCACGCCAAGGGGCTAGTCTGGCCGCATGCTCCGTCGCACCCTCTTCGGCCTCTGCGCCGCCTTCACCGTCACCGCCGCCCAGGCCCAGGCGCCCGCCGCCGCTCCGGCCGCGCCAATGCCGGCCCCGGTCTCCAAGCCCAACCCACGGGTAAAGATCGAGACCGCCGAAGGCGCCATCGTTGTGGAGCTCTATGCAGACAAGGCCCCGATCACGGTGGCCAACTATCTGAAGTACGTGGACCGCGGCCTGTTCACCGGGGCCACCTTCTACCGGGCCAGCAAGCCCAAGGACTACAAGGGCAACGACTATGGCCTGGTGCAGGGCGGCCTGCAGAACGACCCCAACAAGATGCTGCCGCCCATCGCCCACGAGTCGACGATCAAGACCGGCCTGACCCACAAGACCAACGGCACGATTTCCATGGGCCGCTACGCCCCGGGCACCGCCAAGGCCGACTGGTCGATCACCCTGGGCGACATGAGCTATCTGGACGCCGACCCCAAGAACCCTACGGCCAACCCCGGCTTCGCCGCCTTCGGCCAGGTGGTGGAGGGTCTGGAGGTGATCCAGAAGATCATCGTCATGCCCACCGACCCTAACAAGGGCGAGGGGGCGATGAAGGGCGAGATGCTGGTCAAGCCGATCCGCATCACCAAGGTCAGCCGCGTGCCGGTGACGCCAGCGGCCCAGGCAACGCCGGTCCCAGCCCCAGCCCCAGCCCCAGCCCCAGCCCCAGCCCCAGCCCCAGCCCCAGCCCCAGCCCCGCCCGCCACTCAGCCTCCGCAGGTCCCATGAGCCACACGCCCGACACCCCCGAAGACGGCTGGAAGCACACCGGCGTCCGCGTCGTGCCCGGCGACCAGTTGGACCCCGCCGCCGCGACCACCCCCGGCATGGACCGCGCCGTCGCCATCGACCGCGCGCGGATGGGCGCCCAGAAGCTCTGGGCAGGGACCGTCCACATCCACGCCAACGCCAAGACCGGCGCCCACCACCACGGCCCGCTGGAAAGCGTGATCTACGTCGTCTCCGGCCGCGCCCGCATGCGCTGGGGCGAGAAGCTGGAATTCGTCGCCGAGGCCGGGCCGGGCGACTTCATCTATGTGCCGCCGTTCGTGCCGCACCAGGAGATCAACGCCTCCAGCGACGAAGTGCTCTCCTGCGTCCTGGTCCGCAGCGACTCAGACGCGGTGGTGGTGAACCTGGAGATCGAGCCCGCCGAGGCGCCGGAAGGCGTCGCCTGGATCGACCCCATCCACCGCGCCTGAGAGGCGGAGGCCTCACTCCAGCCTGTGATAGACCAGCGTCAGCCCCGAGGTGCTGGCCCGGGCCTCGCTGGTCGGCACCGCCGGGTCCAGAACCGCGCGCGCCGACTGCGTCAGCAGCACCTGCCCCACCTGGGCCATGTCCTCGCCGAGCTTCGAGGTCAGGTTCACCTCGTCGCCGAACAGGTCCTCGCCAGCCACCACCAGGATGTCGCCGTAGCCGATGCCGATCGAGGCGTAGAGGTGCAGGCCCGCCGGCAGATCGATGTTGGCCGCGCTCAGCCGCCGCATGATTTCTCGGGCCGCGGCCACCGCGGCCTCCACCGTGGGGAACAGGCAGTAGAGGTTGTCGGCTTCGGCCTTCAGCAGGGTCCCGCCCTGGGCGTCGATCGCCGGACCGGCCAGCAGGCGCATCTGGTGGATCATCACCAGGAAGGCCACCACCCCATGCACCTGGGTGGTCCGCGAGAAGCCGCTCATGTCCAGCACGAGCACCGCGTGGCGGGCGGTGAAATCCCGCCTGATGGCCTCGGAAAGCTCGTCCCGCCGCGCCGGCTCCGAGATGATCCGGGTTAGCAAGGCCTGCAGCCGTTCGCCGGCGCTTAACCCGTCCGGGCCTGTCGAACCGTGGCTCATCCGGCCTGCCTTCCACATAACCTTGCCCCCGGCGGGACGACGACCGATACCCTGGGCCGCTTGCACGCCACAAGTCACGGGACCGATGAACCTGCACCTGCTTTCCCTTCGCAAGATCGCCCCGTGACCGCCGCCACCGTCGCCGCGCCCAAGCCGCCGAACAACCTGGTGGGCCTGGCCGTGTTCGCGGCCTTTCTGGGCCTTGGCGCGCTGCTGCAGGTCGCGGGCGGGACGAAGTCCCCGCTCGCCTTCGGCTTCATCCTGCTGGGCTGGATCCTGGCGGTGATGGCCCACGAGTTCGCCCACGCCTTCACCGCCCACCTGGGCGGCGACATCACCATCCGCGCCAAGGGCTACCTGGCCTTCGATCCCCGCCGCTATGTCGATGTCGGGACCAGCCTGGTGATCCCGCTGATCGCACTGGCCATGGGCGGCATCGGCTTCCCGGGCGCGGCGGTCTACCTGCGCAACGACCTGATCCGCAGCCGCGGCTGGCGCGCCGCCGCCGCGCTGGCCGGACCGGGCGCGACGCTGATCGTCCTGCTGGTCCTGGCCTGTGGGCTGAACCTCTGGTCCCGGGCGGCGTTCCCCGGCCCGCTGTTCCAGGCGCTGGCGATGCTGGCCTTTCTCCAGGCCACCGCGCTGATCCTCAACCTGCTGCCGATTCCCGGCCTCGACGGCTTCGGCGCGATCCGCCCCTTCCTGCCCGCAGCCTGGCGACCGGCCATCCAGAAGGCCGAGGGCCTGGCGATGGTCGGGCTGCTGCTATTGCTGTTCCTGGTCCCGGGGGCCAGCGGCCTTCTGGTCGGGTCGGCGGCCAGCCTGACCGCGGCGCTGGGCGTGCCGCGCGAGGCCATCGCCGCCGGCTGGGACGCCTTCCATTTCTGGCGCTGACACCCTTCCGGCTGACGGAACCGCGGCGATAGGGCATCTTCGGAACAGATGATGAACCCGCCGATTCGCATCCTGGGTCTTGACCCCGGCCTCCGCCGCACCGGCTGGGGCGTGATCGTGTCCGAGGGCACGCGGTTGAGCCACATCGCCCACGGTGTCATCGCCCCGGACACGACCTTGCCTTTCGCCGAGCGCCTGCTGGTGCTGTTCAACGGCATCGAGGCCGTGATCTCCGAGCATGCCCCGCATGAGGCCGCAGTCGAAGAAACCTTCATGAACACCAACGCCCAGTCGGCCCTGAAGCTGGGCCACGCCCGCGCCATGGCGCTGCTGGTCCCCGCCCGCGCTGGGCTCCCCGTCGCCGAATACGCCGCCACGGTGGTCAAGAAAGCCGTGGTCGGTACGGGCGGCGCCGACAAGGCCCAGGTCAGCTGGATGATCGCCCGCCTGCTGCCCACGGCCGGAAAGACCGTCGCCGACGCCGCCGACGCCCTGGCCGTCGCTATCGCCCATGCCCACGGCCGCACCGTGCGGCGGGTAGCTTAGCGAAGCCGGGGCGGGCAACGCCGAGCGCTTCGGCGCCCGGGGCCTGACCGCGGGGATCAGATCGGCGGTGGCGTTGAACACGGCCACCAGAGGCTTGCCCTCCGGCGCGTCCTCGGCGCGCGCCTGGGGGCGGCCCGGTTCAGACCTACGAGCAGGGCCAGGATTGGGACGGCCGTACGCCGCCGCGCGAGCGGCAGCACCCGTTGATCCGGCATACTCTACGCCTGGTCGTTGCGGTTCTCAGAGTAAAAAATGCTCTTCAATAAGATTATCTTTGCCGAAACCGCGGAAGTTCGCGACAATTGATAGTAAATAGAAACTTTCTCGGAGTCGCGCTGTCGCGCTTACCCTGGCCGGCCGCTTGCCGGATACCGAAGGCGCGCGTCAGAAGGGTACAGCATGACCCAATCCCGGACCGTCTTCCTGCTCCTCGTGGCCCTGGCTCCCGCCGCCCAGGCGGCGACGCCGCCTCGCAGATCGAAGTCTCGGCGCCCCGCGATTTCGACCTGCCGCGCTTGATCGCCGTCTCGACGGCAAAAGAGCCGACGATTCATGGCTCTATCTGCGTGGCGCCGGGCGCAGGCCGCCCTATGCGGTGGCGGTGCTTGCGCAACGGGCGGACTTGAACGGCCAGGACCTCGGGTCGGCCCGCATCGTCCTGCAGACGCATCTCGGCGCCCGCAGCTAGCGCTGCGCGTTCTATGACCTTCAGACCACCTGGGTGATACAGTCGATGGACTCGATCCGGATCTGTGCCGGCCGGAGGTCGGAGGCGCGCTGCCGGCCGGTCGCCGGCGCAGATTAAGCTGGCAGCCGCCTGACCGAGGCGGCGCTACCCAGCTAGAGTAACGGGCCGGCCTTTCGCGTATCCAGAGCAGTTTTACGGCTTTCGATGACTCAGACGTCTCCGAACTGACCTGACATCCTTAACCCGACATTATCGCTGGCGTGGTTCCCTGCCTTACGGTGTTCAGGGAATTTGCTATGGCAGTTGCAGTCAGGGTTTCGCGGCCCCGCGCGATCGAGCGTCTGGTGACCGGGGTCGTCGTCACCCTTGTGATGTTCGCGGTGGGCGCGGCGGCGATCAATGCCGGGATCGAAATCACGGCGCGCAAGGCCCGGATCACAGAGAACGCGCGCGACGCCAGCGAGGCCGCGGCGATGTTCGAACTGGTGGCCCTCAGCAAGCAGATCCAGCTCGACGTGGTCCAGGTGCAGCAGTTCCTGACCGCTGTGTCGGCGACCCGCGGCCTGGATGGCCTCGATGACGGCTGGGCGGAGTCGGCCGACCACGCCCGGGCCTTCAAACGTGACACCGCCCGCGCCCGCCTCCTGGCCGCCCAGCTTGACGACAAGGCCCTGGAACGCGCGCTGGACGGCGCAGACGCCGCTTTCCCCGCCTTCTACGAGACAGGCCAGCGCATGGCGCATGCCTATGTTGATGGCGGCCCGACGGCTGGAAACGCGCTGATGGCTGAATTCGACGGCTCCGCCGCCCGCTTGACCCAGTCGCTCGAGGCCACGCGGGGCGCGATGGCCCGGCTGCTGAAGGAATCGGCGATCTCCGACAGGTCGTTGGAAGAAAGCATGGGCCAGCGCCAGCTGATCCTGCTGACGATCGGGGCCGCGGTCGCCACCACCGTGGGCGGGCTGGTGGTCATCCTGATATTGCGCCGCAAGTTTCTGAGCCCCTTGGGCAGCCTCGTCGACTACATGAAGCAGCTCGCGGACGGCCACTACGAGCATCCGGTTCCCGTGCCCCAGTCCCCGGACGAGCTCGGCGCCATGGCGACCTCCATCGCCGTCTTCCGCGAGGCCGCCATGGAGCGCCGGGAGGCGCGGCTGGCCCGAGACTCCGAGCGCGAAGCCGAGGATGCCGCCCGGCTCGACCGCGCGCGCGAACGCGACGTTGCGGAACGTGAGCGGATCGCCGCCGTCTCGGCGCTGGCCGATGGGCTTGCACGGATGTCCGAAGGGGACCTGACCTTCCGGATCGACGCCCGCCTGGCGCCGGACTATGAGCGGCTGAAGAACGACTTCAACGGCGCCGCCGCCAAGCTGGGGGCCGCGATCGGCGACATCGGCGCCGCCTCGGGACTGGTCGGCTCCAGCTCCGAGGAAATCGCCACGGTCTCCAGCCACCTGTCGCGCCGCACGGAATCCCAGGCGGCGAGCCTGGAGGAAACCGCCGCCGCCCTGGACCAGATCACCGCCACCGTAAAGAGCACCGCCGTACGCGCCGGAGAGGCCCGGGACGTGATCGCCCAGACGCGTCACGACGCGCGCGAGACCGACGAAGTCCTTACCGCCGCCGTGACGGCCGTGAACGAGATCGAGACCTCGTCGAAGCAGATCGGTCAGATCATCGGCGTGATCGACGAGATCGCCTTCCAGACCAACCTGCTGGCGCTCAATGCCGGCGTCGAGGCGGCCCGCGCCGGCGACGCCGGGCGGGGCTTCGCGGTGGTGGCCTCCGAGGTGCGCGCCCTGGCGCAACGCTCGGCCGCCGCCGCCAAGGAGATCAAGGCCCTGATCGCCACCTCCTCCGACCGGGTCAGCGAGGGCGTCAGCCTCGTCACCCAGACCGGAAAGGCGCTCGGCCGGATGCTGACGCGGATCGAATCCATGTCGGGGATCGTCGCCTCCATCTCCACCTCGGCCGGCGAGCAGGCGACCGGCCTGTCGCAGATCAACTCGGCGGTGAACCAGATGGACCAGATCACCCAGCAGAACGCCGCCATGGTCGAGCAGGCCGCCGCCGCGGCCTACTCCCTGAAGGACCAGTTTGGCGCCCTGTCCGACCTCGTCGGAACCTTCCGCACCCCCGACGCCGGCGCCGGCACGCCGTTGGCGCGCCGGGCAGCCTGACACTAAGGTCGGGGGACTGGCTCTGATACCTCAGGGCCAGTCGAGCTTCCGGCGCGGCTCGGCTTCATAGGTCCCCGGCGCATACCGCTTCGGCGCCAGTTGCGCGCAGCGCCGGTGCGCCACGTCCTCCACCTTCTCCAGCCGCCGCAGCGACCGCCGCTCGCCGCCCCGCCAGGGCGTCGACCGCGCCGCCTCGCAGGCCAGCCGGTAAAACCCCGCCGCCTTCGCCGCCAGGTACATCTGGACGAACGCCGGATCGGCCCGCATCCAGTTGTACACCGTGCCAACGCACGGCGCATCCGGCGCGCGGCAGACCTGTTGCAGCGACTGGCCCGCCACCACCCCGTTCCTCACCCGCACCAGCGAGGAGGTGAGTCTACGCCGCCTCGTCGCCGAAGCCGACGAACACGGCGGCCTCGGCCACGGACTTGCGTTCGGACACCACGGCGTTTGCCGGGAAGCTTTCGTCCGGCCAGCCCAGGGCGATGCTTTTCATGATCACCTGATCGTCGGCGATGCCGGCGTGCTCGCGCACCACCGGGGACTGCATGATGCCCTGGCTGTTGATCACCGCGCCCAGTCCGCGAGACCAGGCGGCGTTGACCAGGGCGGTCGCCACCGCGCCGCAGTCGAAGGGCGTGTCGTCACTGCCGTCCAGCACGCGGTCGTAGGTCACGATCACGCAGACCGGAGCGTCGAACTGGCGGAAGCCGCGCAGCACCCAGTCCTGGCGCATGTCCTTGTCGTCGCGCGCGATGCCCATGGCGGAGAACAACTGCTTGGCGACGCCAACCTGCCGGTCGCGGTGCAGACCCGCAAAGGCCTGGCCGGTGCGGAACTCGCGCGATTGCGGAACACCCGCCACCGTCCGCTCGGTGTTGCCGGCGCGGATCCGGTCCAGCGGTTCGCCGGTGACGATGTAGAAATTCCACGGCTGGGTGTTCATCGACGACGGCGCGCGCATCGCCAGGCCGATGATTTCCTCGATCAGCGCCCTGGGCACTGGATCGGGCTTGTAACCGCGGATGCTTCGGCGACCGAGGATGACGTCGTCGAACTGCATTTAGGACCCCTGAGATAGCTCGGTTTCAATCGCCAGCGCGGTATCAGCTTCACTCTGACCGGCCGCGCAAGCCCGCAGAGGGCGCGCCGTGTTCGGAACCCGGAGCCCGCTTGCCGACCCGATTTAGCCGCATCGCATGACCAAGTCGACGGGCCCGTCCCGATCCTGAGCCCGAGGGGCTGAAGCTGCGGCTGGTCGCGCGCCTGCGGGGAGGGGGCTGGTGTCGGCGGTGTGCGCGCGGACACTTGTGCGGACGCGGCCGGACTTCGCCGCGGCGGTGGCGCAGGCGTGCGTGGACCGGGAGGACATCTATCAGGAGCAGACGTACGAGATCGCGATGCAGGCGCACGTGATCGGCGCGCGGGAGGCGCGGCGGCGGATGGCGCCGCTGTCGAAGCAGCTGACGCGGCTGCGCAAGCGGCCGGGGTGGACGCGGCGGAGATGGTGTTTCGGTTGCGGGGCCGATAAGCCGTCTCGAACTCTTCGCGGAGTTTCGGTAGGACGTCTCCCATGACCCGCCACATCCGCTTCGACGCCATCGACAATTTCCGAGACTTCGGGGACTACGCCGCCGGTGCGCGGCGGCTGAAGCGGGGCCTGCTGTATCGCGCGGCGAACCAGGCGATGGCGACTGAAGCGGACCTGGAGAAGCTGGCCGGGCTCAACCTGTCGGTGATCGTCGATCTGCGCCGCGCCAACGAGCGGGAGAGGAGCCCCAGCCGGCGCTGGGACGGCTTCGCCGCCGAGGTGATCGAGAACGACATCGGCCAGGACAGCGCCGACGAATGGTCGACGTTCATCGCGGACTCCGATCTCAGCGTCGGCTCGTTCCACGGCTATATGATGGACTACTATCGCCAGGCGCCGTTCCAGAGGCGGCACATCGACCTGTACCAGCGCTACTTCCGCGCCCTGGCGGCGACGGAGGGGCCGATCCTGGTGCACTGCGCGGCCGGCAAGGACCGCACGGGTATCATCTGCGCGCTCACCCACCACGTGGCGGGCGTCCACGACGACGACATGGTCGCCGACTACCTCCTGACCAATGATCACGACCGCATGGTCGCGCGCCTGCCCACCATTCGCGAACATGTGACCCAGGCGGCCGGCGGCCGGGTCGCGACCGATGCGGCGCTGATCACGGCGATGCGGGTGGAGGCGGCGTATCTGGAGGAAGCCTTCGCGGTGATGCGCGAGCAAGCTGGCTCGCTGGACGGATACCTGGACGACGTCCTGGGCCTGGACGCGACCCTGCGCGGGCGCATCCACGACCGGCTGCTGGCGTGACCCGGTTGCGCTGACGCAGGGTGACGCCGTAGACAACGCGGCCTCGCCAGAGCCCGGAGCCGTCATGCAAAGTTTCCAGCCGCCACACCGTGTTCTGATGGGGCCCGGCCCCTCCGACGTCAGCCCGCGCGTGCTGGCCGCTCTGGCGCGGCCGACCATCGGGCACCTGGACCCCGAGTTCCAGGCGCTGATGGAGGAGATCAAGGGCGCGCTGCAGCGGCTGATGAACGCCCCGGACCATGCCTGTATCCCGCTGCCCGCACCGGGCACGGCCGGCATGGAAGCGGCGATCATGAACCTGCTGGAGCCCGGCGACCGCGCGGTGATCGCTGTGAACGGGGCGTTCGGCGGGCGGATGGCCGACATGGCCGGGCGCGCGGGCGCCACCGTGGTGACGGTGGATCACGAATGGGGCAAGCCGGTGGACCCGGACCGGGTGGCCGCCGCCCTGGCCGAGGCGCCGACAAAGGTGCTGGCGTTCGTGCACGCCGAGACCTCGACCGGCGTGCGCAGCGACGCGGCGACGCTGTGCGCCCTTGCGAAGACCCACAGGGCGCTGTCGATCGTGGACTGCGTGACCTCGCTGGGCGGGATCCCGGTGGATGTGGCGGCCTGGGGCGCGGATGTCGTCTATTCCGGTACCCAGAAATGCCTATCGGCGCCGCCCGGCCTGTCGCCGATCGCCATCTCCAAGGCCGCCCAGGCGGCGATCAGCGGGCGCAAGGAAAAGGTCCGGAACTGGCTTTTGGATTTCAACCTGATCATGGCCTACTGGGGCGGTGAGGGCGGGCGGACCTATCACCACACGGCCCCGATCAACGCCCTCTATGGGCTCCATGAGTCGCTGGTTGCGCTGTTTGAGGAGGGTCATCAGGCAGCGATGGTGCGCCATGCGCGGACGCATGAGGCGCTGGCGGCTGGGGTCGAGGCCCTGGGGCTGACGTTCCTGGTCGAGCCCAAATGGCGGCTGCCGCAGTTGAACACGGTGATCGTGCCGGACGGGGTCGACGAGGCGGCGGTGCGGACCCATGTGCTGAAGGCCTGGGACCTGGAGATCGGCGCCGGCCTGGGGCCGCTGAAGGGCAAGGTCTGGCGGATCGGGCTGATGGGCGCCTCGGCGACGCCGTGGCATGTGCGGCTGTGCCTGACCGCGCTCAGCGAGGCGCTGGCGGCGCAGGGGGTGCAGACCCCGGTGGCGGATGCGATCGCGGCGGCGGACAAGGTATTGGCGGCGTAGGCGGCCCGACGCGGCGTCACCATCGACAAGCCCGCCCGTCTCACTAACGTGCCCTCATGGCGCCGTCGCGAAGAGCGGCCCGCAAAAGGGGGATATGCGCTTGACCACCGAACCCGCCGCCGACGTGCCCGCCGTTCCTCTATTGGGGGTCGCCGAATTGGGCGGGGACGGGAAGCTCAGTCGTGGGGCGCTGGCGTGGTCGATCTTCGAGGGCGGGCGCGACCCCTACGTCATCCTGATGACGATCTACATCTTCATGCCCTACGTCTCGGCGACGATGGTCGGCGATCCGGTCAGGGGCCAGGGGCTGATCGCGCAGTTCCAGCAATATGCCGGCTGGATCGTGATGGCGACGGCGCCGTTCCTGGGCGCCTCGGTGGACAAGCTGGGGCCGCGCAAGGGCTGGCTGGCGCTGGTGGTGACGGGCATGGTCCCGCTGATCGCGGCGCTGTGGCTGGCCAAGCCGGACCTGTCGGGCCTGTCGATCATCGCCACGATGTCGATCGCCATGCTGGTCAATGTGCTGTTCGCCTACTCGGAGGTGCTGCACAACTCCCTGCTCGTGCGGGCCGCGGGTCTAGGCGCCGCGCACAAGGCCTCGGGCCTGGCACTGAGCCTGGGCAACGCCGCCTCGGTGGTGGCGCTGGCGTTTACCGCCTGGGCCTTCGCCCTGCCGGGCAAGGTGGCTTGGAGCTTCGTGCCGGCTTCGCCCCTGTTCGGCCTGAACCCCGCGACCCATGAGCCGGAGCGGGTGGTGGCCATCCTTTCGGCGATCATCCTGGCGCTGGGGTCGATCCCGCTGTTCCTGTTCACCCCGGACGCGCCGCGCTCGGGCGTCTCGATCCCCCGGGCTTTCGCGGACGGGGCGAAGGACCTGCTGGGCATGCTGAGGACCGTCGGGCGCTATCGCGACGCGGTGATCTACCTGGGCTCGCGGATGCTGTTCGTGGACGGCATGAACGGAGTGCTGTTCTTCTCCGGCGTGCTGGCGGCCGGGGTGATGAAGTGGGGACCGCTGGAGCTGCTGACCCAGGGCATCGTGCTGTCGATCGTGGCGGTGTTCGGCGGCTTCGTGGGCCGCTGGCTTGACGAGCGCGTCGGGCCGAAGAACGCGCTGAAGATCGAGATCTTCATGACCATTCTGACCTTGATCGCCATTCTGGGCATGCGGCCCGACCGCATCCTCTACCTCTGGCCGTACGACGCCGCCGCGCATGCGCCGCTGTGGAACGGGCCGGTGTTCACGACCCTGCCGAACCTGGTGTTCCTGCTGATCGGGTTCACCAATGCGATTTTCATCACCGGCCAGTACGCCTCGGCGCGCACGGCGCTGACCCGGCTGACCCCGCCGAGCCAGACCGGAGCCTTCTTCGGGGTCTATGCGCTGTCGGGAGTGGCGACCGCTTGGCTGGCGCCCAGCCTGGTCAATCTCGGCACCAGCCTGACCCACAGCCAGCAGGGCGGATTCGCCACCATCATCCTGCTGCTGGTGCTGGGTCTGATCGGGCTGTTCTTCGTGAAGGGCGGCGGGAAACAGTCAAGCTTCTCCGCCGATATCTGACTGATTTTACATCACAATATCGATTGTTTTCATTACATGGTTTCTAGAAATAAACTATGAATACTTATGCATATTGTAGGAATATTAGTATTCTGGATTCATGAGCCATTAAGTGGGCGGGTAGACATTGAACGTGATCTTGGGGCGAGCAGGCGAGAGCTTGAAGGCCCTCACACAAACAGTCTGCTCGCCAACTTAGGAGAAGAGCCCATGTCGAAGTTCATGACCCGCTTCATGAAGGATGAATCCGGCGCCACCGCCATCGAGTATGGCCTGATCGCCGCCCTGATCGCCGTCGTCCTCGTGGGCGCCCTGCAGGCCGTGGGCACCAGCCTCGGCGGCGCCTTCACGAAGATCAGCACCGACGTCAGCGCCGCGACCGCCGGCTAGACTATCCGCCGGGCCCGGTCGGGACTAGCGTAGACCCCGTCCAGGGTCCGGCATTGAGGAGGCCCCCGGCGGAGACGCCGGGGGCCTTTTTCGTGCTCCGCGCCCGCCGTTCGATTTCCGCGGGCGTTAGCGTCTCGGAAACCCTCCGTTCACTTCCCGCGCGCAAGATGCGTTCAGGAGTTGTTATCCATGTTTTCCCTGCTGGCACCGATGCTCGCGTTCGCCTTCGCCGCGCTGGTCCTGACCGCGGCGGTGAAGGACGTGTTCAGCTTCACGATCCCCAACTGGATTTCACTAGCGCTGATGGCGCTGTTCCCGGCGGCGGGGCTGGTCAATGGCGCACCCCTGGCCGTGCTGGGGCCGCATCTGGTGGCGGGCGCCGGGGTTCTGGTCGCCGGCATGGCGATGTTCGCGTTTCGCTGGATCGGCGGGGGCGACGCCAAGCTGTCCGCCGCGGTCGCGCTGTGGCTGGGCTGGCCGGCGCTGACCACCTTCCTGTTCGGCGCGGCCCTCGCAGGGGGCGGCCTGGCTCTGATCCTGCTGGGCCTGCGCTCGGCGGCGGCCCGGCCGCTGGTCCTGCTTGGCCCGCCCTGGGTGAACCGCCTGGCCGAGGCGGGCGAGGGTGTGCCCTATGGCGTGGCCATCGCGGTAGGGGCCATCGCGGCCTTCCCGCTGTCGCCTCTCTATGCCGGACTGGCCCCCTATGTCTGACGTGGCGCCCTCTGAGGCGATCCCCTCCGAACTGATCCTCGAGACCTGGGACGGCGCGACGACGCCGATCCACGCCCTCACCGAGGTCGAGACCGCTCAGGTCCTGGCGACCGACGCCTTCGCCGCCGGCCTGGCGCGCACCGCCGAGTTCAAGGGCAAGGCCGGGCAGGTGCTGCTGGTTCCCGGGGCCGACGGGGCGCTGGATCGCGTGCTCTACGGCCTGGGCGACGCCACCGCGCCGGGCCTGTTCCGCAGCTTGCCCGCCCGGCTGCCGGCCGGCGTCTACCGCATCGCCGCCAAGCCGGCCGAGGTGACCGCCGACCAGATCGCCCTGGCCTGGGCGCTGGGGAGCTACCGCTTCGACCGCTACAAGACCAAGGGCGGCGAGCGCGCGCAACTGGTGGCCGAGGGCGCCGACGTCGCAGAAGTCCGCCAGGTCGCCGCCGCCTGCGCCCTGGCCCGCGACATGGTCAATACGCCGGCCAACGACATGGGCCCGGTCGAGATCGAAACCATCGCCCGAGACATCGCCACGACCTTCGGGGCCGAGATCGGCGTGGTTATCGGCGACGACCTGCTCAGCGCAAACTACCCCGCCATCCATGCCGTCGGCCGCGCCGCCGACCCGGCCCGCGCGCCGCGGATGATCGAACTGAGCTGGGGCGACACGGCCAACCCGGTGGTCTGCATCGTCGGCAAGGGCGTGGTGTTCGACACCGGCGGCCTGGACATCAAGCCGTCGGCCGGCATGCGGCAGATGAAGAAGGACATGGGCGGCGCAGCCCACGCCCTGGCGCTGGGCCGGATGATCATGGCGGCTAGGCTGCCGGTGCGGCTCGTGGTGCTGACCCCTGTGGTCGAGAACGCCATCTCCGGCGACGCCATGCGGCCGGGCGACGTGCTGGCGTCCCGCAAGGGCCTCTCCATCGAGGTGGGCAACACCGACGCCGAAGGCCGCTTGATCCTGGCCGACGCCCTGACCCGGGCCTGCGAGCTGGAGCCGGCGCTGACCCTCGACCTGGCGACGCTGACCGGGGCCGCGCGTGTCGCGCTGGGCCCGCAACTGCCGCCCTATTTTACCGACGACGAGGACCTAGCCCGAGCGATCGAGGCCGGGGCCCGCGACGCAGGCGACCCGCTGTGGCGGCTTCCGCTCTGGAAGCCCTACGTGGACGCCCTCGATTCCGACGTGGCCGAGATCAAGAATGATCCCGACGGCTGGGCCCAGGCGGGCTCGGTCACCGCCGCACTGTTCCTCCAGCGGTTTGCGCCGAAAGGCGCCTGGGCCCATCTGGATATTTTCGCGTGGAACCCGCGCGCCCGTCCGGGATTCCCGGCAGGCGGCGAGGCCCAGGCGATCCGGGGCCTCTACCGCATGATCCGCGAGCGTTTCGCATGAAGCATGATCCCCGCATCACCCCCTGCCGCGACGGCATCGCCGCCCGCAGCCTGGAGGGTATCCTGGAAGCCGAGGTCTACCTCGACCCCAAGGCGATGAGCTGCGTGGCCGCCGCCGCCGCCATCCGATCCGCGCCGGACGCCAATTCCGAACAGATGGACCAGCTGCTGTTCGGCGAGCGGTTCGAAGTGCTGGAGGAAGAGGGCGGCTGGCTGTTCGGCCAGGCGGCCCGCGACGGCTATGTGGGCTTCGTGGAGGCGACTGCACTGGGACCGGTCGCGCCGATGCCGACGCACCGGGTATCGGGCCTGCGCACCTATGCCTTCGCCGAGGCCAGCATCAAGACCCGCGCGTCGGGCCCATATTCGATCAACAGCCTGGTGGCGGTGGAAGCCGTCGAGGGCAAGCTCGCCAAGGTCGCCGGCGGGGGCTGGATGACCGCCGACCACCTGTCGCCGATCGGCTGGTTCGAGCAGGACTGGGCGGCGGTGGCCGAGCGGTTCGTGGGCGCGCCCTACCTGTGGGGCGGCCGCGAGAGCCTGGGGCTGGACTGCTCCGGTCTGGTGCAACAGGCGCTGTTCGCCTGCGGCTACGCCTGCCCGCGCGACACAGACCAGCAGCAGGAGCTGGGCGTCGAGATCGCGCCGGCCGAGTTTGGCCGTGGCGACCTGGTGTTCTGGACGGGCCATGTGGCCATCGGCCTCGGCGACGGCCGCATCGTGCATGCGAACGGGCATCACATGGCGACGGCGATCGAGCCGCTCAGCGAGGCGATCACGCGAATCGGGGCTGCGGGATCGCCGGTGCTGGGGTATCGGCGGGTGACCTGAACCCAGGGGTCATCCCGGTTTTGGCGCAGCCAAAGCCTGCCCTCGCGAAGGCGGGGGACCGGGATCCACGACCTCCGAGTTCATTGTTGAAACGCAAACGGCGCCGCCCATTCGAGGACGGCGCCGCTTGCATTTGTGGGTCCCGGTCTTCGCCTCTGGCGAAACCGGGATGACAGCGTGAGGTTATGTCTTCGCCGGAGCTGCGGCTGCGGGCGCCGCTGCTGCGGGAACCGCTGCGCCGGCTGCCGGAGCGGCCGGCTTTTCGCCCGCCGCCGCCCCCGCCGCCGGAGGGGCTGCACCCGCGGCCGGAGCCGCTGGCGCCGCCGCGCCCGGCGCGCGGGACGGATCGGGGGCCGGGACCGGCAGGGTGCCGCCCTGGCTCTTCAGGTACGCGATGACCGCGACCCGGTCCTCGGGCTTCTTCAGACCGACGAAGCTCATCTTGGTGCCGGAGATGTACTTCTGCGGACCCTTCAGGAACTCATAGAGGTGGTCGTAGTCCCAGACGGCCTGCTTGCCGCTGAACTCGGTCATGCCGGTCGAATAGGCGAAGCCCGGATGGCTGCCGGGCTTGCGGCCGACGACGGCGTGCAGGCCGGGGCCGGTGCCGTTAGCGTTGCCCGCGTCGGCGACGTGGCAGGACTTGCACTTGGCGAAGACCGCCTCGCCCGCGGCCACGTCGGCGGTCGGCAGCACCGTGCCCCAGTCAGGTAGGGTATCGACGACAGCAGCGCCTTCGCCACCGCCTTCGGCCACTTCCACCAGATAGCCAGGCGTCTTGGCAGGCTCCTGTTCGAACAGCCCTCCGGTCAGCTGGCCGAGGCCCACGATCAGGAACGCGGTCGCGAGACCGGCAGCTGCGATCTTATTGAATGTGAGGTCGCTCATGGTCCCCCGGTTACGCCTCTCATCGACCGCGGTCCAGCCACCGCGGACGCGCGGGAATCCCGCCCCATATTGCGTGCGGCTCTCTTACACGCTACCGGCGCTCGCGCAACCGGCCAAGCATCCGATGAACCCGATCGTCCTCATCCCCGCACGTCTGGCGGCCACACGCCTGCCGGGGAAGCCGCTGGCGGACATCGGTGGCATACCGATGATCGTGCGCGTGCTGCGGCAGGCGCAGGCCGCCGGCGTGGGGCCGGTAGCGGTAGCGGCGGGCGATTCGGCGATCCTCGAGGCGGTGGAGGCGGCCGGGGGCCGCGCGGTGATGACCAATCCCGACCTGCCATCCGGGTCTGACCGCATCCTGGCCGCGCTGTCGGTGCTCGATCCGGACCGGCGGCACGACGTGGTGATCAACCTGCAGGGCGACATGCCGTTCGTGGACCCGCGGGTGATTCAGGCCTGCGCGCGGCTGCTGGCCGACAACCCGGCCTGCGACATCGCTACCCTTGTAGCTTCTGAGTCCTCTCCGGCGGACCGGACCAACCCCGACGTCGTGAAAGCGGTGATCGCCGCCGACGGCCGGGCGCTCTATTTCACCCGGTCGGCGCCTTATGGCGACGCGCCAATCTGGCGGCACATCGGCATCTATGGCTATCGCCGCGCGGCGCTGGAAGCTTTCAACGCCGCCGCGCCGTCGCCGCTCGAACAGCGCGAGAAGCTGGAACAGCTGCGGGCCCTGGAGCTGGGCTTGTCGATCTGGGCGGCCGTCGCCGCCGATGCGCCGATCTCGGTGGACAACCCCGCCGACCTCGAACGCGCACGAGAATTTGCAAAGGTAGTTTCATGAGTACGACGACCGGTGGTGGGGGGCGCATCGCCTTCCAGGGCGAGCTGGGGGCCAACAGCCACGAGGCCTGTATGGCGGCCTTCCCGGGCATGGAGCCGGTTCCGCACCCGACTTTCGAGGAGGCGTTCGAGGCGGTGAAGACCGGCGATTGCGAGCTGGGCATGATCCCGGTGGAGAACTCCATCGCCGGACGCGTCGCCGATGTGCACCACCTGTTGCCCTCGTCCGGCCTGAAGATCATCGGCGAGCGGTTCAAGCCGATCCACTTCCAGCTGATGGCCAATCCGGGGACCAAGCTGGAAGACCTGAAGACGGTGGTGTCCATGCCCTTCGCCTGGGGCCAGTGCCGGCGCATGCTGCGCGGGCTCGGCGTGACCATGGAGGCGGCCGGCGATACGGCGGCCTCGGCCCGGATCGTCTCGGAGCAACCGGACCCGACGCGGGGCGCCGTCGCGCCGGCGCTGGCGGCGGAAATCTACGGTCTGGAGATTCTCGCTCGAGACGTGGAGGACGAGCACAACAACACCACGCGGTTCCTGATCATGACCGCAGATGCGTCGCCCGAGCCGCCGCCCTTCACCGAGCCCTGCGTCACCAGCTTCATCTTCCGCGTCCGCAATATGCCCGCCGCGCTCTACAAGGCGCTGGGCGGGTTCGCGACCAATGGCGTCAACATGACCAAGCTGGAGAGCTACATGGAGAACGGCGCCTTCACGGCGACCTTCTTCTACAGCGAGGTCGATGGCCGTCCCGAAGATCGCGGCCTGGCGCTGGCGTTCGAGGAGCTGGCGTTCTTCTCCGAGCGGTTCGAGATCCTGGGCGTCTACCCGGCCGATCCGTTCCGCAGCCGCATGAGCGCCTGACGCGAGGCCGGTTGACTGCCGTTTGGGCAGCGACCTGACGATAACGTCATGTCCGAACCCGTGCTGCTGTCGCAGCGCCACGATCAGGTGGCGCTCATCACCCTCAACCGGCCGCAGGCGCGCAACGCGCTGAACGCCGAGCTGGCCCAGGCGCTGTGCGACGCGGTGGCGGCGGCTCAGGACGCCGGCTGCATCGTCATCACCGGCGCCGACCCGGCGTTCTGCGCCGGGCTCGACCTGCGCCACCTGGGCGCCGACAAGCTGACGGAGTTCCCCTCTTACACCCACGCGATGACCGCCTCGGCCGTGCCGATGATCGCGGCTGTGAACGGGCCGGCTGTGACGGGCGGGTTCGAGGTGGCCCTGCTCTGCGATTTCATGGTGGCGTCCGAGAAGGCGGCGTTCGCCGATACGCATCTGCGGGTCGGGGTCTATCCGGGGCCCGTCGTCGTCGACCTGCCGCGGCGCGTGGGAATGGCCTGGGCGCGGCAGATTTCGCTGACCGGCGACTTCGTCGATGCGGCCACGGCGCTGCGGATCGGTCTGGTGAACCACCTGGTCCCGCACGCCGACCTGCTGGCCTTCACGATGAAGCTGGCGCGCACGATCGCCGAGCAACCACGTGTGATGGTGTCGGCGCTTCGCCATGACTGGGACGAGAGCGTGGGGCCGCCGGTCGCCGAGGCGCGGCACGTGCATGGCCGGCATGCCGTGGCGGGCGGTTTCACCGGCAGCCGGGGCGCCGAGATCGCCCAGCGGCGCGAGGCTGTGCTGGCCCGCGCGCGCGACCAGCGGAACCTCTAGCCGAGCTTGAAAGGGCGTCCGGGCCTGTCGCTGAACCTCAGGTCAGCCCGGACGGGGGGTCTCAAGCCTCGTAGGCCCAGGCCTTGATCAGCTGGTGGGCGATGGCCATCGGTTGGGGGCAGAAGGTGTCGGGCAGTTCGCCGGCCAGTAGCAGCTTGGCTTCGGCGCGGGTGAACCAGCGGATCTCGTCCAGCTCGGTCTGGTCCGGAGCGCCCTCCTCGTCCTCGACCTCGGCGAGCAGGCCGATCATCAGCGAGGACGGATAGGGCCAGGGCTGGGTGGAGTGGTAGCGGACCTGGCGGGTGTGCAGGCCGGCCTCCTCGTTAAGCTCGCGGGCGCATGCCTCCTCAATCGACTCGCCGGGCTCCAGGAAGCCGGCCAGCGAGGAGAACATGCCCTTCGGCCAGGCGGCCTGGCGGCCCAGCATGCAGCGCTCGCCATGGTAGGCCAGCATGATCACCACCGGGTCTGTGCGCGGGAAGTGCTCGACCTTGCAGGACGGGCACTGGCGCTTCCAGCCGCCGTCCATGGTTTGGCTGGGCTGGCCGCAGCTGGCGCAGAACTGGTGGCGACGGCGCCATTCGAACATCTGCTTGGCGGTGGCCATGATCGCAGCATCGCTCGGCGGCAGCTGCATTGAAACCTGACGCAAATCCTTGAACTCGCCCAGGCCCTGCAGTGGGCCCTGGCCCGGGTCGGCCTCACCCTCCATGTCCACGGCGAAGATCGCGGTCTCCTTCCATAGGCCCATGAACAGCAGCCGCTCGGGGCCGCCGGCGAGGTCGGCGGCGAGCTTGGCCGGCAGGTAGGCGATCTGCGTGCCGCCGTCTTTCGTCTTCTCGATGAACGGACGCCCGTTCCAGATGGCGACGCCCAGGCTGTCGGGCGAGGCCAACTGCTCGGCGAGCCAGTCGGTGTTGGTCCGTCGGTCGCTGGCGCGGTCGAGCGGGTTTCCGGCGAAGGTGTTGGTGAAGAAGCTGAGCGGCATGGGGTTTACTTAGAGGGGCCGGGCCGCAAGGCCAAGCGGTGGCGTTCCCCTCCCCCGAGCGCCACCGGCCCGAAGAGGGGGAGGGGATCAAGGGGTGGGCCGGCGCATGAGATCCCGGCGCGCCGGATGGCGCCCCGAGGGGCACAGGATCGTTAAGGCCAACGGTGGGCCTTTGGCTCGCCAGCCGGAGTCAGCCCAGCCGGCCCACCCCCTGCCCCGCCCTCTCCGTTCGCCGCGCTCGCGGGGGGAGGGGAGATTCACGCCTAGCCAAACGCGCTCCGGCGTCCCACATCGTCGTGCACAGCCTAGCCAGGAGACTCCTATGGCCGACGACGCCCCGACACCGCCCGCCAATTACCCGGCCGACTACACCCCGCCCAAGGTGTGGACCTGGAACAAGGAGAGCGGGGGCCGGTTCGCCGCCATCAATCGCCCGATCGCCGGTCCGACCTCGGAGAAGGCGCTTCCGATCGGCAAGCATCCGTTCCAGCTCTACTCGCTGGGGACGCCGAACGGGGTGAAGGTCACGATAATGTTCGAGGAGTTGCTGGCGCTCGGGCACACCGGTGCGGAGTACGACGCCTGGTTGATCAACATCGGCACGGGCGACCAGTTCGGCTCGGGCTTCGTGGACATCAACCCGAACTCCAAGATTCCAGCCCTGATGGACCGTAGCGGGCCCGAGCCGATCCGCATCTTCGAGAGCGGCGCCATCCTGATCCACCTGGCCGAGAAGTTCGGCGCCTTCCTGCCGACCGAGCCGGCCAGGCGCGCCGAAGTGTTGTCGTGGGTGATGTGGCTGATGGGCTCGGCGCCCTACCTGGGCGGCGGCTTCGGCCATTTCTACGCCTACGCCCCGTTCAAGATCGAATACGCCATCGACCGGTTCGCCATGGAGACGAAGCGCCAGCTGGACGTGCTGGACCGGCGTCTGGCCGACAGCGAATACCTGGGCGGGTCTGAGTACACGATCGCCGACATGATGGTCTGGCCCTGGTACGGCCTGCTGGCCAAGGGCATGGCCTATGAGGCCGGCGAGTTCCTGGATGTGCAGAGCTACAAGCACGTCCAGCGCTGGACCGACCAGATCGCCGCGCGGCCGGCGGTGAAGCGGGGGCGGATCGTCAACCGCGCCGGCGACAACACCCTGCCCGAACGTCACGACGCCAGCGACTTCGACAAGGTGGGCAAGCCCGCGGCCGAATAACGTCGAGATCCGGCATGGCGCCGGCTCGCGAGTGGCGCCAAGATCGCCCCTGCAACCGGGGGTGATGATGATGTCGGGTGAACTCAGGCTGGCCGGCGCCGCCGTGGTGATGCTGACGGCGGTCCTGGGGCTCTCGGGCTGCAAGAAGCCGACGACCGCGGCGGGCGGGCGCGCGGGCCCATCGACCGGGACCGTGCAGGGCTGGACCGACGAGGAGCGGGGCCGCTGGTACAACGCCGGCCAGGGCTCGAGGCTGATGCCGATGGCCTGGTTCGAGGCGCTGGAGCAGCCGCAGGCGCCCGGCGCCGCGGCCACGGCGCCCGGCGCCGCGGCCGGCGGGTTCCGGGAGTCCGCCTACCTGGCGACGTTCGGCATCCTGCCGCCTTGGGGCAAGTCGACCCTGCCGGTCGGGTTCGCGGAGAACGCGATCGACGATAGCGGCCTGAAAAAGACCAGCCTGCACTGGACCGGCGCCGCGCCCGGCGCGGAAACCGTGAAATGGGTCGGGCTGACCTGCGCCGCCTGCCACACCGCCCAGCTGACCTACCAGGGCAAGCCGCTCACCGTGGACGGCGCGCCCAGCCTGTTCGACTTCCAGAGCTTCATTGAGGCGCTCGACGCGGCGCTGGTGCAGACGCGGGCCGCGGCCGGTCCGGGCGCCGACGCCGGCCGCTGGGACCGCTTCGCCAAGGCCGTGCTGGGCGCGGCCGACACGCCGGAGACCCGCATACGGCTGCGGGGCGAACTCGACAAGCTGATCGCCTGGGAGGCGGCGGCCCACCGGCTGAACGGCCCCGATCCCGCCGACCCGCGCACCAACTCCCGCTATGGCTACGGTCGGGTGGACGCGGTGGGCCATATCTACAACCGCGTCCTGCTGTTCGGCGGCGCGGCCCAGCCCCGGCCGAATCCCGCCGATGCGCCGGTCAGCTATCCGCACCTGTGGAACATCAACCTGCAGACCCGTTTGCAGTGGAACGGCATCGCCCAGACCGCCAAGTTCGAGCGCGGTAAGACCCCGACCGACTTCGGCGCCCTGGGCCGCAACACCGGCGAGGTGCTGGGCGTGTTCGGCGAGGCGGTCATCACCAAGCGGACGGGCCCGCTCGATTTCTCCGGCTTCCCCTCTAGCGTGGACATCGACAACCTCAACCGCATGGAGGTGCAGCTGACCCGGCTGGAGCCGCCGAAGTGGCCGGCGACGTTCGGAACGCCGAGCGCCGGGGATGTGAAGGCCGGGTCCGGGCTGTTCGGCAAGCAGTGCGCATCCTGCCATACGCCGCAGAAGACTTACGAGACCATGAAGACCTTCGCCGACATGGGCCCGGACCAGACGGACGAGTGGATGGCCTGCAACGCCTGGGCCTTCACCGGCGCCAGCGGTGCGTTCAAGGGCGTGCCCGCCAACTACGCGGACGGCGCCCTGACGGCGGCCAATGCGCCGGTGCGGGCGCTGCTGACCACCGGGGTAAAGGGCGTGCTGGTCAACAAGAAGCTGGATGTGATCAAGGTCGCCGCGGAGAACTTCTTCGGCGTGACCCCGCTGCCGAAGGGTGGGCCGCAAGCCGCCCTGGTCCCGGGCCAGACGGCCAAGGATCGACGCCTGCAACTTTGCCAGCGGAACGCCGCCGACCCGCTTCTGGCCTACAAGGCCCGGCCGCTGGAAGGAATCTGGGCGACGGCGCCCTATCTGCACAACGGGTCGGTGCCGACCCTGTATGACCTGCTGCTGGCGGTCGAGCAGCGGCCGCAGACCTTTATGACGGGCACGCGCGCGTACGATCCGAAGAAGGCGGGCTATGAGACGGCCGCCGCCGCCGCCGGCAACAGCTTCACCTTCGACACCAGCCTGTCCGGCAACTCTAACAAGGGCCACGTCTACGGCGTCGGCGGCTTGACCGAGGCCCAGCGGCTGCAGCTGCTGGAATATCTGAAGACCCTTTAGTGAAGGACGCTCTCTAGTGTCTGGCGCGCCGGACCTCGCCCCGCGCGTGGGACCGCCGCCGGGCGTGGTGAGCGTGTTGGTGGTCAACGTCTCGACCACGATCGACGACGATACGTTCGACCGCGCCGTCGCCGCCGTCGAGGCGCAGGTGAATACGGACTTCCAGCCGGTGTGGGGCGTGGGCGCCAGTCTGGCCGCGCGGCGCCTGGATCTGGGCGGCTTGCGGGCGAACGTGGACGGCGGGACCCAGGCGATCCTCTACGTCGGCGATCACACCAGCGATCCGACGGCCGGCATCTCCAGCGTCTTCGGCTATCACGACCGGACCCGGAGCGGGCTGCCCTACGCCTTCGTCTATCTCGACGTCTGCACCCTGCGGGGCGAGCCCTGGACCTGCGCCCTGTCGCACGAGGTGCTGGAGCTGCTGGCGGACCCGGACACCACGTCCACAGCCCCGGGGCCGGCGCCTGAGGGGTCCGGACTGGAGGGCGACGTCCCCTTCAGCCTCGAGGTCTGCGACCCGACCCAAGGCGACCGCTATGAAATCGACGGGGTGCCGGTGGTCAACTTTGTGACCCGGGCCTATTTCGGGGACGGACCGGTCGGGGCGGCGACCAACTTCCTGGAGCTTGATCTCCCGCCCTTCGGCGTGCGGCCCGGGGGCTACACCCAGTACGACGACGGGGCGACAATGCAGCGGATCGACGGGTCGCCGTTGGACGCGGCGATGCAGCAGGCGCAGATGCTGATGGCCGAGCACCGGCGCAACGCCCGGCGCGAGGCGATCCTGCGGCCACTGGACCCGTCGTTGCCGGGGCTGGGCGCCCCGGGGCGGACGCGGTAACTCGTCCGGACAAATCAGAACCGGACGGGAGCGCGGAACACCATGGAACTCAAGGATCGCATCATCGTGGTGACCGGCGCCGCCAGCGGCATCGGCCGTGCGCTCGCCGTGCGCTTCGCCGCCGAGGGGGCGAAGCTGGTGATCTGCGCCGACCGCGACGAGGCGGGCGCCAAGGCGACGGCGGCGATGATGGGCGGCGTGGCCTACAAGGTCGATGTCTCGAAGGAATCCGAGATCGCCGGCCTGATCGAGACGGTGGAAACCGACCACGGGCCGATCGACCTGTTCTGCTCCAACGCCGGCATCGGCGTGGGCGGCGGCGCCGAGACGCCGGACGAGGGCTGGCAGCGGATCTGGGACATCAATGTGATGGCTCACGTCTGGGCGGCGCGGCACCTCGTGCCCCGGATGGCGGCGCGGGGCGGCGGTTATCTGCTGAACACCGCCTCGGCGGCCGGGCTGCTGTCGCAGATCGGGTCTGCGCCTTATGCGGTGACCAAGCACGCGGCGGTGGGTCTGGCCGAATGGCTGGCTATCACCCACGGCGACGACGGCATCAAGGTCTCGGTGCTGTGCCCGCAAGCGGTGCGCACGGCCATGACGGCGGGCAATCCGGACGGCGTCGCCAGCATCGACGGCATGATGGAGCCCGAAGTGCTGGCCGAGTCGGTGGTCAAGGGGATCGCGGCGGAGGAATTCCTGATCCTGCCTCACCCCGAGGTGCTGACCTACATGCGCAACAAGACCAATGACTACGGCCGCTGGATTGGCGGGATGCGCAAGTTGAACCGGCGGTTCCGGGGGTAGCGGAACCTCGGCCGGGCGTTGGGGCTTCCGTTTGTGGAGGCCACCCCATGTCAATGACGCCCGAGGAACTGGAACAGCGCCGCGCGGCGGCCAACCCGCCGAAGCATCCGGACGCCGAACTTCTGGAGACCGGCCAGGAGGAGGTATTTTCGCGGACGGAGGTTGAGGCCGGCCGCATCGAGCACGGGTCGGGTTCCGGCGCGCACCGACGCGCGGTCGCGATGCCGGACGATGTGCCGGGCCCCGACCAGATCCGGCGCGATGAGGAACAGACCGAGCGCCAGGCGCCCGAGAACGCCAGCCCCGGCGAAGCGACCGGGAGCTAGACGGTCAAACGTCGCGGGAGAGGAACAGCGTGCCCCGGAGAGGGGTGTCGTAGTAGGGCGCGCACGCGGTGAAGCCCTGGTCGCGGTAAAGATCGATCGCCGGGCCCATTGTCGCAAGGGTGCCGAGCCGCATCTCGCGGTAGCCGAGCCAGAGCCCCTCGGCCAGGATCGCCTCGGCCAAAGCGCGACCAAGCTCGAGCCCCCTCGCGTTAGGCGCGACGTACAGCCGCCTCATCTCGCAGGCCCCGTCCGTGAGGGCGCGGAGCGCGCGCAGCCGATGGGCGCGGGGTGGCGGGCGAGAAGCAGGGCGCCGGTGGGCGGGACGTACTTGCCGGGTAGGCACGCGAGTTCGGTGGCGAAGTCCTACAAGGCGAGATCGACTCCGACGCCGGCGGCGTAGGCTTCGAACAGCGCGGTAGTGTCGTTCAGGTCGGCGGGGGTGAGCGCGGGGCGGATCTCGAACGGGGCGGGCATGGGCGGCACCTAATTCTGTGCGGCCGCGGACTGGCGCCAGCGGGCCACGTCGCCGGCGATGCCCGCGAGGTCGCGCAGGCGGTGGACGCCGGGCTGGTCGCGCAGACCCGGGCATGCGCCGCCGGCCCAGATCTCGGTATCGGCGGGCGCCAGCGCGCGGAGGTCGGCGAGGCCGGCGCGGGCCAGGCCGGCGCCGATGGCCTCGGAGAAGGACAGGGCCAGCACGTCGGCCCGATGAGCGCGCGCGGCGAGTGCGATGTCGCGGACCGGGGTCTGGACGCCCAGGGACACGCAGGCGCAGCCTTCCAGGGCGAACATCGCTTCGGCCATCAGCAGGCCCAGGCCGTGCGGTTCGCCCGGCAAGGTCGTGAGTAGCACCCTCGGCGGCATCTGCGGGCCGCCCGTGGCCGCTACCGCGCCGATGGCATTGCGCAGGACGCCGGTGAACTGGTCGGTGAACAGGTGCTCCTGGTGAATCTCAAGCGCGCCCCGCGCCCAGGCGGCGCCGACCGCATGGATAAGCCCGGGGCCGACGCGACCGGCGAACCCGCCCAGGCCCTCGCGCAGCAGCAGGCCCGCCAGATGACTGCGTAGGCGCTCGGCGTCATGCGCGGCGAGTGCGCCCAGGACCTCCGCTGCATCGGCTGAGCGCTCCGGAATGACCGCCGAATCCGCGCCGGCCCGGGCGCGCCGAGCGGGCGGGCGCTCCAGGCCGCGGATCAGGTCGAGCAGTTCGTCAGCCGGGAGGGCCACCACCTTGCCGGGCCGGTGACCGGCCGCGATCAGCCGGCGCAGCAGGCGCAGCCGGGCCACCTGGTCGGCCGGGTACAGGCGCTCGTCATTGGCGTCACGCAGGGGGGCGGGGAAGCCATAGCGCCGCTCCCAGATCCGCAAGGTGTCCTTGGGAATGCCGCAGTCCCGCTCGACCGCGGCGATGCTCATCGGCGGCGGCAGGTCGGACGAGGAGAATATATCTGTCATGGACAAATCATCAGTATATGGCTGGACAATGGGAAGATAGAGCCTATCTGTCTAGGACAAACAAGGATCGTTGAGGCCGCCATGAATGTCCACGTCCCGACCGCCCTGCCGGATGTGCAGGCCAGCGCCGATGTTCGAAATCTCGCGATCCAGCGGGTGGGCGTGAAATCCGTCACCCATCCGGTGATCGTCGCCACCCGCCACGGAACGCAGCCGTCGGTCGCTTCGATCGACATGTATGTGGCCCTACCCGCCCACCTCAAGGGCACTCACATGTCGCGCTTCCTGGAGGTGCTCGACATCTTCGAGGCGCCGCTGTCGACGGAGAGCCTGGGCGAACTGATGGCGGTGATGCTGGCGCGGCTGGAGGCCGACAGTGGGGTCATCGAGATCCGCCTGCCCTATTTCGTCCGCAAGACCGCCCCAGTCTCGGGGGTGCAGAGCCTGTTGGACTATCAGGTCACCCTGCGGGCGGAGCAGATGGACGGGCGGCTGGAGATCACCCAGCAGGTGCTGACCCCGGTGACCAGCTTGTGTCCCTGCTCGAAGGAAATCTCGCTCTACGGCGCGCACAACCAACGCTCCCACATCATCATCGCGGCCACCCTCGCGCCGGGAGCCAGCCTGCCGGTCGAAGACCTGATCGATATCGCCGAGGCCGGCGCCTCCTGCGAACTGTGGGGCCTGCTGAAGCGGCCGGACGAGAAGTACGTCACCGAGCGCGCCTACGAGAATCCCAAGTTCGTCGAGGATCTGGTGCGCGACATCGCCATGGCCCTGGCCGGCGATGCGCGGGTGGCGCGCTACGAGGTGTCGTCGGAAAACTTCGAGTCGATCCACAATCATTCGGCCTACGCGTGGCTGACGGGGCCGCAGTAGGCGCGCGGGCGCCGGGGGGCCGTTTCCCTGAGCCTGTCATCCGGTGTCCGCCGGTGGTGCTGGCCTATGGGCTGGCGGGCCTGATCCCGTTCTGGGCCGGACCGGCGGTGATGCTGGCCTTACCGCCCTGGGCGCCTGCCGCGGCTGTGGCGCAGGCGGCCTATGCAGCTCTGATCCTGTCGTTCCTGGGCGGAGCCCGCTGGGGCATGGCGGTGAAGGACGGGCCGCCCGACGCTGTGACGGTGGGATTGGCCATGACGCCAACCCTGGCCGGCCTAGCGCTCTTGCTGTTCCTGCATGGAACCCCGAACCTGCAGCTGATCGCCCTGGCCGCGGCCCTGACCCTGGCGTGGATGTGGGACCTGCGCGCGGCTGATGCGCCCGGCTGGTTCGCTCGGTTGCGCGGGCTGCTGACCCTCGGCGCGGTAGCCAGCCTTTGCCTGGGCTCGGCCCTGGCTCGGTGACCAGCGGCCCTGACATCGCCGTGGTGATCGGCGCGTCAGGCGGCCTGGGCGGCGCCCTGGCGGCGGCGCTGGGCGCGGATCCGCGCGTCGGCCACGTGGTGGGGCTTTCTAGGCGGCGGCCGGCGGACTGGCGCGACGGCGCGCGGAGGACGTGGCTGAAGGCCGACGTTCTGAACGAGGGGTCGCTCGCGGCTGCGGCGGAACGAATCGCCGAGCTGGGCGCGCCGACGCGGATCGTGGTGGCGACCGGCGTGCTGCACGCCCCAGGGATCGCACCGGAGAAGTCGTTGCGGGCCGTGGATGCCGCCACCTTGATGCGTCTCTTCGAGGTCAATGCGGTGGGGCCGCTGCTGGCGGCGCGTCACCTGCTGCCGCTGATGCCGCGCGATGGGCCCAGCGTATTCGCCGCGCTGTCGGCGCGGGTGGGCAGCCTCGGCGACAACCACCTGGGCGGCTGGTACGGCTATCGGGCCTCGAAGGCGGCGCTGAACATGTTCCTGCGCACCGCGGCTATCGAGCACCAGCGCAGCCATCCGTTCGCCGTCTGTGTGGCCCTGCACCCCGGGACCGTGGCGACGGCGCTGAGCGCGCCGATCCTCGGCGCTGACCTCGGCGCGCGCGCCTTTGCGCCGGCTGTGGCCGCCGAGCGCCTGCTGCGGGTGATGGACGGCCTGACCCCAGCCGACACCGGCGGCTTCTTCGCCTGGGACGGGGCGAGGGTCCCCTGGTGAGAGGCGGCCCTACTTCCCATCGACGGTGAACGCCAGCAGCACGCTGTAGCCCACCCCCGTCTCGCCATACCGCGTGGCGCCCTCCCAGCCGGAGGTCGCGAAGACGGTTCCAGCGGCGATGACCGGACCGTTGCCGTCCAGGCCGCCACCGGGCTGGGCCGTGACGCCGTTGACAGTGGCGTAGGGCCGGGCCGCGGTGTCGAACCTCCAGAGCACCTTGCCGGTGGCCGCGTCATGGGCCCGGAACCAGCCGTCCGTGGCGCCGGCGAAGACCACGCCCGGCATCGTGGCCGGCGCCCCGGAGTTGGCGGCTATACAGGCCTTCAGGGGGCTGTGCGCCGCGTAGCCGCAAGGGTCCTTCGGCGTCGGCACGAACCAGATCACCTTGCCGGTGGCGGGGTCGAGCGCGGTCAGTCCCGGCTTGGCGGGGCCGGGCTTGTAGCTGGGCCACAATGAGCCGGCCTCGGCGGCGATCAGCGGCAGGACATCGGAATTGGCCGCGTAGAGACGGCGCGTGTCGGCGGCCATACCCCACTCTATGCCGCCCACCGGGCTGCCGTTGCCCACCTGGGTCTTCCAGACCAGCTTTCCAGTCTCGGGAACCATACCATAGGCAAAGCCCGACTTCTGGCCTGACAGAACGATCTGCCGGCCGCCCGGCAGGGTGAAGAGGATGGGCGAAGCGCCGAAGTCATAGTCCGGGCCCTCCTCGGTCGGACAGTTGGCGGCGGTGTGGCCCTCCGACACGCAGCTGACGATAAAGTTGTCGTCGGCCAGGGCCTGATGGTTCCAGCGCAGCTTGCCGGTCTTCATGTCGTAGGCCTGGATCGCGTCGGCCCCGACGGTGTCGGCCTCGGTGTAGGAATCGCCGGTGGCGACGTAGACTAGGCCGCGCTTCAGATCGACCGTGGGCGCCGACCAGATCGCCGCGCCGGCTGGACCCTGCATCTGGGCGCCAGCCGAATTGATGCGGGTCGGCTTCATGGGTTCGACGATGGTGGCCGACTTCCACTGGGTCTTGCCGGTGGCCAGGTCGAGCGCGACCAGCGCGCCGCGGAACGAACAGCAGGGATAGGCAGGGGCGCTCGAGGTGACTTCTTCCAGCGACGTGATCGGCACGAACACCTGATCGCCCGCGACGATCGGCGAGCCGGTGATGCCGGACGAAGCATGCGTCTCCAGGACTTCGCTGGCCCAGAGCGCCTTGCCGGTCTGAGCGTCGAACGCCCTCACGACGCGATTGCGCTGGCCCACGATCAACGCCCAGCCGCTGGGCGAAATCGCCGTCTTCACGGGGCTGGGCGTCGGGCGGGACGGGACGTTGTCGAGCCGCCAGTGGACACAGCCGGTGTGGACGTCGAGCGCGTAGAGTTTACCGGAACCGGCGATCCACAGCCAGTCGCCGATCACCGTCGGCTGGCTGTTAGCGTTGGCGATCGAGAAGGCCCACTTCACCTTCAGCCGGGGCACGTCGCCGGCGGTGAAGCCGGGGTTCGGCTGATAGCGCGGGTTGGCCAACCGCCCGCCCGCACCCTGCCAGTCCGACGCGGTCTCCCGGATCGGGGGGTGGGCGGCGCAGGGCGTGTCTACGGTCTCGAACGCCGGCGCGCCGCGCCCGGTCGTCCGCGTCGTCAGAAAGCCGGCGATGGCGGCGTGATCGGCGGGGGTCAGGCCGACCGACATGGGCGCCATGGCGCCCGTGGCCATGGTGGCGGCGATCTCGGCGGGCGCGCGCAACCGCAACTGCTCGCGGCTGGGCGCGCGGCCCTGCGGCGGCTCATGGCAGCTCTTGCAGCGGGTGTTGTATAGCGCCTCGCCGCCGGCCTGGGCGGCGGCCGGCTGGACCAGGCCCAGCCCGATGAGGACACCGATCGCCGCCAGCCAAGCCGCGGCCCGCACCATCTTCGTGGTTTGCATGGTCTTGTTTCCTGCCCCGTTGATGAACGGTGGTCTGTGCCGGCGGCGGGGTCAATCGGCGCGTGGCCCATATTCGTAGGGCCCAGGTTCTGCTTCAGTGGCGGCAAGGACAGAGCGCGTCGCGTTTGCGACCGCGCCATCGGCCGTCAAGGCCGCCAGGGGAGTGGGACGCATGAGCACTGGGGAAACGCCGGCCGGCGCAACCGTGGCCGGGACAGCGGTGAAGGCGGCGCCGTATGGGCTGCTGGCGCTGCTGACGATCACCAACGCCCTGAACATGGTTGATCGAAACCTGCTGGGCAGTTTCGCCAATTTCCTCAAACCCGAGCTGCACCTCACCGACACCGAGTACGGGCTGCTGACCGGGCTGGTGTTTCTGGTGTTCTACGCGGTTGCCGGCCTGTTCATGGGAATGCTGGCGGACCTTACCCACCGGCCTAGGCTGATCGCGGGCGCCATTGCGCTATGGAGCCTGCTGACGGCGGCGTCGGGGGCGGCGCGGGGGTTCGTGTCGCTGGCCATTCCCCGGGCGCTGATCGGCATCGGCGAGTCGGCGCTGACGCCCACCGCCATGTCACTGCTGGCCGACCGGGTCTCCAGCGCGCGTATGGGGCTGGCGGCGGGAATCTACTACATGGGCGTGCCGCTGGGCGCGGGCCTGGGCCTGCTGCTCGCCGGCTACCTGGGCCCGGTGATCGGGTGGCGGAACTGCTTCTTCGGCCTGGGCGCGGTGGGGATGCTGGTGTCACTGGCCTTCCTATTCGTGCGTGAACCCCGGCCGAAACGGGCGGCGCACCTGCCCAAGGGGCCGGGCTTCGCCGTGCAGCTGGGCCAGCTGGTCGTGGCGCTGAAGCGTTCGCCGGCGCTGGCGGCCACCATCGCCGGCGGGGTGTTTGTGCACATCGCGGTGGGTGCCGCCCAGTTCGACCAGCTGTGGTTCGTGGCCGAGCGCGGGTTCGAAAAGGCCGAAATCGCGCGGCTCGCCGGCTACATCACCATCGTGGCGGGCGTGGCCGGCAACCTGTTCGGCGGTTTCATCGGCGACTGGTGGCACCGCCACATGAAGACCGGGCGGCCCATGCTGCTGGCCTTCCTGATGCTGGCGGTGGTCCCGTTCGCCATAGCCTACCGCCTGACGCCGGCCGGCTCGCCGCTGTTCTACTTCGGCATGGGTCTGGGCGTGTTCCAGCTCGCGGCGTTCTACGGCCCGACCTTTTCCACCGTGCAGGAGCTGGCCCCCGACGGCGCGCGCGCCACGGTCACCGGCTTCTACATCCTGTGTCTCAACGTCATCGGCCTGGGCATCGGCAACACCGGCGCCGGCTGGGCGATCGACCACTTCCGCAGCGCCGGCATGGCCCAGCCGTACACGGCCTCGGTGCTGGTCTTCATCTGCATCTCGGCCCTGGCCATCCCATGCTTCTTCCTGGCTGGGCGGTGGAGCAAGCGCGACCGGGCGGCGATCGAGGCGGCGGGATAGGGGGCGGCGGGGCAGGGCGCTCCCACGTCTATCGACGGGCCTTGACCTACGGACCGTCAACCCGACCGGAATGGCGCCAACCATAGCGAGGAGCCCCTATGCCCACTTTCGAGACCCTGCTGTACGACGTCGCCGACGGGATCGCGACGATCACCCTGAACCGGCCGGACCGGTTGAACGCGTTCAACACCCAGATGATGCAGGACATGATCGCCGCGTTCGACGCGACGGACGCCGACGACAACGTACGGGTGGTGATCGTCACCGGCGCGGGGCGCGGGTTCTGCGCCGGGGCCGACCTGGCGGGCGGCGGCGACACCTTCAACTATGATGCCCGCAGCAGCGGCGATCGGGAGGCCCGCACTGTGGCGGGCGCCCAGCGCGACGGGGGCGGGCTGCTGACACTGCGGATCTTCGAGAGCCTGAAGCCGGTGATTTCAGCCTGCAACGGCCCGGCCGTGGGCGTGGGGATCACCATGCAGCTGGCGATGGACATCCGGCTGGCGTCGACCCAGGCGCGCTACGGATTCGTGTTCTCGCGCCGCGGGCTGAACCCCGAGGCGGCCTCCTCCTGGTTCCTGCCGCACTTGGTGGGCGTCCAGACTGCCCTGGAGTGGTGCTATACCGGCCGCATTTTTCCGGCGGCCGAGGCGCAGGAAAAGGGGCTGGTGCGTTCGGTTCATGAGCCCGACGACCTGCTGCCCGCCGCCCGCGCCCTGGCCCGCGAGATCGCCGACAACACCGCGCCGGTCTCGGTGGCGCTCACCCGCCAGCTGATCTGGCGGATGGCCGGCGCGGCGCACCCGATGGACGCCCACCGCGCCGACAGCCGCGGCATCCAGGCGCGCGGCAAGTCCGGCGACGCGCGCGAGGGGGTGACCTCGTTCCTGGAGAAGCGACCCCCGCATTATCCCGACAAGGTCTCCAGCGACCTGCCGGACATCTGGCCCCACTGGACCCAGCCGACCTTCAGCTGAGCCTAGCCTTTAATAGCCAAGCAACGACGCCCCCTCGTGGGGCGCCGTTTTCATTTGGCGGGGAGATATCGTCTTGCCCCCTGCGCGAAGGTCAGCAGTTACAACCGAGAATGGGTTGTTTGCGGCGCGCACTTGTTTCTTTCCCGCAATAGGAGAGCCGGGCATGATCTCTTTCCGTGTTGTATCCGCGCGTTGATGCAGATACTGACGGCGCACCGATCTAGTGAATCAGACAGCACCGCTCTCGGTGCGAACCTTTCGGAATCAAGAGAACATGGACGAGAAGTCGGAAGTCATCGAGATGACGGCGGATATTGTCTCCGCCTACGTGGGTAACAACAGTGTGTCCGCCGCGGACCTGCCGGGCCTGATCCAGAGCGTCCATCGGGCCCTGGCGAGCGTGTCTTCGGGCGCCGAGACTGTCGAGGTCGCGCCGCGCGAACCTGCCGTGCCAATCCGCCGCTCGATCACGCCGGACCACCTCGTGTGCTTGGAGGACGGCCGCAAGTTCAAGTCCCTGAAGCGGCACCTGCGCACCAAGTACAACATGAGCCCCGAGGAGTACCGGGCCAAGTGGGGCCTGGCGAAGGACTATCCTATGGTCGCCCCCAACTATGCCAAGGCCCGCTCGGACCTGGCCAAGCAGATGGGCCTGGGCCAGGGCGGCCGTCAGGCCCCGCGCAAGAACGTCAAGCGCTAGAACCTCCACGCGATCGACGATTTCGCGACGCCCGCCGGCTTCCGGCGGGCGTTTTGCGTTTTGCCCTTGCCGTCGATTCGCGGATCAGGCGATGAAGGAAGCGTCGGGATTCCAACTCTTTAATCGAGACTCATCAGTATGGCGGCGCAGATCGGCCAACCGGCCGCGGCGATCCGAGCGCATGAGGAAGTGTTCAGCTACTGGAGCTCGCTGCGCGGCGGGGCTCCGGCGCCCGCGCGCGGCAGTCTGGACCCCCGCGACATGACCCGCCACCTGCCCGCGGTGAGCCTCACCGAGGTGCTGCCCGGCGCGGCGATCGACTACCGCTTCCGGCTGGCGGGCACCGCGCTCTACAGTGTCTACGGCCGCGAGATCACCGGCCGGCGCCTGGGCGAGGTCTACAACAGCGCCGCCGCCGACTACTGGCGCGACGAACTGGGCCGGATCGTGCGCGACCGGCGGCCGGGCGTCGGCATCCACAACATGGCCTGGCGCGGCGCCTCGCACCTTTCCCTGGTCTGGATCCGCCTGCCGCTCTCGACCCAGGGCGGCGATGTGGACATGATCCTCGGCTACGACGCCGTGATCGGCATGGGCCCCATCGCCAGCGGCATCCGAGCGGTGTGAACCCATGGCTGACTGGCATGGCGGGGTCGGTCGTCTCCTCCAGCGGGTCCGGGGCCGAACCTTAGTCGAACAGCTGCTGGGGCTGGCGGCGGTCCTACCGCTGCTGCTGGCGATCCCGACCTGGGTCGTCTTCCAGAACTGGGTGCAGTCCACGAGCCTGAAACACCAATGGACGATCAAGGGCCCGCCCTGCGCCGAGGTGGCCGCGCCGTCGCGGCTGGCGACCCGCCGGCACAGGCCGCCGATGACCTTTTGGTACGGCCCAGTCCGCTTCACCCGCTCGTTCGGCGCCGCCGACTGCGGCGCGGTACCGGAAAACCCCTTGTGGCCCAGCACCAACTACCGCGTCTGCCGCTTCAACAATCCCGGCGCGGTGGTGATTTTGGCGGAAGGCCGCAAGGTGGTGTTCGAACCGGGGCTCGGTCTGCCGGCGACGGTGACGGTGCGCCGGGGCGTGGTCACGTGCGTGGTGGGCGGCGGGTTCCAGTACTGATCGCGCTACCGCGCCGCCGCCGCCGCCGCCTCCGCGTCGCGACGTATGCGGGTCACCATTGAGGCCAGGCCGTTTGAGCGCTGGGCGGAGAGGGCCCCACTGAGGCCCAGGGTCGCGAACGCCGCATGGGCGTCGAAGGCCAGGATCTCGGCCGGGGCGCGGCCGGAGTAGAGCCGAAGCAGGATGGCGATCAGGCCGCGCACGATGTGGGCGTCGGAGTCCCCCCGGAACCGCATCGTGCCGTCGCCTTGAGGTTCGGTGACCAGCCAAACCTGGCTGGCGCAGCCGCGCACCTTGTAGGGCTCGGTGCGCTCAGCGTCGGTGAGCGGCGTCAGGTCGCGCCCCATCTCGATTACATAGCGATAGCGCTCCTCCCAGTCGCCCAGGAGGTCGAATTCGTCGGCAAGTTCGGTGAGAGTGTCGTTGGTTGTGGCCATGGCCCGGGCGACTTAGGCGCCGCGGCGGGCCGGCGCAACCACGATCAGAGGGGCGCGATCAGGCGAGGGGCAGCCGCACCGTGGCTGTCAGGCCCTTGCCGGGCTCGGAGGTCAGCCGCAGGCGGCCGCCCATGGCGCGGGCGTTGAGGTCGGCGATCGGCAGGCCCAGGCCGGCGCCCTCGGCCGAGCGGGTCAGCGCGTTCTCGCCCTGCTCGAACGGTGTCATCAGCCGGGGCAGGTCGTCGGGATCGACGCCCTCGCCCTCGTCGCGGATCGCGATATCGACCAGGTCGCCGACGATCTCGACCCGGACACCGACCTGCCCGCCCTCTGGCGAAAAGGCGATGGCGTTGTGCAGCAGGTGAAATAGCAGCGAGCGAAGGCCGCGCGGATCGGCGATCACCGCCGGCAGGTCGCCGCGGTCGTGCAGCAGCACGGTCACGTTACGAGCCGCCAGCTCGCCCCTCAGGGTGGCCAGGGCGTCGTCCACGGCCAGTTCCACCGGCTCACTGCGCAGGTTGAAATCCATGGTCCGGCCTTCCAGCCGGGCGATCTCCAGCACCTGGTTCACCAGCTTCAGCAGCTTCTGCCCGCTGCCGTGGATGATCGCGGCATACTCCTTGTACTGCGGGGCTCCCAGGGGACCGTACAGTTCCGCATTGAGAATTTCGGAGAAGCCCAGGATGGAGTTCAGCGGCGTGCGCAGCTCATGGCTGGCCATCCTGAGGAACGAGTGTTTCTGCTCGTCCATCGCCGCATCCAGGCGGGCCTGGGCGCTGACTGTCGCGCCGGGTCGGGTTTTGGCCTCATGAGCCATGGGTTGGCGATACGCCAGCAGGGTATGGGCCCGCAAGGTCGCGCATCTTGCTTACGAAAATCTTTCCGCGCTCGCCTCTCGCGTGCGTCGGCTCGCATGGGCCGGGGTTCGTCGCTAGGCTCCGCCGCCTCGCCCAGGGGAGGGGGCTGGGAATCACCATGCCAGAGGCCCGTTTGACACCGCCGGTCACCCGCCGCCGCAGCGATGCGACGTTCGGCCTGCTGTGGCACGCAGCCTTCGCCGTGGTGGTGGCCGCGGGGCTTGGCGGCCTGACCGCCCAGGGACTCCTGCCGACCGGGCCGGGCCTGTGGGCCCTTGTCGCCGTAGGCGGCGCGGCGCTGCTGGGAGCGGTGCTGTCGCTGATCGGGGGCCCCGCGCTCGCCGTGGCGGTTCTAGCCTGGGGCGTCGCGGGAGCGGCCGCCTGCCAGCTGACCGGCGGGCCCGCAGGGCCGCTCGCCATCTGGTGCCTGGCCCCCGCCGCGGCCGCCGCGGCCTTCCGTACCCGCGACCTTCTGGCCCTTGGGGCTGCCGCAGCGCTGGCCGCCGCCGCGGCCTCGGCGCTGGATGGCGCGCTGCTGGCGCTGCCGGCCGCGCCTGTGGCCGCCGCCCCCTGGTTGAGCCTGCTGGCCCTGACGACCACCGTGCTGGGCCTCGCCGCCGGCCTGATCGGTTTCCAGGCCGTGGCGGGCCGCGACGGCCGCCGCCGGACCCGTGCCGAGGCGGTGCTGCAACTGCTGGACCGCCAACCCCTGATGATCGCCACCCTCGACGGCGCGGGTCGGATCGTTACCGCCGTGGGTGCGACGATCGGCAGCGTGACCCCCGCCCAGCTGGAGGGCCGCAGCGTGGGCGCGCTGGTCGCCGAGCCGGACCTGCCGGCCCTGGCCTCGGCCCTGCACGCCGCCGCCCATGAGGGCCACGCCAGCTTCTACGCTAGCGTCTCCGACGATCCCGACGGTTGGCTGGAGATCACCCTGCGCGCCGCCGACGGCCAGACCCTGGTCGCCGCTGTGCGCGACGCGCGCGAACAGCTGGCCCGCGAGCGCCGGCTGGAGGCCGCCCGCATCGCCGCCGAGCAGCAGAACGCCGGCAAATCGCGCTTCCTCGCCAATATGAGCCACGAGCTGCGCACGCCGCTCAATGCCATCATGGGCTTCTCCGACATCATGCGGCAGCGGCTGTTCGGGCAATTGGGCGACCGTTACGCCGAATACTCCGAGCTGATCCACGAATCGGGCGCGCATCTGCTGGAACTGATCAACGACGTGCTCGACATGTCGAAGATCGAGGCCGAGCGGTTCGAGCTCACCATCGAGACCTTCGATATGCGCGACGCGGTTCAGGGGGTGATCCGGCTGATGCGCGGCCAGGCTGAGCGCTACGGCGTCAACCTGCGCGGCGTCCTGCCGATCGGCCCGCTCTACGCCGACGCCGACCGTCGGGCGCTGAAGCAGATCGCGCTGAACCTGATCTCCAACGCGCTCAAGTTCACCCCACGCGGCGGCGCGGTGACGGTCACTCTGCAAGGGGTCGGCAATACCCTCGAGCTCGTAGTGTCTGACACCGGCGTCGGTATCGCCCAGGGCGACCTGCAGCGTCTGGGCCAGCCCTACGAACAGGCCGGTGACCGCGAGCAGCGGTCCGCCGGGTCGGGCCTTGGCCTGTCGCTGGTCCGCGCCTTCGCGCGCCTCCACAACGGTGAGATGGCTGTCGAGAGCTCGATCGGCGAGGGGACCTCGGTCACCGTGCGCATGCCGGTCCTGACCCCTGGTGCGAACCCTGTCGAGGCGCCTGCCGCGGACGAAGCCCGCGCGCGGGCTTAGCGGGACGCCATCTGCAGGAAGGCGCGGCCGGCGGCGAAGTCACCGACCTCGACATAGGCGGTTCGCACCCGGTCGCCGCTTAGCAGGAACTCCACCGCCACCGCCTCGCGCGGGTCCAGGTCGCTCAACGCCGCGACCGCCGCTGTCGGGAACCGGAACGCCCAGGCGTCGGCCGCGCCCTTGGGCAGTAGGTCGGCTTCGGCGGGGCCGCGGGCCTCGGCCATGAACATCTTCGTCGCCGCGCGCGGCGGCAGCTTGGTGGCGAGCGGCTGGCGTGGCGCGCCGGTGAGGTAGGGACCCGGCGCGCGTCCCGTGTCGCGGAACACCAAGCGTGCGGCATAGGGCGTGGCGTTGTCCGGGAAATCAGCCACCGCCACCAGGGCAGAGGGGCCGTCGCGGCCGGCCAGGCCGAAGATCATTTTGTTGGAGCCGAAGTAGGCGCTCTGGGCCAGCCGCCAGCGGGCGGTGCGGCCGACCCCGCGATCGGCCGCCCACAGGGAGATGTCGCCGGGATAGTTCATCCGGCTGATGCGCTGATAGCCAGCGAAGGCCATCCGCACCCGGGCGGCGGGTGTGGTCACGTCGGGGCTGCGGCAGTCGATGGCGTCGGCCCGCATCTGGGCCGTGCGCTTCAGGATCTCAAGGGACTTGGGGTCCGTTCCAGCTCGGAGCGCAGCCCCTCGCGCCTGGGCCGCCGAGGCCGCAAGGGCCGCCGACACCTCGGGCGTGAACAGGCCGCAACGGTCACCTGCGGCGCTCATCACCGTGCGCTCGTAGTACAGGTCCGACGGCTGCGCCTTGGCAGCGTGCGGCGCTAGCAACAGGGCTGCGCCGATCAAACCCATCCACGGAGCCGCCGGCAGCGCGCTTCTGCGCGTGCGGGTCATCATCCACCATCCAACCGCGGCCTTTGTGGCCGTCTGATCGGCAGGATTAGCGGGTAGGCCTTGAGCCCCGGTTGACGGACAGGGTTACCAAGCCATGCTCACGCGCGATGCTGCTCTCCTCTGATATCTGGGTTGGCGCCCTCATCCGCCGTGTTGAAATCGGCGGCGGCTTCGCCGTGGTCGCCCGCAAGGGCGATCCGCGGGCGGGGGCCGTGCTGGTCAAGGTGCTGAACCGTTCCGACGGGTCCGCCCGCCTGCTGGCCGAGGCCACGCGCGGCGACGGCGACCGCGTCTGGATGGAACCGGTGGCGTCACGCGAGGAACGCGAACTCGACGCCTATGTCGCCCGCGCGGCGCGGATCGATCCCGACGTCTGGGTGGTGGAGATCGAGGACAAGCAAGGCCGGCACTTCCTGGTGGAGCCGGTGGAGAAGGGTTAGGGCTCGCCCAGCCTGGGCGCCCTTCGCCCCGGGACGTTCTCGGCTATACGGCTGCAGTCCCCGAACCGCCCGGAAGTGACTCGCAAATGTTCAAATGGCTCGCCCCGCGACCGGCCACCCCGCAACCCGAGGCCCTCGCCGCGCGCATCGCCGCCGCCCAGGACCCAAACCTTGCGACGCTGTCGTTCCAGAAGTTCCATGATCTGATCCCGAGCCCGCAGGCCGCGATCGACATCTTCAAGGGCCGCTGGGCCAGCAGCTTTCCAGAGCTGGACCCGCCGGTGGTCGCGGGCGGGTCGCCGCTGTTTACGATCGACCATCGGCCCAGGCAGGCGGGCGCTGCGTTCGGCGGCGAGACCGCGCGGCTGGACGGGTTCAAGGTGGTGGAACTTGGGCCGCTGGAAGGTGGACACACGTACCAGCTGGAGGAGCTCGGCGCGGACGTCATCGCCATCGAGGGCAACGCCGAGGCCTATCTCAAATGCCTGATCGCCAAGGAGATCCTGGGCATGAACTCGAAGTTCCTGCTGGGGGACTTCATCAAGTATCTGGAGGCCGTCGAGCAGCCGTTCGACCTCGTGTTCGCTTCGGGCGTCCTCTACCACATGGTCCAGCCGCTTCGCCTGATCGAGCTGATCTGCCAAGCCAGCGACCGCGCCTTCCTCTGGACCCACTACTACGACCCCGAGCGCTGCACCGTTTTCCAGGGTGCCGTGATCGAGCATGCCGGCCTGTCGGTGGAGCATTTCCGCAAGGGCTATGGCGATCAGACCCACGGCCAGTTCTGGGGCGGCCTGGCGGATGCGGCCTGCTGGCTGCCGCGCGACGAGATCCTGCGCGCCTTCCAGGCGTTCGGGCATTCGCAGGTGGAAGTTCTGGAGACCAATCTCGATCATCCGGCTGGGCCGTGCTTCACCATTGTCACCTCGCGTTGAGGGCGGCCCCGCCTTAAGTTTGCGTCCGGGCCCCGCGCAGGCTACCTGCCCGCGCCATGACCACCTCTCCCGCCGCCGAGGCAGCCCATTCTCGCTTAGGAGTCGCCGCCCAGGCGGCGAGGCGGCGCACCTTCGCGATCATCTCGCACCCGGACGCCGGCAAGACCACGCTGACCGAGAACCTGCTGCTGGCCGGGGGCGCGATCCGCGCGGCCGGCGCGGTGCGGGCGCGAGGCGAGAACCGGCGCACGCGGTCGGACTGGATGAAGATCGAGCGC
The DNA here is from genome assembly GCA_943332615.1 of Phenylobacterium deserti. Lineage (GTDB taxonomy): Bacteria > Pseudomonadota > Alphaproteobacteria > Caulobacterales > Caulobacteraceae > Phenylobacterium > Phenylobacterium deserti_C. The sequence continues at coordinate 79,800 of CALQQB010000006.1, forward strand.
GAGCGGGGCATCTCCGTCTCGGCTTCGGTGATGACCTTCGACCACGACGGGCTGATGTTCAACCTGCTGGACACCCCGGGCCATGAGGACTTCTCGGAGGACACCTATCGCACGCTGACGGCGGCGGATGCCGCCGTGATGGTGCTGGACGCCGCCAAGGGCATCGAGCCGCAGACGCTGAAGCTGTTCGAAGTCTGCCGGATGCGCGACATCCCGATCATCACCTTCATCAACAAGATGGACCGGGAAGCCCAGGACCCTTTCGAGCTGCTGGATGAAGTCGCTTCCAAACTCGCGTTGGACCCGGCGCCGCTCTATTGGCCGGCCGGCTCGGGCGGGCGGTTCAAGGGCATGCTCGACCTGCGCCGCCAGCAGTTCCTGCCGTTCGTGAAGCGGAGCGGCGGCGCCAAGGAGGAGGATGAAGGTCACCCGGCCCCCATCGCCTTCAAGGGCAATGCGGTCGTCAGCTACCTGGAGCCCGACGAACAGGAGGAGCTGGCGGAGAACGCCGAGCTGGCCAGCGGCGGCCTGAAGGCCTTCGATCCGCAGGCGTTCCTGGAAGGCCACATGACCCCGGTGTTCTTCGGCTCGGCGCTGCGCCATTTCGGCGTCGACCAGCTGCTGGAGGGCCTGGGCGCCTACGCCCCGCCGCCGAAGTCCGTCGCCGCGCGCAAGGGCGGCAGCGAGACCCATGTCGCCCCGGGCGACCGCGAGGTCACCGGCTTCGTCTTCAAGGTCCAGGCCAACATGGACCCGAACCACCGCGACCGGATCGCCTTCCTGAAGCTGTGCTCCGGCAAATTCACGCGCGGCATGAAGCTGAAGGTGCAGAACACCGGCAAGCAGCTCAGCGTCAACGCGCCGATGATGTTCTTTGCCTCCGACCGGGAGCTGGCGGACGACGCCTACGCCGGCGACGTGATCGGCATCCCCAACCACGGGGTGCTGCGGGTGGGCGACAGTCTTTCCGAGAGCGGGAGTCTTCGTTTTGCCGGCCTGCCCAACTTCGCGCCGGAAATCCTGCAGCGGGTGCGCGTGAAGGACCCCCTGAAGGCCAAGCACCTGAAGAAGGCGCTGGAGAGTCTTGCCGAGGAGGGCGTGACCCAACTGTTCCGTCCCGACCTGGGCGCGGACTTCATCGTCGGCGCGGTGGGGCAGCTGCAATTTGAAGTGATGGCCGACCGGCTGCGCGAGGAATACCAGCTGGACGTCATCTTCGAGGCTAGTCCGTTCGGCGAGGCCCGCTGGATCCTGGGCGAGAAGGCCGACCTCGAGGACTTCATCAGCAAGCACCGCTCGGCCATGGGAACCGACATCGACGAGCAGCCGGTGTTCCTGGCCCGGAGCGCCTGGGATGTCGGCTACGCCGTGGAGCGCTATCCGAAGGTGCGCTTCGAGCGTTCGAAGGAACGGGCGTAGGGGCGTGGCCGCCACCCTCCTCTACGGCGCCCCCGCGCCCGGCCTGGTGGAGGTTCCGCCCGGCGCCGTGCAGGTCTCGCCGCTGATCCCCGGGTCGCGTGACCTCGCCACCCTGCCGGACGCCAGCTTTGACCAGGCGATCGTCCTGGCGCCAGGCGGCACCTTGGAGCGCGATTACGTCCTGGCCAACACGCTGCGCGTGCTGAAGCCCGGCGGGTCGCTGCTGACCTTCGCACCCAAGGACAAGGGCGGGTCGCGGCTGAAGAAGGTGCTGGAGCGCTTCGGCGGGCCGGTGGGCGAGGACGCCCGGCGCCACCACCGCTTCTGCCGCCTGTCGCGGCCGGCCGAGCTCACCGGAATCGCCGAGGCGATCGCCGCCGGCTCGCCCCGGCTGGTTCCGGCCCTTGGCGCCTGGTCGCAGCCGGGAGTGTTCAGCTGGGACCGTCTGGACCCCGGCAGTGCGCGCTTGATCGCCAAGCTGCCGACCCTGGCGGGCCATGGCGCGGACCTGGGCTGCGGGGCGGGGCTGCTGGCGGCCCATGTGCTGGCGTCCCCTGCGGTGACCACCCTGGCCTGCCTCGACAGCGACCGGCGCGCCGTCGCCTGCGCCGAGCACAATCTGAACGATCCGCGCGCCACGGTCCGATGGTCCGACGTCCGCCAATGGGACGACAGCCTGGTCGGCCTCGACTTCGTGGTCATGAACCCCCCGTTCCACGACGGCGGGACCGAAGATCGCGAGCTGGGCGTGGCCTTCGTGCGCACCGCGGCCCGGATGCTGCGCCGGGGCGGCGTCTGCTGGCTGGTGGCCAACCGGCACCTGCCGTACGAGGCGGTGCTGGCCAGCGCCTTCGAGACCGCTACGGTCCGCGACGATGCCGGCGGCTACAAGGTCATCGAGGCCCACCGGTGACCGCCCCGAAGGCCCCCCAACCTAAGGCGCCGATGGCGCGGCTCGACCGCCTGCTGGCCAACCTCGGCTACGGCTCGCGCCGCGAGGTATCCGCCCTCGTCGCCCGGGGCCAGGTCGTGCTGGACGGCGCGGTGGTGAAGGACGCCGGCGCCCGGCTGGCCATCACGCCCGACCTGCCGGCCCGCATGACCATCAGCCGCCAGCCCCTGGACCCGCCGGCGCCGCTGACCTTGCTGATGCACAAGCCGCTGGGCGTGGTGTGCTCGCACCGCGAGGCGGGGCGCAGCGTCTACGAACTGCTGCCGCAGCGCTGGCGCGCCCGTATGCCGGGGCTCTCCAGCATCGGCCGGTTGGACAAGGAAACCTCGGGCCTCCTGCTGGTCACCGACGACGGCCCGTTCCTGCACCGGGTGATCTCACCGAAGAACCATGTCGAGAAGGTCTATTTGGCGACGCTCGACCGTCCCCTGGACGGCTCCGAGGCCGAGGCCTTCGCCGCCGGGACGCTGATGCTGGAGGGCGAGAAGGAGCCGTTGGCGCCGGCTGTGCTGGAGCCGATCGGTCTCAAGAACGCGCGCCTGATCATCACCGAGGGCCGCTACCACCAGGTCCGCAGGATGTTCGCCGCCGTGGGGAACCATGTCGTGGGCCTGCATCGTGAGCGGATCGGGGGGCTGGCCTTGCCGGGCGACCTGGAGCCGGGGGCGTGGCGGATCCTCACGCGGGACGAGCAGGCCGCGATCTTCAGCTAGCAAGTCCCCTTCCGGTGAGAACGAGTAAGTGTTAACGCGTAGATCCGTTAACACTCTGAATTTACAACCACTCTTCTGGTCCTCGTTAACCATGTCGCTGCGGTTAAGGACTTGTTAATCCGCCCGGCTCCGGCTTTGCTGTGTTCCGTTGTCGCCCGGAGTGCGCGTTCCAAGGTGGGACGCGGTCGGGTTCGGAGCCGGTCGATGTTCGAACTGGGCCGTGAGTTGAAGCGCTTCTTCGCGTCCGATCGTGCGAAGCCGCCGACCGATGGGCTCACGGGGGGCGACAGCTCCCTGCTTGAGCTTTTGGACGCCCGGTTGCTGGCCCAGGAGGCCAAGGCTTGCGACGTCGCCGCCGGCCGCATCGGCGCCAAGGACAAGCCGCGGCGTCGTCTCGAAGCCGCGATCGTCTGGCGCGAGGTCGCCCGCCGCACCGGCGACCCCGTGGCGCTCCGAAAAGCCGCCGCCAGCGCCGAGACCTCCGCCGCCGGCTTCGAGGCGGTGCACCGCAAGGACGGCTGGGCGCGCGCCCGCTGCGAACAGGCCTTCTGCGCCCTGCTGGGCGCGGAGATCTTTGGCGACCCTGGCCTGAACGCTGCCGCCGAAATTGCCTTCAAGGATGCCCGTTCGTCGGTGAAGGGCGGCCTCGCCGCGCCGCTGGCCGACGTGGGCCTGATCGCCATCGAGGGTCGCGCCCTGCTGGACAAGGCCGATGCGGCCGAAGCCTGGGCCCTGGTCGGGCGCTTCAGCGCGCCCATTGCCGCGCTGGATACCATCGCCAAGCGGGTCACCGCCGCGCGCGGCTTGGCCGCCGAGGCCCGGCTGATCCGCGCCGACCTGCTCAGCGCGTTCGGCGCCCGACTGAAAAACGGCGACCTGATCGACGCCGCCGCCCTGGAAGCCTCCACCGCCGCCGAACGGCTGGACAACGCCTATGAGCCGCTGACCTGGGTCCGCGCCAAGATCATGCACGGCCAGGCGCTGGCCCTGCGCGGCGAGGCTGTGGGCGACGTGGACGCGCTGGCCGCCGGCGCCGGCGCCCTGGCGCTCGCCCTCGACAACCTCACCCGTGACCACAGCCCGCTCGACTGGGCTCGCACCCAGGTGGCCCTGGCTCAGGCGCTGCAGGCGCTGGGCGAGGCCTCAAGCGACGCGCGCGCCTTCGAGCACGCGGTCAGCTGCTACGACCGCGCCGGGATCGTGCTGCGGAATGCCGCCACCCTGCCGTTGCGTGGCGTCGCGGCCAGCGCGCGGGCCATGTGCCTGGCCCGCTCCGCCGAGATCACCGGCGACGCCAGCGTGCTGGACGTGGCCGAGGCGGCCATGAAGATCGAACTGGCCAGCCTGTCGCCCCGCCGCGATCCTGTCGGCTGGGCCCTGGCCCAGCTGCACCTGGCCCGCCTCTATGAGGCCCGGATGGCGATGACCGGCCGTGAGGCCGGCGAACGGGCCGCCGCCCTGATGGCCCTGGACGCCGCCCTCGACGTCTTCGCCGACCACGGCATGCGCTCGCTCACCATCCTGGCGACCGAGGCGATTGGGCGGCTGAGCGCGCGGGCAGTACAACTCTAAGGCTAGACTTTTCAGCCTGCATAGGCTGGCGCATGCTGCCGTCATGGAGAGTCCCATGGTTCGCATGTCCGCCTTCGCCGCCCTGCTGATGGCCGGTGCCGCGCCGTCCCTCGCCCAGACTGCCTGGACGGCCGCGCCCACCGCCGCCGACATCGCCGCCGCCTATCCCGCCAAGGCCCGCGCCGAGGGTATCGGCGGTGGAGTCGAGTTGGTGTGCACCGCGGCCCGCAGCGGCGCGATGGACGATTGCCAGGTGCTTGGCGAGCAGCCCCGCGGCTACGGTTTCGGGGTCGCCGCCCGCAGGCTGGCCGGGACGCTGCGGGCCACCGGAATTGTGCACGGGACCGAGGTGCGGGTGCCGGTCACCTTCGCGCCAGAGGTCCTCAAGTCGGTCCCGATGACCGTCAAGACCCCCAAGTGGACCGCCACGCCCACCACCGCTGACATGCAAGCCCTTGTGCCGAAGCAGGCCGACGGCCCCAACGAGGCGCGCGTCACCCTGGTCTGCGATGTGCAGGCGGGCGGGGCGCTGAACGGCTGCGCGATCGACCGGGAGGAGCCCGTCGGCCAGGGCTTCGGCCCCGCGGTGCTAACGCTCGCGCCGAAGTTCAGGACCGACCTGATGAGCGTTGAGGGCCAGCCCACTGTCGGCGCCAAGGTGCGCCTGCCGGTGCGGTTCTCGCTGACGCCGGCGCCGCAGGCCGCGAAGTAGCTATCGCCCCCGCCACCACTTCAGGCCAGCGCGCTCCACCGCCTCCAGCAGTGCGTGCAGCGCCACGCCCATGACGCCCAGCAGTACCAGGGCGGCGATCATGCGGGCGGTCTGCAGCTTGTTGCCGGCGTCGAGGATCTGCCAGGCCAGGCCGCGCACCTTGCCGGAGCCAGCGCTGAATTCGGCCACCACGGCGCCGATCAGAGCCAGGCCCGCGCCCACCTTGTGACCCTCCAGCAGGAACGGCACGGCCGAAGGCAGGCGCAGCCGCAGCACCTTCTGCCAGCGCCCGGCGCCGTAGAGGGTGAACAGCCGCTCCAGGTCCGGGTCGGCGGCGCGCAGGCCGGCCACGGCGCCGGAGAAGATCGGGAAAAAGGCCACCAGCACCGCCAAGCTGATGAGCGCCCGTTCCGGATGGTCCAGCCCGGCCCAGATCAGCACCAGCGGCGCGATGGCGATCACCGGCGTCACCTGCACCACCGAGGCCAGCGGCCGGATCGCCCGGTCGGCCAGCGGGCTCAGCGCCGTCACCAGCGCCAGGGCCTGGGCGATCAGGCTGGCCAGGACCAGGGCGATCACCGCCGTCGACAGCGTGCCCCAGGCCGCGCCAAGCAGGACGGGGAAGTGGTCCCGCAGCGCCACGGCTACGGCCGACGGCGGCGGCAGGAAATAGGGCGCGACGTTTAGCGCGCGACAAGCGATCTCCCAGATCGCCAGCAGGATCGCGGTGAGGATCAGGGGCGCCAGCCGGCTCATGCGCCCACCCCTTGCGCCAGAGCCGTCGAGACCTGCTCGACGGTGGCGCGGAACGCTGCCTCGGTGCGGAAGTGGGCCGGCCGGGGCATCGGGCCCTCGACCGAGAAGTCGCCCGCGATGCGGCCTGGGCCCTTGCTCAGCACGACCACGCGGGAGGCCATGTAGACGGCCTCCTCGACATTGTGGGTCACGAACACGATAGCGGGGCGTGACGCCGCCCACAGGGTCAGCACGTCATCGGCCAGCGCCCGGCGGGTGATCTCGTCCAGGGCCGCGAACGGCTCGTCCAGCAGCAGGAGCCTGGGGTTGGTGACCAGGGCGCGGGCCAGCGACACCCGCATCGCCATGCCGCCCGAAAGCTGCGCCGGCCGCGCGGCCTCGGCACCGGCCAGCCCGACCCGCGCCAGGGCCTCGTCCGCCCGCCGACGCGCCTCGGGCCTTGCGACCCCGGAGAGCTCCAGCGGCAGCGCCACATTGGCGCGCGCCGACAGCCAAGGGGCCAGGGTCGGCGCCTGGAACACGACGGCAGTTTCGCCGCGTCCCGGAGCCCGCGCGACCTCGCCTCGCGTCGGCGACTCCAGGCCTGCCAGCAGCCGCAACGCCGTCGACTTGCCGCACCCCGACGGGCCCACAAGCGCCACCGTCTCGCCGGCTGCAATGCTGAGGCTGACAGGGCCCAGCGCCAGGCCCCGGGCGTAGTCGACCTCGACATTGTGAAGGGCGGCGACGAAACTCACTTCGGCGCGAACGCCAGGGTGTAGGCCTGCTTCGGGTTGGCCGTCTTCGGGTACAGGCCCAGCGCGATCCCATCGTCGAAGAAGGCTTTCCAGTCGGCCTCGGTCATGGCGCCCAGGGCCGCGCCCTTGTCGCCCTCGACGATCCTGTAGCTCTTCAGCTTGGCCCGGGCCTGCTCGAGGACGTCCTGCTTCATCTCCGGGTTGTCCTTCATGATCAGCGCGTTGCCGGCCGTGGGGTCGCCGTTGAGGTAGTCGTACCAGCCCTTGGCCGAGGCCTCGACGAAGGCCTTCACGGCGGCCGGGTTCTTGGCGATCAGGCTGTCGGTGGCCAGCGCCAGGGTGGCGTAGCCGGCCATGCCCTCGTCGGCCATCAGGAACACCTTGGGCTTCAGCTTTGCCTCCTTCTCCAGGGTGTACGGCTCGGAGGTGACGTAGCCCTGCTGGGCGGCGCGCTTGTCCGCCAGGAACGGCGCGGAGTTGAAGGTGTATTTCCGCACCTGGTCGTCGGTGAAGCCGTACTTGGCCTTCATCCAGACCCAGACGGTGGAGACCGAGGCGTCGGACAGCAGGATCGGATGGCCCTTCAGGTCGGCGACCTTTTCGATGCCGGCGTCGGGGTGGGCGATCAGCACCTGCGGGTTCTTCTGCATGAAGGCCGCCACGGCCTTCAGCGGCGCGCCCTCCTGGGCCAGGGAGGCCACGATGTAGGCATTGGAGCCGATGCCCATCTCCACCGCCCCGGCGGCCATCAGCTGGGGCACGTTCACGCCCGGCCCGCCCTGGACGATCTTCACGTCGAGGCCGCGCTTCGCATACTCGCCGGACGCGAGGGCCTGGTAGAACCCGCCGTGCTCTGCCTCGGCGCGCCAGTCGGTGGCGAAGCGGATGGTTGTGGGCGCGCCGGCCACGGGGGCCTCGACCTTCTTGTCCGGCGAACAGGCGACCAGCAACGCGGCCGCGGCCAGGACCAGGGAACGCAGAACCTTCATGAAAACCCCTCGACGTTAGCCGGCCGAGGTTAAAGCGCTGCGGCTTGGGTTCCAAGCGCCCAACAGCGCATAGCAAGAGGGCGGCGCTCCGATTGCCCGGAACCCCGCCCTCTCATACAGATCCGTTGGGGGACCTGCGCCTCTAGGCCAACCGCCAGTTCAGTCTCGGGTCGCCCCGTGTCTTCTCCGGCCGCCGATGACTGACCTTCCAGCTGGGGTCCCGGGTCGCCCCGGTTCCTGGCCTTGGATCCGCCACTCCGCTCGCTCGCTTCGGGGTCCGCTGTCGCCAGCTTCTCCGTCCGCCGCGCCGCAGTTCCTGTCGGCAAGTAGATGCTGCTCCTGAAGCTATTCTGACGCAATATAGTCGCCGGAATCGGGTGTTCCAGACCTGTCGAAAAGCGGTGGATCAAGGGTGGAAGATCGGTGCGAGAATCAATTTTTCCACTGTGAAATCAACGGAAAAACTTCGTGCACAAGAGTGTGGGCCCCGAAGCTCAGCGGCTAGATTGCAGGGCCTCTCGCCGCTCTTCCAGATGGAGCCATTCTTCCTCCGCGGCGGCGAGCTGGAGGCGGGCGGTTTTCAGAGCGAGGCTGTGGCTTTCGAAGCCGGCCAGGTCGCGGGCGTAGAGCGCCGGATCGGCCATGGCGGCCTCAATCACAGCGATCTTGCCGGGGAGGTCGTGGACCAGGGTTTCCAGTTCCGTGAGCCGGCGCTGGTCTTTGAAGGAGAGCTTGGCGGCGACCTTCGGCGCAGCGGCCAGGGAGGCCGGTTTCGAGACGCCGCCCCGGCCGGCCTCGCGCGCCACGCGGCCGCCGAAGAACCCCGGATTCTGGCTGAGGAAGTCCTGCCAGCCGCCCGGCGTCTCTACCGCGCGGCCGGTCCCGTCCAGCCCGATGGTGGACGTGGCGAGGCGGTCGATGAAATCGCGGTCGTGGCTGACCAGGATCAAGGTGCCCTCGTAGTCGGCCAGCAGGTCCTCGAGCAGGTCCAGGGTGTCCATGTCGAGGTCGTTGGTGGGCTCGTCCAGCACCATGACATTGGCCGGCCGCGCCAGGGCCTGGGCCAGCAACAGGCGGTTGCGCTCGCCGCCCGACAGGCTCTTCACCGGTTGCCGCAACTGCGCCTCGGTGAACAGGAAGTCCTTGGCGTAGGAGATCACATGGCGCGGCTCGCCCCGCACCAGCACCTGGTCGCCGCCCAGCGGCAGCAGCACCTCGCGCAGCGTCATCTCCGGTTTCAGCGTCGCCCGCGCCTGGTCGATGTAGCTGACTTCCAAATTCGTCCCCAGCTTGACCTCGCCCGAGTCGGCCGGGATCTCGCCCAGCAGCACCTTTACCAGGGTGGTCTTGCCAGCCCCGTTCGGCCCGACGACCGCGACCCGGTCGCCGCGCAGGATGCGGGTGGAGAAGGATTTCAGCAGAACCTTGGGTCCGAACGCCTTGGAGATGCCCTTGACCTCGACAACCCGCTTGCCGGAGACGCCGGAGCTGGCGATGCCCATGTTCAGTTCAGAACGGGAATCCTTCAGTCGGTCCACCTTGTCCTGGCGGAGCGAATCGAGCCGGCGGCGGCGGCCTTCGTTGCGCGCCCGCCGCCCGGTGACGCCGCGCGCCATCCAGTGCTGCTCGCGCTCGATGTAGCGGTCGAGACGCCTGGCCTCCTCGGCCTCGGCGGAGGTGATTTTGTCCGCCCAGTCGTCGAAGGCGGCGAAGCCCTTGTCCAGCCGCTTCACCTGCCGGTACTCCAGCCAGAAACAACGGCCTGTCACCCGCTCAAGGAACGCGCGGTCGTGGCTGACGATCAGGGCGGCGGACTTGGACCCCGCGAGCTCCGCCTCGAGGGTCTCGATGGCAAGGATGTCCAGGTGGTTGGTCGGCTCGTCCAGCAGGATGATGTCCGGTTCTTCGGCGAAGGCCCGGGCCAGGGCCGTGCGCCGGATCTCACCGCCCGACAGGCCGGTGGCCGGCTTGGCGGGATCGAGCCCGAAGTCGCTGAGGGCCGATTCCGCGCGGTACGCCGGCGCGCCGCCGGCGGTGGCGTGATCCAACAGGGTCGCGCCTGTGATCTCCGGCTCCTGCGGCACGAAGGCGACAGTGGTTCCAGAGGTGATGATCCGCTCGCCACCGTCCGCCGCGATCTGGCCGGCCAGGATGCGCAGCAGGGTCGATTTCCCGGCCCCGTTCCGCCCGACCAGGCAGGCGCGCACCCGCGCATCGATCGCGAGGTTGACGCCGTCGAACAGCATCAGCGGACCATCCGCGAGGCGGACGTCCTTCAGGGCGAGGATGGGCGCTCTCATGGGGGCGCTCCCATAGCCCGGGAAAGTAGGGACACACACCACTTTCTCGTGTCCGAGCGCGGCCCGACGCCGGCGACGCCGAGAAAGTGGTGTGTGTCCCTACTTTCCCGTACATCCCCGCGCATGGCAGGCGAACCTTTCTGGCGGCGCAAGACCCTAACCCAGATGACCGTGGCGGAGTGGGAGAGCCTGTGCGACGGCTGCGGCCTGTGCTGCCTGGTGCGGTTCGAGGACGAGCGGACAGGCGAGGTGTTCCCGACCCGGGTCCACTGCAAGCTGTTCGACGCCGCCGCCTGCAGCTGCTCGAACTATGCTGAGCGTCATAAGCATGTGCCCGATTGCATCAAGCTGACCCCGCACAACATCGAGGCGCTGGAGTGGATGCCCAAGAGCTGCGCCTACCGCCGCCTGCACGAGGGCCGCGACCTGGCGGAGTGGCATCCGCTGGTGTCAGGCGACAGCGAGAGCGTGCATCGTGCCGGGGTCTCGGTGCGGGGCCAGACGGTCAGCGAAGCGGTGCTGGCGGCGCCGGAGGACGCGCTGGAATTCGCCGCGTGGGACCTGATCGAGGAACGCGGGGAGGATTAGCCTCGCCTCCCTTAATGGGCAGGGAGGTACGCCTTGCGTGACGGAACCGCCGGGCCAATCTAATAGTCCCACTTCCAGCATGGCTTTCGAAGGACTCTGACGAGCTTGGCGCGCGACCCCTATCAGGAACTGGGCGTCCTCAGGACCGCCAGCGCGGCCGAGGTGCGCAAGGCGTTCCACAAGCTCGCCAAGGAAAACCATCCCGACACCAATCCCGGCAACAAGGCCGCCGAGGAACGGTTCAAGAAGCTGAGCGCGGCGTTCGACATCGTTGGCGACGTCGAGAAGCGCAAGAAGTTCGACGCCGGTCAGATCGACGCCGACGGCCGCGAGACCGGCGGCTTCAGCCCCGGCGGGCCGTGGGGGCCGCAGGCGGGCGCCGGCCAGCCGGGCGGGCGTGGCGGCTTTCGCAGCGAGAGCTTCGAGGGCGCCGACCTGGGCGACATCCTGGGTGAGATGTTCGGCGGCGGGCGTGGCGGCCGGCAGGCTGGGCCTGGCCCCGGTGGCGCTCCCGGTGGCGGCCCTGGGGGCGGCATGGGCGGCGGCTTCGGCGGCTTCTCCCAGCGGGGCGCGGACGTCCGCGCCAGGCTGGAGATCGACCTGGTGGACGCCATCCGAGGCGGGCGCCAGCGGATCGCCTTCTCCGACGGCCGCACGATCGACGTCACCATTCCGAAGGGAGCCCAGGAGGGTCAGACCCTGAGGCTGAAGGGGCAGGGCTCGCCCGGCCGCTCGGGCGCCGGCGACGCCTTCATCGAACTCGCCCTCAAGCCGCACCCGCTCTACCGCCAGGAGGAGGGCGCGCTGGTCATGGACCTGCCGATCACCCTCTATGACGCAGTGCTGGGCGGGAAGGTCGAGGCGCCGACCCCGGACGGGCCGGTGACCCTGACCGTGCCGAAGGCGGCCAACACCGGCGCACGCCTGCGCCTGAAGGGGCGCGGCCTTGCCGACGCCAAGGGCCACCGGGGCGATCTGTATGCGCGGTTGGTGGTGACGCTGCCGGACGCGCCGGACGCCGCGCTGGAGGCGTTCGCGACGGATCAGAGGGCGAAGCGGCCGTATGCCCCGAAGCGGCGCGGGTAGGCCCCAGAGTCTGCTCAACTGGCTGAGCGGACTCTGAATTCCTTGCTCAAGTTTCCTCACGCAGTCCGCAAGGCGGATTGCGTGAGGGGGCCGAACAACCGCTAAGATTGGCGTTCAGGCCCAGTTCAGTCGCGGGCTGTCACACCGGGCCCGTTATGAAGCGTCTTTTCACCCTTGCCGTCCTGCTGGCGGCCGTCGCCGGTCCGATGACCGCGGCGGCGCAGGATCTTGGCCGGCCGGTGCTGGGCGCCGGACGGGGCGACCAGGACCAGGCCCGCGAGGGCGTGAGGTCCGGGCGCCAGGTGCCGCTGTCGCGCGTTCTGCCGATGCTGGCCCAGCGCTATCCGGGCCGTCATTTGAACACCAGCATGGGCGACTATGGCGGCCGGCCCGCCTACTTCGTGCAGTGGCAGATGGAGGGCGGTCGCGTGGTGGTGTTCATCGTCGACGCCGAAAGCGGTCAGGTGGTTGGCCGCCAGGGCGGCTGACCTGTTGGAATTCTGAAAAGGAAGGGACGCCGCGTTGCGCATCCTGCTTGTCGAAGACGATCCGGACCTGTCGCGCCAGCTGAAGCTGGCGCTGGGCGACGCCGGCTATGCGGTGGACCACGCGCCCGACGGCGAGGAGGCCCAGTTCCTGGGCGAGACCGAGCCCTATGACGCCGTCATCCTCGACCTCGGCCTGCCCAAGGTGGACGGGGTGTCGGTTCTGGAGCGCTGGCGGCGCGAGAACATGGCCTCGCCGGTGCTGATCCTCACCGCCCGCGGCGCCTGGAGCGAGAAGGTGGCCGGGTTCGACGCCGGCGCCGACGACTACCTGACCAAGCCGTTCCACACCGAGGAACTGCTGGCCCGGCTGCGCGCCCTGCTGCGCCGAACCGCGGGCCATGCGAGCCCCAGCCTGTCGGTCGGCGGCCTGCGGCTGGATCCGCGCGCGGCCCGGGCCAGCGTCAATGGCGAGCCCTTGCGGCTGACCTCGCTGGAGTATCGGCTGCTGCACTATCTGATGATGCACCAGGGCCGGGTGATCAGCCGCACCGAGCTGGTCGAGCACCTGTACGATCAGGACTTCGATCGCGATTCCAACACCATCGAGGTGTTCATCGGCCGGGTGCGCAAGAAGATCGGCGCCGACCGCATCGAGACCGTGCGCGGCCTGGGCTATCGCCTGACCTGCCCGGCCGGAGAATTGGACGCGGAGGCCGCCAAGACGTGAATCTGAGGACATGAGCTTTTTGGGCGGCGTGCTGAACGGACTCCGGCGGCCCTCGCTCGCTCGCCGGCTGGCCTTGCTGGCCATCGGCGGCAGTTTCATCGCCCTGGTGATCGTGGCGGTGGTGCTTGGCCTGTTGTTCCAGCAGGCGGCGGTGCGCCGGTTCGACGCCAACCTCTCGGACCTGAACGACAACCTGATCGCCGGCACCACCATCGAGGATGGGTCGGTGATCGCGCCTGCTCTCACCGACCTGCGGGCCCTGCGCGCCTATTCAGGCCGGTATTGGGAGGTCGCCGAGGTGACGCCCGGCGGGCGGTTGCGGGCGATCGAAGGCCTGACCTCGCATTCGCTGTTCGACACCGAGATCGCGACGCCCGCCGACCTGGCCCAACGCTTGAAGGCCAATCCGCGGCGGCCGATCGCCTTCGACACGCCCGGGCCGCAGGTGGGCGAGCGCCTGCGGGTGGTGGCGCGCTGGACCAGCTTCGACGGCCGCACGGCGCCGGTGATCTACCTGGCCGCCGAGGACCGCCGGCCGGTGGACCGCGAGGTGCTGAACTTCGTCACCGCCACGGCCATCGCCTTCCTGCTGCTGGGCGTGGGGCTGATGCTGGCGGTGATCGTCCAGGTGCGGGTCGGCCTGCGCCCGCTGTTTCACCTGCGCCAGGAGGTGGCCGAGGTGCGACGCGGCAAGGTCGAGCGGCTGCAGGGGGACTATCCCTCGGAGCTGCGGCCGTTGACCGACGAACTGAACGCCCTGGTGGCCCACAACCAGGAGACCGTGGAACGCCAGCGCACCCATGTGGGCAACCTGGCGCATGCGCTGAAGACCCCGATCTCGGTGATGATGACCGAGGCCGGCCAGCGCCCCGGGCCGCTGGCCGAGGTGGTGAGCCGCCAGGCCGACGTGATGCGCCAGCAGGTCGACCACCACCTGCGCCGGGCCCGAGCCGCCGCCCGCAGCCAGGGCCAGGGGGAACGCACCTCGGTGGCCGAGGTGCTGGACGAGCTGTCGCGCACCCTGGAGCGGATCTTCCGCGACAAGGGCCTGACCATCGACTGGGACGCCCCCGACGACCTGTGGTTCCAGGGCGAGCGGCAAGACTTCATGGAGATCGCCGGCAACGCCATGGAGAACGCCGGCAAGTTCGGCGCCTCCAAGGTCCGCGTTCGCGCCGGGTCCATCGGGCCGGAGCGGATGCGCCTGACCGTCGAGGACGATGGGCCTGGCCTGCCGCCCGACCGGCGCGAGGAGGTGGTGCAGCGTGGCGCGCGGCTGGACGAGAGCGCCCCGGGGTCCGGCCTGGGCCTGTCGATCATCGACGAACTGGCGCGCGCCTATCGCGGATCGCTGACTTTGGGAGCCTCTGCGCTGGGGGGGCTCTCCGTCGCGGTCGAACTGCCCTGCGTAGAGGCGTGATGCCAGCCGGTTTGGGAAAGCCTTAACTGGTCGGAAGTCATGTTGGCGGCCTGGGCGCGTGGCCTGGAGCCGAAGGAGCCATGGCCGGGCTGTCAGAGCAGAAGATGACGATCGTCAGGACGCTGGTGGAAACCGCGCCCGATCGAATTGTCGGCAGCCTGCAACAGGCGCTGTCGGAGACTCCTGACGGCTCCGCCCTGGGCGGCGTGCGCCGGCTGGTGGAAACCGAGATGTTCGCGCGCACCCAGCGCAATGCGGCGCTGCTGCCGATCGTGCCCATGTGCATTGCTGACGGCGACCCGCGCACGGTGACCTTCCCGCCCCGCGTCCTGTCGCTGCTGTGGCGGGCGCTCAGGGTCCATCACCCGGAGCTGGTCAGGCCGCTGGGCGGCATCGACGACGACATCGCGCCCCAGTTGCTGGTCGATCATCAGGACACCCTGCTCGCCGCCGCCGCCATCGGCGTGCGCGAGGCCACGCTCAACGAGTTCGTCACGGTCGCCCAGGTCTGCGACCGCCACCGGCCGGATGGCGCGGCCCAGCTGGCCGGCTGCCTGCAGATCGGCGCGATCGTCCGCCGCGCCACCCTGCGCATGCCCGAGTGGCTGGACCACCGGGGCGGCGACACCACCGCCGCTGTCCGGCTGTGCTACAAGGACGCCGTCGCGCTGGCAGATGACGCCGGGCCCCGGTTTTTCCATATGCTGGCGGCCCAGATGGCCCAGCCGTGGATGGTGCTGCGGATCATCTCGACGGTGATGGATAAGCCCACCGAGCGGTATCTGCGCGATTCCGAGCTCTCCAGCTTCGGCGAGGCGGTGTTCGACGATGTGGACGAGGCGCTGAGCGCCATCTCTCGCCTGGACCCGGACGGCGGCGTCGAGTCGGCGCGCAATCTGGCCAAGGCCGCCGATCTGGTGGTGCATCAGGTCAAGGAGATCGAGACGGGCATGGACCTGCAGCGCGACCAGGGGTGGGGCCTGCGCGTCGTCAAGCAGCGGGCAAGCCTGGCCAATGTCGTCGAGGGCCGCCTGCGCGAGGCCGAAAAGGTCAGCCTGGAAGCCCTGCCCATGCTGAGCGCCCGCCAGCCGCGCGGACGCCGCCCGATGCCGCACCTGGGCGCCCCGCCCGAGCCCCGCCTCGTGGGCCGCGCCATGGCGCTGCTTTCATTCTGCGAGGAGATCCGCACCACCGCCAACTATGGCGGCTTCGCCTCGGCCCGAACCAAGATGGTCGAAAAGCTGAGCAGCTATATCGATCAATACGTCGAGGATGTGCTCGACATGCTGCGTTCCGGCGAGGCCGACGACCCGGAGATCGGGACGGCCTATCTGCATCTGGCGGCCGACCTCAAGCAGCTGCTGATGGGGGGCAAGGCCGGCGATCTGATCCGCCGCCGGGCGTTCTCCGCCATCGATCCGGAAAAAGCCGCCGCGGCCGAGGCCCTGATCGCCGCTCTCGCGCGGGCCTGAACTTTCCGCTACACGGCCGGCCATGTTGTTGTTCTGGGCCGTGGCCGGGATTCTCACCGCCGCCGCGGCAGGCCTGATCCTGATGCGCGCCGCCGGGGCCTCCGCTGAGGCCGCCGTCGTCGATCCCGCGCCGGCCCTCTATCGCCGCCAGCTAGGTGAGATCGACGACCTGGCCGAGCGCGGCCTGATGGGCGATGCCGAGCGCGCCGCCGCCCATGCCGAGGCCGGCCGCCGCTTGCTGGCCGCCACCGACTCCCCAGCCGAGGTGTGGAACGCCAACCCGCGTGCGCGCCGATTCGTGCTGCTGGTGCTGGCCGCCGCGCCGGCCCTGGCCCTGGGCCTCTACCTGAACGTCGGGTCGCCCGGGACGGCAGACCAACCCTATGCGCGGCGCCTGGCGGCCTGGCAGCGAAGCGACCTGGCCAGTCTCAACCCGCCTGAGATCGCCGCGGTGCTGCGGCAGGCGACGTCCGAGCGGCCGAACGAGGCGGAGGGCTTCCGCCTGCTCGGCCTGGCCGAGAGCGCCTCGCAGAATCCCATCGCCGCGGTGCGCGCCCTGCGCCGCGCCGCCCAGATCGCCCCGGAAAGGCCGGACATCTGGCTGATGCTGGGCCAGGCCCAGGTGGCGGCGGCCGGCGGCAAGGCCAGCGAGGCCCAGGGCGCCTTCGCGCGGGCGTTGCAGCTGGTCCCCGGCGACCCCACCGCCCGCTATTTCCTGGCCGGCGCCAAGGCCGATGCCGGCAGGACCGCCGAGGCGGTGGCCGATCTCACCGCCCTGGCCGCCGAGTTCCCGGCCGGCGACGACCGCCGCGCCCAGGTGCAGGCCGCCATCGCCCGCCTGCAAGGCCAGCCCGCGGCCGCCACCCCCGACGCCGCCGCCGATCCGGGCCAGCTGGCGATGATCCAGGGCATGGTCGCGGGTCTCGCCGCGCGGCTGGCGACCAAGCCCGACGATCCCGACGGCTGGGTGCGGCTGGTCCGCGCCTATGCCGTGCTGGGCGACACGACCAAACGCGACGCCGCCTATGCGACTGCGCACGCGAAATATGCCAAGGCGCCCCAGGTGTTAGAGCAGCTGGACGAGGCCGCCAAAGCCGAGGCTCAAGGATTGACGCGATGAGTTTCCTGCCAAAGTCCCGCAAGGCCCGCACCCGCCTGTTGCTGCTGGCGATCATCGCCCCGGTGGTCGCCGTGGCCGCGGGCCTGGCGCTGTGGGGCATGCGGGACTCGATCTCATTCTTCTACACGCCGTCGCAGGCCGCCTCCGCCAAGCCGCCGCCTGGCCGCGCTATCCAGCTAGGGGGCCTGGTGGTGCTGGGCTCGGTCGTGAAGCATCCCGACGGGCGGGTGGACTTCGCGGTCCGCGATAAGATCTCGGCCGACAAGATCACGTTCCAGGGCGACCTGCCCGACCTGTTCCGCGAGGGTCAGGGCATCGTGGCCGAGGGCGCCTATCGCGCCGATGGGGTGTTCGAGGCCAAGCGGGTGCTGGCCAAGCACGACGAGAAATACATGCCCAAGGAGGTCTCCGACGCGCTGAAGAAGCAGGGTGAGTGGCGGGGCGACGGCCCCGGGTCGCCCAAGGGCCAGGCTCCCGCCGGTTATGCCGACCCGAAGGCGGACGGCAGCACCACATGATCGTCGAAGCAGGCGCCTTCGCGCTGATCCTGGCGCTGGCGCTGTCGATCGCCCAGGTAGTGCTCAGCGCCGCCGGCCGCATCCGCCGCTCCGCGCCCCTGGCCGGGGCCGGCGAGGGCGCGGCGCTCGCGGCGTTCGCGGCGGTGGCGATGGCCTTCGCGGCCCTGATGCACGCCTTCGTGGTCTCGGACTTCTCCGTCGCCAACGTGGCGGCCAATTCCCATACCGCCAAGCCGCTGCTGTATCGCGTGGCGGGGACCTGGGGCAGCCACGAGGGCTCGATGCTTCTGTGGTGCCTGGCCCTGACCGGCTTCGGCGCGGCTGCGGTGGGGCTGGGCGGCAGCCTGCCGCGCGGCCTGCGGGCGCTGACCGTGGCGACCCAGGGGGTGCTGGGCACGGTGTTCCTGGCCTACACCGTGCTCGCGTCCAACCCGCTGGTCCGCGTGCTGACCCCGCCGGTGGAGGGCCGTTCGCTCAACCCGCTGCTGCAGGACCCAGCGCTGGCGATCCATCCGCCCTTCCTATACGCGGGCTATGTCGGCATGTCGGTGGTGTTCTCACTGGCGGTGGCCGCCCTGATCGAGGGCCGGATCGACGCGGCGTGGTCGCGCTGGGTGCGGCCCTGGGCGCTGGCGGCGTGGAGCCTGCTGACGGTCGGGATCACCCTGGGCGCGTTCTGGGCCTATTACGAACTGGGCTGGGGCGGCTGGTGGTTCTGGGACCCGGTGGAGAACGCCAGCTTCATGCCGTGGCTGGTCGCCACCGCCCTGCTGCACTCGGCGGTGGTCACCGAGAAGCGGGGCGCGCTGGCGGGCTGGACGGTGTTCCTGGCGCTGTCGGCCTTCACCTTCTCGATGCTGGGGGCGTTCCTGGTGCGCTCGGGGGTGCTGACCTCGGTGCATGCGTTCGCGGTGGATCCGAAGCGGGGGGTGCTGCTGCTGATCATCCTGGGGGTCACGTCGGGGCTGGCGTTCACGTTGTTCGCGTGGCGGGCGCCCAGTCTCGGTCAAGGCGGCCTGTTCGCCCCGATCAGCCGCGAGAGCGCGCTGGTGCTGAACAACATCCTACTGGCGGCGGCAACGGCCACGGTGCTGCTGGGCACGCTCTACCCGCTGATCCGCGAGGCGATGAGCGGTGAGTCGATCTCGGTCGGACCGCCCTACTTCAACCTGACCTTCACGCCGCTGATGGCGGCCCTGGCCGTGCTGCTGCCGGCCGGGCCGCTGCTGGCCTGGAAGCGGGGCGATGCTCGGGGCGTGGCCCAGCGGCTGTGGGCGGCGGTGCTGGTGGCCGTGGCCCTGGCGCTGCTGGTCGTGGCGATCACCAGCCCGCACAAGGCGTTCGCTGCCGCCGGCGTCGGCCTGGGCGGCTGGCTGGTGGTTGGGGCCCTGGTCGAGCTGCTGGAGCGCACGAGGGCCTTTCGCGCGCCCGCCGCCGAGACCTGGCACCGGCTCACCGGCCTGCCGCGCGGGGCCTGGGGGATGACCTTCGCTCACCTGGGACTGGGCGTGTTCATCATGGGCGCGGTGTTCGAGACCTCGTGGAAGGTGGAGGCGGCCGAGACCCTGCCGCGCGGCGGCGGCCTGGACATCGGCGCCTACCACGTGACGCTGGACGACGTTCGGCCGGTGGCGGGGCCCAACTACGATGCCGACCGTGGGACCATCTCGGTCACGCGCGCCGGCAAGCCGGTCTGCCAGGTCGCGCCGGAGCGGCGGCTCTACACCGTGGGCGGGGAGACCACCTCGGAGGTCGGCCTCTGCTATCGCGGCGCCAGCCATATCTACATCGTGCTGGGCGAGCGGCGGGACAGCGGGGCGCAGCCGGCCTGGCTGGTTCGGGCCTACTGGAACCCCTGGGCCAGCCTGATCTTTCTGGGCCCGGTGATCATGGCCCTGGGCGGGCTGATCTCGCTCAGCGACCGCCGACTGCGGCTTGGGGTCGGCCGGCGGCGGGAGCCGGCGGCGTGAGGCGCGCCCGGCTGCTGATCGCGGCCCTGGCCGGCGTGCTCAGCCTGGCCGCCGCCTCCGATCCGGCCGAGCGGCTGAAGGACCCGGCCCAAGAGGCGCAGGCGCGGCAGATCTTTCGCGATGTCCGCTGCCTGGTCTGCCAGAACGAGTCCATCGACGACAGCGAGGCCGAGCTGGCCCACGACCTGCGGCAGATCGTCCGCGAACAGATCCGCGCGGGGAAGTCGTCCGCCCAGATCAAGGCCTTCCTGACCGAGCGCTACGGCGAGTTCGTGCTGCTGACCCCCAGCTTTTCCGCCGGCAACCTGGCGCTCTGGGCCGGGCCGTTTCTGGTGGTGATCCTGGGGGGCGCCCTGCTGTTCGCCCGGCTGCGGAACCGGACGCCCGACCCCGACCTTACGCCGCTGGAAGCCCAGAGATTGCGCACCTTGTCCGAAGACGAAACACGCTGACACGATTGCGCCTAAGATTGGACGCGATGCCGCGTCTAGGTGCGGACGGAAACGTAGCTTGAGGGGCGTTGCACTTCGGCGCATCCACCCTAGTTTGTGAGGGCGCGGTCCGGTTCCGAAGGGCGCGGCGCAGGGAAACCAAGACTGATGACTACCAAGAAGACCGGTTACCTCCTGGGCGCAGTCGCCGGCGCCGGCGTGATGGCCGCAGCCGTGGCGGGCGCGGGCATGCGGCTGCCCTCCGCGCACGCGGAGTTGCCCGCCGGCCTGATCAAGGCGTCGACAACTCCGATCTTCGCGCCGCCGCCCGGCGCGCCCATGTCCTTCGCCGACATCTTCGAGCGCGTGTCGCCGGCGGTGGTGTCGATCAATGTGACCAGTCGCGTTGATCCTGAGGCGCTGCGCCAGATCCCCGGCTTCCGGCTTCCGGGCCCCAGCGGCCCGAGCGCGCCTGGCGGTGACGACGATGGCGACGGCCAGCCCGGTCCGCTCCAGCGCGGTCAGCCGCGTCCGCCGACGCAACAGTCGGCCGGCTCGGGATTCTTCATCTCGGCCGACGGCTACATCGTCACCAACAACCACGTTGTCGAGAACGCCGAGACCATCAAGGTCGTGCTGAAGGACGAGACCGAGCTCGAGGCCGAGATCGTCGGCCGCGACGAGGCCACCGACCTGGCGGTGATCAAGATCAAGAGCCGTCGTGGGCCGTTCCCGTTCGTGAATTTCGAAGGCGCCGGCAAGCCGCGCGTCGGCGACTGGGTGATCACCGTCGGCAATCCCTTCGGACTGGGCGGCACGGCCACGGCCGGCATCGTCTCGGCCTATGGCCGCGACATCGGCGAGACCTTCGTCGATTACATCCAGATCGACGCCCCCATCAACCGGGGCAACTCGGGCGGCCCGACGTTCGACGTCTACGGCCGGGTGATCGGAGTCAATACGGCGATCTTCTCGCCGTCGGGCGGCTCGGTCGGCATCGGCTTCGCCATTCCGGCGGAGGTGGCCGACAACGTCACCAAGCAGCTGATCGGCGGCGGCAAGATCCAGCGCGGCTATATCGGCGCCACGATCCAGAACTTCACGCCCGAGATGGCGGAAGCCCAGGGCCTCAGCGAGCAGAAGGGCGCCATCGTCGCCGATATCTCTGCCGGCGGCCCCTCGGCGCGCGCGGGCCTGCAGATCGGCGATGTGGTCACCTCGGTGAACGGCGCGAACATCAAGAGCTCATCGGAACTGACCCGCCAAGTCGCCCGCGTCCGGGCCGGCGACATGCTGCACCTCAATGTCATCCGCGAGGGCAAGGCGCGCATGGTGGACATCAAGTCCGGCGTGCGCCCGTCTGAGAAGGATCTGCTGGCGGCCAACGACAACACGCCCGGCGGCGCGGGTCGCACCGCCCCCGGCGCGGCGGCCGGGGCCAAGGCGCCGGTGCTGGGCATGTCGCTCGGCGCGCTGGACGACACCACGCGCAACCGCCTGAACCTGCCGGCGGAGGTCCGCGGCGCGCTGGTGGAAGCGGTGGACCAGGCCTCCGACGCCGGCGCCAAGGGCCTGCGGCGGGGCGACATCCTCACGCTCGCCAATGGCCGCCCGCTGGTCGTGCCGTCCGACTTCGCCGCGGTGGTCGACGCCGCCAAGAAAGCTGGCCGCACCAGCGTGCTGGTCGGTGTCTATCGCAACGGCCGCACCGCCTTCCTGCCGATCAAGGTTTCGGGGTAGGTTCCCTTCCTGAAAAGGACGGGAATCACATGCGAATCCTGATCGTCGAGGACGACCTGGAGGCGGCCGAGGCCATGGCCCGGGGTCTCGGTGAGGCTGGCCATGACTGCGTGCGAGGCGCCGACGGCGAGGAGGGTCTCACCGCCGCCCGCGACGGCGCGTTCGACGTGATGGTCGTCGATCGCATGATGCCCAGGATGAATGGGCTGCAGCTGGTGGAGACCCTCCGCCGCGAGGGCGACCATACGCCGGTGCTGTTCCTGTCGGCGCTGGGCGAGGTCGGCGACCGGGTCGATGGCCTGCAGGCGGGCGGCGACGACTATCTGGTCAAGCCCTATGCCTTCGCCGAGCTGATCGCCCGCATCGAGGCCCTGGCGCGACGCCGCGAGACTGGCTCGGTCCAGACCCTGCTGAAAGTCGGCGAGCTGGAGATGGACCTGATCGCCCGGACCGTCCACCGCGTGGGCAAGGAGATCGACCTGCAGCCGCGCGAGTTCCAGCTGCTGGAATTCATGATGCGCCATGCCGGCCAGTCGGTGACCCGCACCATGCTGCTGGAGAAGGTCTGGCACTACCACTTCGACCCGCAGACCAACGTCATCGACGTGCATATCTCGCGGCTGCGCTCGAAGATCGACAAGGGCTTCGACCGGCCGATGCTGCAGACCGTCCGCGGCGCGGGCTATCGGCTGGACGCCTGATCTTGCCTCCCACGCGTAGCGGGGGAGGGGGACCGCTCGCCGAAGAGCGAGTGCTCGAGGGGGCGATCGCTTGCGCCGCTCTTGGCCTTCCCCCTTCCACCACCGGCTCTTCGGCCGGCGCTCCCCCTTCCCCGTAAACTGGGAAGGCAAGATGGCTATGAAACTTCCCCGCATCTTCCGGACTACGCCGTTCCGGCTGACGCTGCTGATCCTGGCGCTGTTCGCCAGCGCCGCCTTCGCGTTCCTGGCCTACATCTATGTGGCCACCGCCGGCGAGGCGACGCGGCGGACGGACCAGGAGATCAAGCGCGAGATGCGCAGCCTGGTGGATGTCTATGACCGGGCCGGGCTGGACGCCGTGAACCAGTCGCTGATCGAGCGTGCGGCTAGCGAGAAGCCGTTCCTCTACCTGCTGCTCACCAAGGACGGGCGGCGCATCTCCGGCTCCATCGAGGAAAGCCCCGTCGATGGCTTCACCGGCGCGCCCAAGAACGCCACCTTCCAGGTCACCGACATCGACGCCCAGGGCCGCGAGATGAAGCACCCGGCCCGTGGCCTGCAGGAGCGGCTGAAGGGCGGGGAAATCCTGTTCGTCGGCGCCGACGCCGGCGAGGACGAGGCCTATGTCGGCAAGATCGTCGGC
This sequence comes from Phenylobacterium deserti, assembly GCA_943332615.1. Lineage (GTDB taxonomy): Bacteria > Pseudomonadota > Alphaproteobacteria > Caulobacterales > Caulobacteraceae > Phenylobacterium > Phenylobacterium deserti_C. Next base: position 102,854 of record CALQQB010000006.1, read on the forward strand.
GCCCTGCGCGCGGCCGGCCTGCTAGTGGTGATCCTGGGCCTGGGCGTGGGCGTGTTGGTCAGTCGCAACGTCTCGCGCGCCATGAGCGACCTGATCAACGTCGTCGAGCGGGTGCGGAATGGCGAGTCCGGGGTGCGCGCCCGGGTGCGTGGCACCCGCGACGAGTTCGACGAACTGGCCCAGGGCGTCAACGATATGCTGGACCGGCTTGAGCGGTCGATGGCGGGGCACAAGCACGCCGGCGACGCCATCGCCCACGACCTGCGCTCGCCGCTCACCCGCCTGCGCGCCCGCCTGGAGGCCGCCTACATCGACGTGGAGGCTGGCAAGGGCGACGCCGAGGAAGCCCTGGCCCAGGCGCTCACCGATACCGACGGGGTGCTGAAGACTTTCGGCGCGGTGCTGTCCATCGCCCGGCTGCAGGCGGCCGGCGAGGCGCCCAATCCGGTGGTGTTCGATCCTGCGGAACTGGGCGCCGACATGGCCGAGCTCTACGAGCCGGTCTGCGAGGACAAGGACATCGACTTCTCCGCCGAAATCGCCCGCGATCTCAGTATCCGCGGCAATCGCGAGTTCCTGGCCCAAGCGATCGCCAACCTGCTCGACAACGCCGTGAAATACACGCCCTCAGGCGGGGCGATCATGCTGCGGGTGCGCCGACGGTCTTCCGGCGAGGTGGAATACTCCGTCACCGACACCGGCCCCGGCGTGCCCGACGAGGATCGTGAGCGAGTCATCCAGCGCTTCGTCCGCCTTGAGAACAGCCGCAACGAGCCTGGGGCCGGCCTGGGACTGTCACTGGTGGCAGCGGTGGCCGAGGCGCACGGCGGCCGGCTGGAACTGTCCGAAGGGCCGGGCAAGGTGGGCGAGATGGGCCCGGGGCTAAGGGTGGCGTTCATCCTGCCGCGGCCGTAGGCATTCTTGACAAATTTGCCAACGAGGTATCGTCGTTGGCATGAGCACCATGAACATCTCATTGCCCGAAGGAGTGAAGGCCTTCGTCGATGCGCAGGTGGCCGAGCGGGGGTTCGCGACCAGCAGCGGGTTCATCCGAGAGCTCATTCGGCGCGAGTGGGAGAACCACAAGCTCCGCGCGCTGATCGCCGAGGCGTTGGTCCCGGCGTGGGGGCGTCTCGCCGCCGGCTGCCCCCACACTCCGTAAACCTCTCCCAGTGCAGAGTGCCGCCTTGGATACCGTCGGCGGAAGCCACCGGCGCGGGGGCGAGGAAACGCATGGCGGCGGCTGAAGGCGCAGCACGGGGAACGGCGGCGAGCGCGGCGCCCGCCCGTGCGCCGACGTCGGGCGGCGCGCCCAGCATGCTGCAGCTGCTCAGCTTCATTTTCGCCAGCGCCGACATGGTGATGGAGATCGCCGCGGACGGGCAGGTGACCTTCGCGACCGGGGCCGCGCAGCGCCTGCTGGGCCGCACCGCCGACAGCCTGGTGGGATGCGCCTGGCGCGACCTGATCGCCCCGGCCGAAGTGGAGTTGGTCGAGGCGGCGCTGCAGGATCTGGGGCCCGGCGAGCGCCGCGGGCCGTTCCGGATCGAGCTGGCCTCCCCGCGCGGGCCGCAGCCGGCGACCTTGTCGCTGTTCCAGGTGCCGCAGCGCAATGACCGGACCTCAGTGGCGCTGAGTGTCTGCCACCCCAGCTTCGCCCAGGTGCCGACGGACGCCGCCGGCCTGGCCAGCCGCGACGACTTCGAGGCGGCGGCCACGACCCTTTTGAAGGATGCCGAGCGCGCGGGGCTGCCGCTGCAGATCGACCTGCTGGAATTCTCGGGCCTGACCAAGTCGCTGGAAGCCATGGCGCCCTCCGAGGCCGAGGTGACCCGGCGCAAGTTCGCCGCGGTACTGCGCGCGGCCTCGTACGGCGGCCTGCCGGCGGCGGCGCTGGGCGGCGACCGCTTCGCCCTGGTGCGCTCGGGCAAGGGCAATCCGGAGGGCCTGAGCCTGAGGGTGCGCGAGGTGGCGGGCGCGGGCGTGCAGATGATGGCGGGGGAGCTGGCGCTGGACGCGCGCTCGCCCGGCGAGAGCCTGCGGGCGATCCACTACGCCCTGGGCCGGTGCATCGAGGAGGGCCCCTCGGCGGCGGCCAACAGCTTTGAGGCAGCGCTGCGCCAGACGGTAAGTGAATCCGCGCGGTTCAAGGACCTGCTGAGAAACGGCGCCTTCGACCTAGTCTACCAGCCGGTGGTCGATTTGAAGACGCGCAAGCTGCACCACTATGAGGCCCTGACCCGCTTCGAGGGCGGCGGCGGGCCCGCGGCGACCATCAAGCTGGCCGAGGAACTGGGCCTGGTGATGCAGTTCGACCTGACCATCGTGCGCATGGTGGCGGCGGTGCTGAGCGAGAGCCCCTCCGACGTGCGGGTGGCGGCCAACGTCAGCGGCTATTCGCTGATGCGGCCCGGGTTCGTGGACGAGGTGCTGAAGGTGACGGCCCACACGCCCAGCCTGCGCAAACGTTTGCTGCTGGAGGTGACCGAGAGCCACAAGCTGGACGATCTGGACGCCGCCAACGCCCTGGTGCAGCAACTGCGCGTCGGCGGGCACGAGGTTTGCCTGGACGACTTCGGCGCAGGGTCGGCGTCGCTGGATTACCTGCGCCGGCTTGAGACCGACGTGGTGAAATTCGATGGCCGCTTCGTGCGCTCGCTGGAGACCCGGCCGCGGGATGTGACGCTGTTGAAGCGGCTGTCGGAGCTGTGCCGAGAGCTGGGTATATCGACGGTGGCGGAGATGATCGAGACCGAAGAGGTGGCCAAGCTGGCCGCCGACGCCGGTGTCGAGTTTGGCCAGGGGTGGCTGTTCGGACGGCCGGTATCGACCCCCGTGAGTCAGGCGCGAGGGCCCAATCCGGTAGCTGCGCGGCGCAAAGGCGTCACAGAGAGCTGGGGCTAAACGTCCGCCACTTAGGCGCTTCATCGCGGTTAGATTCGTCCACGAAACGTTCCAGCGTCCGGGGGCGTGGCCTGAAGGTGGCGCTCAGGCGTTGAGGGCCGAGACCAGGCCGAGGTGCTCCACGAAGGGGTCGAAGTCGCGGTCACTGTACAGCAACGCCAAACCGTTGGCGAGACAGCGGGTGGCGATGAGCGTGTCGATCGTCTTGCGGACCGTGACCCCACGGCCGCGTAAGGTGCGGAAATTGCGCGCGGCCTGGATCGCTATGTCCCGGCCGCCGATCTCGATGATGTCCATCGCGCCCAACAGGCGTAGGCCGTTGTCAAAAGCCGCCAGGCTGGTGAAGCCCTGCAGCACCTCGGTCAGGACGAGGTCGCCGGTGAACAGCAGGTCCGTTCCGAGCAGTTGGTCGAGGCGGTCGGACTCGGGGGTGGCGATCCCTCTAAAATAATCGATCCAGACGCTGGAATCGACCAGCGTCACCGGTCGATTCGCATCGCTTCCAGGTCACCATCCCACGCGAGCTTGCCGCGGAAGGCCCGGATTTCCGCCTGCCGCTGAAGCCGCAACAGGGTCTTCAAGCCCAACTCCACCGCTTCCCGCTTGGTCTTGAGGCCGGTCGCGCGAAGGGTTTCCGACATCAGATGGTCGTCGATAACGATGTTGGTGCGCATCGATGTGTATCCAAGAAGATTTTTATACACATAGATGATGTCGCCGAGGATCACAATGTTCTTCTTTTATTCCACACGCTGGGGCCGGTAAGCCGGAACGGCATGAGGTTGGCGGCCCGCCCCCTTGGGCCCAGGCGCGGGCGTCTCTATGTAGCCGACTTCAAACCTTCGCCTTGGAGCCTTGCATGTCCGTGTCGTTCTACGATGTCTCGATCCCGACCTACCTCAGCACCCTGAAGAACCTGGCGGCGATCCTGGAGAAGACGGAGGCGCATGCGAAGGCGGGTGGGGTCGATCCGGCAAGCTACCTGGACGTGAAGCTGGCGCCCGACATGGCGGTCTTCACCCGCCAGATTCAAATGGCCAGCGACGCGGCCAAGGGCGGCGTGGCCCGGCTGGCCGCCGTGCCGCCGCCCAGCTATGCAGACACCGAGACCACCTGGGCGGAGGTGAAGGAACGCATCGCCAAGACCATCGCCTTCGTGGCTTCGATCAAACCTGAGCAGGTGAACGGCGCCGAAAGCCGTACAATTGAGCTGCCGCTCCCGGGGCGGACGATGACGTTCACGGGGGTAGATTTCCTGAACCAGTTCTCACTGCCGAACTTCTTCTTCCACGTCGTGACGGCCTACGGCCTGCTGCGCAGCCAGGGCGTACCGCTAGGCAAGATGGACTATCTGGCCGGCGCGCGGGCGGCGGAACTGGCGGCATAGGGTAGCGCCTTCCCCTCCCCCGTCTGAACAGGCACGGGGAGGGGAAGCGAACTATGTCCTGACCGGATAGAGGGGTGACGGAATCGACCGGAAGGATGGGTGACAGTTCTCTGTCGGTAGGGGGACTTGCCGATGCCTTGGTTGGAGAGCTGCGCCATGGATCAGCGCGTGGGGTTCATTGCCGATTGGCTGAGCGGGCTATG
>CALQQB010000007.1 GCA_943332615.1 Phenylobacterium deserti
ACCCAGGACGTCCCTGACGTTGTCCGCCTTGGCGAGGGCGGCCTGAAGATCGCCGGCCATGGCCAGGCTGAGCTCGGCCAGGCTGCGCAGCAGGCGGCTGTTGTCCTCGATCATGTCAGCGTCGCTGGCCATGGAACAAAAGTAGAACAACTGGCAGCGGTTGTCAAGGGGAGTGGCCATCCCGCGATGGGGCGGATGTTGACTCAGGCCCCGCTCATCTCCCCGGCCACCCGCCGCGCGGCGGCCTGCGGGTCGTTGGCGGCGGTGATCGGGCGGCCGCAGACGATGTGGGAGGCGCCGGCGCGCAGCGCGTCCAGCGGGGTGGCGGCGCGGGCCTGATCGTTCTTCGCCGACCAGTCGGGGCGCACGCCGGGGGTCACCACCAGGAAGTCCTTGCCGCCCAGCGCGCGGGCCAGCGCGGCTTCGTGCGGGCTGGCGATCACGCCGTCGCAGCCGGTGGCGATAGCCTGGTGGATGCGGCGCTCGACAAGGGCGCGGGCGGTCTCGTGGTAGCCGGTCTCGATCAGGTCCTCGTCGGTAAGGCTGGTCAGCACCGTGACGGCGAGGATCTTCAGGTTCGAGGCCCCGCGCCCGCGCACCGCTGAGGCCATCACCTGCGGCTCGCCATGCACCGTGAGGAAGTCGCAGCCTGAGCCCGCCAGCACCGCGGCGGCCCGCTGCACGGTGGCGCCGATGTCATGCAGCTTCCAGTCGAGGAACACCTGCTTGCCCGCCGCCTTCAGCTCGCGGGCGAGGCTCATGCCGTCGCCGGTGGCGAAGAGCTCCAGGCCGACCTTGTAGAAGCTGACGGTGTCCCCGAGTGAGCGCACCATGCTCCGGGCCGCGTCCGCTGTGGGCAGGTCCAGCGGCACGATCAGGCGAGGATCGGCCTTGCCGTCGTTTTCCCCCGGCGTGGGCTGCGCGAACGTGGCGGCGGCGACCATGGCATGGCTCCGTGAGGGCGGGGTGTGGTCCGCGAGCTGCGATTTGGGCTAAGACCGAGGGATGAGCCAGACAGAGTTCGCGGTCAACTTCTTCGTCGCGCTGTTCGCCCTGATCGATCCCGTCGGCAACGTCCCGCTGTTCGCGGCGGCGACGGCGGGGGTGAAGGCGCGCGATCGCGCCTGGATCAGCCTCTACATCTCGCTGTTCGTCTTCGTCTTCCTGACCTTCTTCTATTTCACGGGCCTGAGCCTGCTGCAGTTCTTCGGAATCTCGCTGCCGGCGTTCCGGATCGCCGGCGGTGTCATCCTGTTCCTGCTGGGCCTCGAGATGGCCCGTGACGACTTCTCCGCCAGCGGCGCGGGGGCGGCGGATGGCGTGGTCGGCCAGGGCCGCGCCTTCGTGCGCAAGCGTTTCGAGATGATGATCGTGCCCTTCGCCATGCCGCTGCTGATCGGCCCCGGCGCGATCTCCTCGGTGGTGATCTACGCCAGCCAGGCCAAGCAGTTCGGCATGCAGGGCGCGGCGGTGGGGGTGGGCGCGATCGCGGCGGTGTCGGTGGCGACCCTGGCCTCGTTCCTGGCGACGCCGATCCTGACCCGTATCCTGGGGCGCATCGGCTTGACCATCGTGGTCCGGGTGCTGGGGCTGATCCTCTGCGCGCTGGCCGTGCAGTTCATCCTGGCCGGGTTCGCAGCCAGCACCACGGGCTTCATCCGTCCCGGTGTGGCCCATCCCTACTGAGGCTTGCGCACGGGTGACCCGGCAGCGATCAGGGCCAGGGCCCAGCTTTCCGGGATGATCTTCACCAGGGTGGCGGCCGCCTTGTTGGGCAGGCCGGGGACGCAGATGGCGCGGTTGGCCTCCATCGCCGCATAGCCAGCCGCGACCACCGTTTCGGCGTCCTGCCACATCCAGGCCGGGATCGCCGCGCTCATCTGGCGCCGTGTGCCGTTGGCGTCGTGGAACTCCGAATAGGTCATGCCCGGGCACAGGGCCGAGACGTGGACGCCGGCGGCGGCCACCTCCACGTGCAGGCTCTCGGTGAATTTCACGAGGCAGGCCTTGGACGCGCCGTAGAGGCTCGCGCCCGGGACGCCGGGAATCAGCCCAGCCAGGGAGGCGACGTTGACGATCCGCCCGAAGCCACGCTCCAGCATGCCGGGCAGCGCCCGGTGCGCCAGCTCGCAAGGGGCGGTGATCATCACCTGGATGAAGGCCGCGTGGTCCGCCCAGTTCACCTCGCGATAGTCGCCCGGCACACCGTAGCCGGCATTGTTGATGAGGACATCGACGCCGCGACCCTGGGCGGCGAGCGTGTCCATGATGGCGGCCGGCGCCTTGGGGTCTGCAAGATCGGCGGCGATGACCACGGCCTCGACGCCGTGCCGCCCCCGAAGCTCTCCCGCCAGCGCCTCCAGCCGATCGGTCCGCCGGGCGGTCAAAGCCAGGTCATGGCCCTTCGCCGCCAGCAGCCTCGCGAAGGCCGCGCCGATTCCGGCTGAGGCGCCGGTCACCAAGGCCAACTTTCGATCCATGCGTGTCCTCGGAGTTAAGCCGCCCGAAACTCGGGCGCGGTATGATGCCTTGAAGGCCACGGTTGAGTGATCGCTCGCCTCGCCCGCGCCATGCGATTGTACGGCGTTCGGATTGGGTGTATCGCGCCGGCCGCGTGACGGCATCGGGCCGCCTTAGGGAACAGTGCGTTCGTTCCCGGAGATATTGGATGGCTGATCCGGCCGGCGCTCCCGTCAGCGGAGCGGAAGGGACGCATCACGCGCCCAAGGAGAAGTTCTGGGCGCTCGCAGTGGGGTCTGTCGGCGTCGTTTTCGGCGACATCGGGACCAGCCCGCTCTACGCCATGCGTGAAGCCCTTGCTCATTCGAAGGGCGGCGGCGGCGGCGAGCTCGCCGTGCTCGGCGTGGTCTCGCTGATCACGTGGGCCCTGATCCTTGTGGTCACCGTCAAGTACGTTGTGTTCCTGATGCGCGCCGACAACAAGGGCGAGGGCGGCACTCTGGCCCTGATGGCGCTGGCCCAGCGAGTCAGCCCCGGGCAGCGCTCAGCGATCATTTTCGGCCTGGGGATGCTGGGCGCGGCGCTGTTCTACGCGGACGGGATCATCACGCCGGCCGTCTCGGTCATGGGCGCTGTCGAAGGTCTGCGCGACGCGCCCGGGGTCCCGAAAGAGGCGGCCGACTGGGTGCTGCCGATCGCGGCCGGCATCCTCATCTCGCTGTTCCTGATCCAGTCGCGCGGCACCGCCAGCATGGCCCGGTTCTTCGGGCCGATCACCGCGGTCTGGTTCCTGGTGCTGGCGGGGCTCGGCCTCCACCACATCGCCGACGACCCCTCGGTGTTTCGCGCCTTGTCGCCCTGGTTCGGCGTCACGTTCCTGATCGACAACGGCTTCCTGGGCTTCGTCATCCTGGGCAGCGTGTTCCTGGCGGTCACCGGGGCTGAGGCGCTGTACGCGGACATGGGGCATTTCGGGAAGAAGCCGATCCAGGCCGCATGGCTGGTGCTGGTGCTGCCCTGCCTGCTGCTGAACTATCTAGGGCAGGGCGCCCTGGTCCTCGCGCACCCCGAGGCGCGGATCAACCCGTTCTTCGAGATGATCCCGCAGGAGGTCTACTGGCCGGTGCTGCTGCTGGGCACGATGGCGGCCGTGATCGCCAGCCAGGCGGTCATCACCGGGGCCTTCTCCATGACCCAGCAGGCCGTGCAACTCGGCCTGTTCCCCCGCATCGACATCCGCCGGACCTCGGAAACCCAGGCCGGACAAATCTTCGTGCCGTCGGTCAACAACCTGCTGCTGGTCGGTGTGCTGCTGCTGCTGTTCATGTTCCGCAGCTCCACCAACCTGGCGGCCGCCTACGGCATCGCCGTCACCGGCGCGATGTTCGTGGACACCCTGCTGTTCTTCTACATCGTCCGCTACATGTGGAAGCGGCCGGTCTGGCAGGCGGCGCTGGCCTCCGCCAGCTTCGGCGCCCTGGACATCGTCTTCATCTCCTCGAACCTGCTGAAGATTCCGCAGGGCGCCTGGCTGCCGCTGGTGCTGGGCGCGGCGCTGGTGATCGTCATGTGGACCTGGAACCGCGGGGCGAAAATCCTAACCGACAAGACCCGCCGCGACAGCGTGCCCCTGCTGGAGCTGGTCGAAATCCTGAAGGCCAGGGCGCCCCACCGCGCGCCCGGCACGGCGATCTTCCTGACCTCCGACCCGGACACCGCGCCGGTGGCGTTGATGCACAACCTCAAGCACAACAAGGTGCTGCACGAGAAGAACATCATCCTCAGCGTCTCCACCGCGGAGACGCCCAGGGTGAGCGACGACCTGCGCGTGCGGATCGAGCCGATCAACGACGACTTCAAGCGCGTGATCATCAACTACGGCTTCATGGAGAGCCCCAACATCCCCAAGGCCCTGGGGCTGTGCCGCAAACAGGGGCTGAAGTTCGACATCATGGCCACGTCGTTCTTCTTGGGGCGACGAAGCGTGGTGCCCTCGGCCCAGTCCGGCATGCCGCTGTGGCAGGACAAGGTCTTCATCTTCCTGATGAAGAACGCCGCCAACCCGACGGACTTCTACAAGATCCCGCCGGGCCGTGTGGTCGAGATGGGAACGCAGGTCACGGTCTAGCCTTGGGCAAGAGCCTTGAGCGTTCGGCGGTTCAAGTGAACTGTCGACCGCTCGAGGCTTGAACCCGTGATGGGTTCGCCTCTATAGGCGCGCGACTTTTTCGTTTCTCGCGCAAGGCTCTCCATCGTCATGGCCGACATCAAGAAGGTCGTCCTCGCCTATTCCGGCGGGCTCGACACCTCGATCATCCTGAAGTGGCTGCAGACCGAGTACGGCGCGGAGGTGATCACCTTCACCGCCGACCTGGGCCAGGGCGAGGAGATCGAGCCGGCGCGGACGAAAGCCCTGGCGGCCGGGGTCAAGCCCGAGAACATCTTCATCGAGGACGTGCGCGAGGAGTTCGTGCGCGACTTTGTATTCCCGATGTTCCGCGCCAACACGGTCTATGAGGGCCAGTACCTGCTGGGGACGTCCATCGCGCGGCCCCTGATCGCAAAACGCCAGATCGAGATCGCCCGGATGCTCGGCGCCGACGCCGTCAGCCACGGGTCCACCGGCAAGGGCAACGATCAGGTCCGATATGAGGTGGCCTACTACGCCCTGGAGCCCGACATCCACGTGATCGCCCCCTGGCGCGAGTGGGACTTCAAGAGCCGCGAGGCGCTGCTGGAGTTCGCCGAGCAGCACCAGATCCAGATCACCAAGGACAAGCGCGGCGAGGCGCCCTTCAGCGTCGATGCCAACCTGCTGCACTCCTCCTCCGAGGGGAAGGTGCTGGAGGACCCGGCGGTCGAGGCCCCGGAGTTCGTCCACATGCGCACGATCGCGCCCGAGGACGCGCCGGACAAGGCCACCGTCTTCACGATGGACTTCGAAAAGGGCGACCCGGTCGCCATCGACGGCGTGGCGATGTCGCCGGCCACCCTGCTGACCAAGCTGAACGAACTGGGCCACGACAACGGCGTCGGCCGCCTGGACCTGGTGGAGAACCGCTACGTCGGCATGAAGTCGCGCGGCGTCTACGAAACGCCCGGCGGCACGATCCTGCTGGCGGCGCATCGTGGAATTGAATCCATCACCTTGGACAGGGGCTCCATGCACCTGAAGGACGAACTGATGCCGCGCTATGCGGAGCTCATCTACAACGGCTTCTGGTTCGCCCCGGAGCGGGAGATGCTGCAGGCGGCCATCGATCTCAGCCAGGCCAAGGTCACCGGCCAGGTTCGGGTGAAGCTCTACAAGGGTAACGTCAGCATCATCGGCCGCACCAGCGCCTATTCCCTCTACGACCAGGACCTGGTCACTTTCGAGGAGGGCAAGGTCGCCTACGACCACCGCGACGCCACGGGCTTCATCAAGCTGAACGCCTTGCGCCTGCGGGTGGCGGCGAAGCGGGACAAGCGCGTTTAGACCATTCGTCGCCTGGGTCGATCGCTCCAGGTTCCCCCGGCGCGCGATAGGCGCCAAGGTCCCCGGAACGGCGGCGCTTGTTCGCCAGCCCTCGGGGATCGCGAACCATGCAACCGCACACCTACGTCGCCATCGTCACCCTGCTGGCGGTTCTGACCTATTTCTGGATGGGCCTCCAGGTCGCCGGCGCGCGGCGCAAGAGCGGCATCGCCGCGCCGGCGATGACCGGCGACCCGCTGCTGGAGCGGACCATCCGGGCCCACTACAACACCCTGGAGTGGATGCCGATCTTCCTGCCGGCGCTCTGGCTGTTCGCGATCTACTGGAACGACCTGGTGGCCGCGGCCCTGGGCGTGGTGTGGATCGTGGGGCGGATCCTCTATCAGCGCGGCTATGCGTCGGCCGCCGAGAAGCGCGGCACGGGGTTCCTGATCCAGGCGCTTGCCGCCGCCGTACTGCTCTTCGGGGGGCTCGGTCGCCTCGTCTACGTCGTGGCGGTGACCGGCGTCTGACCTGCAACAAGGCAACCACAATTGCGACCGAGTGTTGTGGTGCTAATTCCGCCGTCCAAGGGGACGCGCCAGTTCGAGGCCGAGACCATGTCGAGGAAATTCGCCACCATTGCCGCCGTCCTGGCGCTCAGCGCCGGCCTGGCGGCCTGCGCCACACCCACGCCCTACCAGCCCTTCGTTCGAGGCCAGACCACCGGCGGCGGGTTTTCGGATTCGAAGCTGGAGGCCAACCGCTACCGCGTCAGCTTCGCCGGCAACTCGCTGACCACGCGTGAGACCGTGGAGGGCTACCTGCTCTACCGCGCGGCCGAGCTGACGGTGCAGAGCGGCTACGACTGGTTCTCCATCGTCGAGCGCGACACCGACAAGAAGGTCAGCACCTACGTCGAGCCGGACCCCTTCTACCGGCCCTCGTACGGCGCCTACGGCCTGTGGCGCCCATCCTGGCGCTACTACGGCCGCGGCTTCGGCTGGCGCGGCTGGGACCCCTTCTGGGGCGACTCCTTCTGGACCGACCGGGTCGATGTGCGCACCGTCGAGCGGTTCGAGGCTTCGGCCGAGGTGGTGATGGACAAGGGCCCCAAGCCTCAGGGCGATGTGAAGGCGTTCGACGCCCGCTCGGTGATCGAGAATCTGAAGCCGCGCATCCAGTACCCGGCGCCGCCGAAGTCCTGACGACAGCGGTCCGACCTAAGCCACCTCGGCCTCGGCCTCGGCGTCGCCGATGATCCGGGCGGCCGCGGCGATCGCCGCATAGAGCTTGGCCGCGTCGATCGGCTTGGCCACATGGCCGTCGAAGCCGGCGGCCAGGTATTCCGCCACCTGGTGCTGCATGGCGTTGGCGGTCAGCGCCAGGATCGGGATTCGTCCGCGACCGGGATCGGCCGCCTCGGCGGCGCGGATCGCCAAGGTGGCGGCCAGCCCATCCATCACCGGCATCTGCACGTCCATCAGGATCAGGTCGAAGGCCCCGTGGCGCCACGCGTCCAGGGCCTGGAGGCCGTCGCCGACGAGGGTCGGTTCGAGGCCCGCCTGGGCCAGCAGTGTCTTCAGAACCAGCTGGTTCACCGTATTGTCCTCGGCCGCCAGGATGCTGATCTGCGCCTCGCTCCGCGAAAGGTCGGCGTGGGGGGTGTGGCCGCTGAGTCCGTCGGCGGCCGCGACGTCGCCCAATCGCCGCAGGGGCAGGACGACGATGAAGCGGCTGCCGACGCCGGGCATGCTGTGCGCCGCCACCGATCCCCCCATCAGCTCGGCCAGTTCGCGGCAGATCGAGAGGCCCAGCCCGGTGCCGCCGTAGCGGCGGGTGGTTGAGGAATCGACCTGCTGGAACCGACCGAACAGCCGGTCCGCGGCTTCGGGCGCGATCCCGATGCCGCTATCGGCCACCACGATCTCCAGGGCCTCGGCCCCGAGCGCGACGCTGAGCGAAACCTCGCCGGCCTCAGTGAACTTCACGGCGTTGGAGAGCAGGTTGTAGAGGATCTGCCGCACCCGCGTCGGGTCACCCAGATAGACCCCCGCCGCCGCCGGCGCGAAGATCAGTCGGAAGTCCAGGCCCTTGGCTGCGGCCTGCGGAGCGAAGGTCTCCTGGGCGCCGCGCACCGTGGCCTCCAGGTCGAACCCGATCGCCTCCAGTTCCAGGCGGCCGGCCTCAACCTTGGAGAGGTCGAGCACATCGTTGAGGATGGTCAACAGGCCCTCGCCGGACTGGCGGATCACGGCCAGGCTCTGGCGGTGGCCGGGCTTCAGGTCAGTCTCGGCGGCCAGCGCCTGGGCCATGCCGAGCACGCCGTTCAGGGGCGTGCGGATTTCGTGGCTCATCCGCGCCAGGAACTCGCTCTTGGCCTGACTGGTGGCCAGCATGGCGGCCTGGGCCTCTTGCAGCCGCAGCGACTTCTTCAGGCTGATCCAAACGCAGACGGTGCTGTTGAGTACGGCCGCGGCGATGGTCAGGCAGACGATCACCTGGTCGGTTCCATGAAATCGCGGCCAGATCAGCGGCACGACAGTTGGCGCGAGAAAGGCCGACCAGGTCGGCAGGGCGGCCCCCGGCGAGTGGCCGTGGAACGCCTGGAGGTAGAGCAGGTGGCCCGAGAAGAAGGCGGCGGCCGCCAGCACGCAGGCCGGGTTGGACGAGGTCCAGAGGAGGATGCCGGCCATCGACCAGATGGGGATCGCCACGCCATAGGCCGCCACGCAGGCCCAGGTCGCCGGGCCCAGATCCGGCTCGGCCTCGACCCTCCAGCGCGCGGCGATGAGCATCACCACTTCCCCGGCCAGGGCCGCGCCAGCCCAGCCCGCCGCCTGCGGCCAGCCGACGCCGAGACCCAGGAAGCTGGTGACCATGACAGCGATGACGATGCGTACGGGTGCGTAGGCGAGCACGCCCGCCGCACTGTCGCGAAACCGTTCGTCAAACAGCCGTCCGAACACCGACGACCCTCTCTTTTGAGGCTGCCACGCGGGCACGATGACATCGGCGCCCGAATACGACGTTAATGTACGGCCAGGGCTCGAAAATCTGGCGCTTCAGGGCGTCCACGACCGGGTGTTCGCCGAATAGGCTTTTGGAGCGCGCCCTGTCGGAGGCGCGGTTTCCGAGTATGTTGTGCGCGTAGGGTTGGAGGTTGCCCGTCATGTCTAGGGTGCGGATATCGCCCCTATTGCGCCGGTCGCCGCGTCGATCGGGCGCGCGCTGGTTCGTTTTCGCCCTGGCCCTGGTGGTGAACGCCGGCCTGGGCGCCAGCGCCTGGGCCGCCGGCCGCGTCGCCCTCATCGTCGGGGTCTCGGCCTATGAGAAGGTCCCGACCCTGGCCAACCCGGCCAAGGACGCCCGGCTGGTGCAGCAGACCCTGCAGAAGCTGGGCTTCACCGTCACCATGCTCAGCAACCCCAATCGCATCGAACTGCTGGAAGGCCTGGGCGCGTTCGAGGAGGCGTCGAAGGGCGCCGACGCGGCCGTGGTCTACTTCGCCGGCCACGGGGCGATGATCGACGGGGTGAACTACCTGCTGCCCAAGGACGCGGTGAGTTCCAGCAAGAGCGCGCTGACCGGCACCGCGGTTGAATCGGCCCGGCTCGGCCAAGCGCTGACCGGGGCCCGGTTCGTGCGGCTGGTGATCCTCGACGCCTGCCGCAACAATCCGGTGGCCTCGCGCAGCCTGGGCGGCAACACCCGCGGACTGGTTCGCGAGACCAGCGCCAGCTCCGTCCAGGTGGTGACCCTGATGGCCGCCGGTCCCGGCGAGGTCGCCCAGGACGGCGCCACCGCCAACAGCCCCTTCGCCACCGCCCTGGCTCAGGGCCTCACCCGGCCCGGCATGACAGTCGGCGAGCTGCCGTCCTACGTCCAGGCCGAGGTGGCCCGGATCACTGAGAACGCCCAGACGCCGGATCTGCAGGGCATCTGGCCCGACGTCCACTGGACCTTCGATCCGAACGGCCCGCCGAAGACGGTGCTCGCCGCCGCGGGCGGCGCGGCCGACGTGACCAAGATCAAGTGGGAGAAGGACCAGGTCTTCTGGCAGACCATCAAGGACTCTGACGATCCGGCCGACTTCAAGGCCTATATGGACGCCCAGGACCGCGGCGAGATCACCGGATCGTTCCGCCGGCTGGCCCAGAACCGCATCCGCACCATGGAGAAGGCCGGCCCCGGATCGTTCCAGGTGGCGACCCGCTCGGCCCAGGCCGGACAGGCGCAGGTGGTCAGCGCGCGCGAGGCCTTCGCCCGCGGCGACTACCGCTCGGCCGCCCGCGACTGGACCGTCGCCGCGGCCCAAGGCAACGGCGCGGCCATGTACAACCTCGGCGTCATGTCCTTGACCGGCAAGGGCGCGGCCAAGGATGTCGCCGCGGCGTCGAAATGGTTCAAAGCCTCCGCCGAGGCCGGCCATGCCGGCGGCATGGTCAACTGGGGCCTCTGCCTGCTGAACGGCTTCGGGACCGCCAAGGACGAGCGCGCCGGGTTCCAGTGGATTCAGAAGGCCGCCGACAAGGGCTCGCCCGGAGCCATGGGCATGGTGGCGGAAGCCTATCTGCGCGGCCGTGGCGTGCCTGCCGATCCCAGGCAGGGCGCCGGTTGGCTGGAGCGGGCGGTGGACGCCGGTGACGGCCCCTCGATCGCCCAGCTGGCCGACCTGTACGAGCGGGGCGAAGGCGTGCCGGCCGATCCGCGCAAGGCGGTCACCCTCTACCAGCGCGCCGCGGTGTCGGGCGACGACCAGGCCATGGTGCGGCTGGGCTATGCCTATGAGGACGGCCAGGCGGTACGCCGCGACGACGTCCAGGCGGCCACCTGGTATCAGCGCGCGGCCGAGCAGGGCAACTCCGAGGGCATGTCCAGCCTGGCGGTGATGCTGGAGAACGGCTCGGGTCTGTCGCAGGACTACGGCCGCGCGGCGGAGTACTACCGGCTGGCCGCCAACGCCGGCGACGCGCGGGGCTATCTGGGCCTGGGCAGCCTGACGGCGCGCGGCGCGGGCGTGCGGGCCAATCCGGCCGAGGCGTTGAAGCTGTTCCAGGCCGCCGCCGATCGGGGCAGCGCCGCGGCGATGCGCAACCTGGGCGTCATGTATGAAAGCGGCCAGGGCGCGCCGCCTGACCGCAAGAAGGCGATCGACTACTATCGCAAGGCTATCGCCGCCGGCGACGAGGCCTCGCGCGACGACCTGCAACGACTGGGCGTGCGCTGATTGGGCGCGCGCTGATCGAGGGGACGAGACCATGAGCCGAACGATGCCGTCACGGCGCCTGCGGATCACGGTGAGCGCGATCGCGCTCCTGAGCCTCAACGTCCAGCCGGTGCTGGCGCAGGGCAGGGGCGGCGACGCGACGTTCAACGCCTGCGCCACCGAGCGCGCGCCCCTGGTCAAGCTGGACACCGACTACAAGGAACTGAAGCGCTCGAAGATGGGGGCCGCGATCGGCGAGGGCCTGAAGCAGGGCGCCACCGTGCTGGCCAAGGGCGTTATGAGCGGCGGTATCCCGATGCCGGGCGGCGGGCGGGGCGGCGGTGGCCTCGGCGGGGCCATGGGCGGCATCGGCGGCCTGATGGGCGCCGCGGCCGGCATGGCGGCTCAGCAGCAGGCCCGGCAGCCGGGCGCCGCGCCGACGTCGAGCGCGGCGGGGATGCTGTTTGGCCAGGACCTGCTGTCCGGCGCGGTCGGCCTGCAGGTGCCGGGCGTCAGCGGCCTGAGCTACGGCGGCGGCGACAGCATGAAAGCCTATGCCGCCCTGGCCGTGCTGGTGGCCATCGTCGCCACCGCCGACGCCTATGCCCGGCTGAAGGAGCAGGAGGCCGGCGGCGACCTGAGGAAGGCCTCGTTCAACATCGACCAGGACGCCGGGCGCCAGCTGACGGTGAGCCGTGAGATCGTCAGCAGCGGCAATGCGCTGGTGGACTGCCGCTCGGCGCAGCTCAGCGATATCAACACGCGCCTGGCTGGCGCCAGCAACGACAAGGACCGCAAGGCGATCCGGCGCGAGCGCACCGACCTGACCAGCGCGCTCAAGAAGGACATCGACCTGACCGGCGAGGTGGTCGACCAGCACACCGGCATGGCCAAGACCTTCACCCAGGGCCGCGCGATGACGGACGGAGCCTCGGAAGCCGACGTGCTGGGCGGGCAGGCCCCGGCCTATGCGACCGCCCCGGCCACCACGCGCCTGTCCATGCCGGCCAAGGGTGGCGGGGACTCCATGGCGCCGCCGCAGATGCGCCAGGCCCAGCAGGCGCCGGCCGCGGCAGCTCCGGCTTCGCCGCTGGTGGCGCTGCGGGCCACGGTGGTGCGCTCGGCCCCGGTCGCCTCGGCCGACGTGCTGATGAACTTCCCGGCCGGCCGTGAGGTGAAGCCAAAGACCGCCCAGGCCGACGGCGGCTGGTGGGAGATCGATGTCGGCGGCTCGCCCGGCTACATCCGCGCCGCCGACCTGGGGCCGCCCGGATCAGCGCCGGTGCAGATCGCCTCCAACCCCAAGGGCAAGCCCGGCGCCAAGGCGCCCGCGGCGAAGGCGCCTCCGCCACCGCCGGCGGTGCAGGGTCCGACCAACATCCGCGCCTACAACCAGACGGTCATCGCCGCCCGCGACCAGGGCAAGGGCCGGCTGTCCAGCCTGATGACCGACATCCAGACCAGCCAGCGCAAGGACAGTGTGTTCTGGGCGATGCTGGCGCGCCTGAACCTTGGTTAGTCGGTTCGCCGCCGCGCTGGTCGTCGCGCTCCTGGTTGGTGGCGTGGCCGAGGCGCAGAGGCCCGCGCCGCCGCAGCGTGAATTCTGCGCCGACCGGCCGGGCAAGGCGACGCCGGCTTGCATCCTCGACCAAGGCCGGCTGCAGATCGAGACCGGCGTGGTCGACGCCACTCTGGACCGGGGCCCGGACGCCTATCTGCTGGGGCAGACCGAGCTGCGCCTGGGGATCATCCGGCGTACCGAGCTGGAGGCCGCCTGGACGCCGCTCAGCCTGGAGCGCGGCGCGGGCGCCCATCGCAGCGGGGTCGGCGACCTCACCCTGGGATTCCGCTCGGCCCTGACCGACCCGGATGGTGCGGGCCCCGCAGTGTCGCTGCAGGGGTTCGTCGTCGCGCCGACCGCCACCCACGGCCAGGGCGCCGGCGGCTGGGAAGCTGGCGCGCGGCTGCCGGTCTCGGCCGACCTGGCGCACGGCTTTGCGCTGGGCCTGACCCCGGAGGCGGACGCCCGCCGCGACGAGGACGGCCACGGCGCGCACCTGGCGTTCAGCGGCGCGGCCGCCATCAGCCACGAGCTGGCCGGCGCCTCGGTGGCGGTGGAGCTTTGGGGCGAACGCGACGAGGACCCGGGGCGCCACGCCAGCCGGGCCAGTTTCGACCTTTCCGCCGCCTGGATGGCTGGGCCCAACCTGCAGCTCGACGCCGGCGCCAACGCTGGCCTCACTCGCGACACGCCGGACCTCGAGCTCTACGTCGGCATCGCGCGGCGGTTTTAGACGCGGCGCGGCGGCCTAACGGCGGGGCGCAGACGTTTCCCAGACCCCGACCCGACCCTTGCCGCCGACCGCCACGCACCGCGCCCGAGCACAGGCGACGGCGTGGAAGGCTTCGTCGTCCGCCTGCGCCCAGGTGCGGCCCAGGTCCCGACTGATCGAGGTTCCGCGCGGTCCGACCGCGACCCGGTCCCAGCTCCGCCCGCCGCCGCGTCGCCTGCGCTCATCAGCACCGCCGATCCTGGCCCCGTGATCGCCAGACCCCGGAAATCCAGCCCCTGGCGGTCGGGGATGGCGACGATCCGCCAGGTTCGTCCGCCGTCATCGCTGACCCCGTAGGTCCCCTTCGACCCGGACACGGCGACGTGCCCGCCGCCACCAACGGCCACCGCCCGCAGCGTCACGTCCGCCTTCGGAAACGTCACCTCGCGCCACTCGGCCCGCGCCACGCCCGCCGAGAGCGCCAAACCGACGATCCCGGCCGCCAGATGGCGGAAAACACTGCTGAATGTCCGAAAATTGGAGCGGGCGAAGAGATTCGAACTCTCGACCCCAACCTTGGCAAGGTTGTGCTCTACCACTGAGCTACGCCCGCGCTCCGTAGGGCCCCGTCGAGGGGGCCCAAATGCGAGAGGCGGCCTTATGGCAGACGGCCCCTGGGTTTGCAAGCCGGCCAAAGCGGCAATTCTAGCGAAGGAATTTCGGGGCCTTGAGGCGGCGCTTGTTGACGTGGCCCTGCGGGGCGGGGGCATCGACCTCTTCCGGGAACTTGCCTTTGAAATAATAGCGCTGCCAGGCCTCCTTGGTCGCCTCCGGATCCCCGCGGAAGATCCGCTGGTTGAACTCGCTCCGGTGCTTCTCCCAGACGTCGTACTGGTGGCGCAGCTCCGGGTCGGAATCCATCGGCCGGATCACCGGCTGGATCTCGTGCAGGGTCTTGTCCTGGATCAGGGTGATGAAACAGAACGGCTCGCCCTTCTCGAAGCGCACCTTGCCGGGCCGGGTGAACATCCAGTTCATCGTGAAGGGGAAGGGCAGCCAGTCGGTTTCCACCACGCCCGCCAGGGCCTGAATGCCGTCCTTGATGTGGTTGGGCGGGCCCTGGGCCAGCATCGACCAGCCGGGCGGGGTGCGGAACAGGTAGCCGGGGTGCAGGGTGAGGACGCCGTGGCTGAAGTGGCTGGTGGCCAGGCGGTGGAAGTCGGGGTTCGGGTAGTCGGGGCGGAGCGTCAGGTCAGCCTGCATCAGCCCGCCGTTCCACTCGGCGGTGAAGGCCACCGGGCAGAGGATCTCCCAGCCCGACGAGTTGGCCATGCTCAGCGGCAGGCAACGGTAGGGGTGGCGCGCGGTGAAGGTGTCCATCCAGTCGCGCTGTGGCCGGCCGGGCACGATCTCCGGCGGCCGCTCGGTGGTCGGGAAGCACTCCAGTTCCATGCGGGGTTGGCTCACAGGACCTCCAGGCGGTTTGTCCCTGACGTCTAAGGCCCGCGTGCCCTTCCCGTCCAGTTCGCCTTCCTTTCCAATTCGGCTATCAAGCGCGGGCATGAAGACGCGCGACGACCTGCTGGCCTTCCTGGCCGACCTTGGCGTGGACCAGACGACGCACGAGCATCCGGCGGTGTTCACGGTCGGGGAAAGCGAAGCGGTCAAGCTCGCGATCCCCGGCGCTCACACCAAGAACCTGTTCCTGAAGGACGCCAGGGACCAGTTGTGGCTGATCTCGGCCGAAGGGCATGCCGGGATTGACCTGAAGCGCCTGCACACGGTGATCGGCTCGGCCCGGCTGTCATTCGGCAAGCCGGAGCTGATGGCCGAGACCCTGGGCGTGACCCCAGGCTCGGTGACCGCCTTCGGGCTGATCAACGATGCCGGGCATCGCGTGCGCTTCGTGCTGGACCGCACTTTGGCGGTGGCGGAGCGGGTGAATTTCCACCCCCTGACCAATACCGCCACCACCTCGGTGACGGGTGAAGGCTTCCACCGCTTCCTTGCGGCCGTGGGCGTAACCCCCTCGTGGTGGATTTTGTCGCGATGATGGTGGTTGGGTGAGCTGGCCTCCGTTGAAGCGCGCCGCGGATGCGACCATCTTAGGGACGAAACGTATGTCGCCTACGACGCAAGGGATTTTCAGGCCATGACCCTGATCGGGGAAACCCAAGGCAAGCCGGCTCCGGGCCCGGCCGACCTCATCAAGGACACCACCGACGCCAGCTTCATGGCCGATGTGGTCGAGATGTCGAAGACCACGCCGGTGATTGTCGATTTCTGGGCGCCCTGGTGCGGCCCTTGCCGCCAGCTGGGCCCGGCCCTGGAAAAGGCCGTGGTCGCCGCCAAGGGCGCCGTAAAGCTGGTCAAGGTCGATATCGACAAGAACCCGGCCTACGCCGGCCAGCTCCGGGTGCAGTCGATCCCGGCGGTGTTCGCCTTCGTGGACGGCAAGCCGGTGGACGGCTTCATGGGCGCCCTGCCCGACAGCCAGGTGAAGCAGTTCATCGATCGCATCGCCCAGCAGGGCGGAGCGGGCGCGGTGTCGCCGACGGACGAGCTGCTGGCCATGGCCAAGGAGTCGCGGGACCTCGGCGACATGGGCGGCGCGGCCCAGGCCTACGCTGAGATCCTGCAGATGGACCCGACCCACGTGAAGGCCATCGGCGGTATGGCCCGGTTATACCAGCAGGCCGGCGACCTGGAGCGCGCGGCCGAGGTGCTCGACATGGCCCCGCCGGGGGCCAAGGACGCCGACATCGACGCGGTGCGCGCCGCCCTGGCGCTGGCGGCCGAGGCGCCGTCGGAGACCGCCGAGTTCGAGGCGCGAATCGCCGCCGATGGCGACGACCACGAAGCGCGGCTGGAGTTCGCCAAGGCGCTGGCCGCGTCGGGCCAGATGCATGAGGCGGTGGACCAGCTGATCGAAAGCATCCGCCGTGACCGCGCCTGGAACGAGGAAGCGGCCCGTAAGCAACTGCTGACGGTCCTAGAGGCGGCAGGCTACATGTCCGACGTCGCCAAGCAGGGACGCCGCAAGCTCTCGTCGATCCTGTTCAGTTGAAGGTCCCGGTCATGGCGCCCTACAGGCAAGTCGCCGATCTGCCGCAGCTGATCCCGGTGTTTCCGCTGAACGGGACGGTGCTGCTGCCGGGCGGCGAGTTGCCGCTGCAGATCTTCGAGCCGCGCTATCTGAACATGATCGACGACGTCATGGTCGGCGACCGCATCATTGGCATGATCCAGACCCGCGCGGGCGGCGACCGGGAACGGCCGCAGCTGGCCGTGGTCGGCTGTGCGGGGCGGATCACCAGTTACAACGAGACCTCGGACGGTCGCTACCTGATCACCCTGACCGGCATCTGCCGCTTCGAGGCCGGCGAGGAGCTGAACCTGCGCCTGCCCTACCGCCAGCTGCGCGCGCGGTATGACCGTTTCGGTGTCGATCTCGACCGCGACGAGCGCGCCGTGGCCGGTGAGACGGCGCGCGTCCGCTTCGCCAAAGCGCTGAAGCGCTACCTGAACCACCGCGAACTCGACATCGACTGGGAGACCGCCCACGACGCGCCGCTGGAGGCCCTGGTCAACAGCCTCTGCATGGGCCTGCCGTTCGAGCCGGCGGAGAAGCAGGCCTTCCTGGAAGCCCCGGATCTGGCTGCCCGCTTCGAGGCGCTGACCGCCCTGCTGGAGATCAACGCCTCCGATCCGGATGACGCGCCGCCCCACCTGCAGTAGACGAGGGCCATGAGCGATCCCCAGACCTTTGGACTCGAAGCCGACGTCGATCCGCGCCTGCTGGAGGTGCTGGTCTGCCCTGTGACGCACGGCCCCCTGACCTACGACCGCGCCAAGGCCGAACTGGTGAGCAAGGGCGCGCGGCTGGCCTACCCCATCCGCGATGGGGTGCCGATCATGCTGCCGGAAGAGGCCCGCGAACTGGGCGAGGGGGAGTAGGCGCCCTCAGCCCGCGTCCACGAAGTTGATGACGTCGGTGATCGCGAACGTGCCCGGCGTGGCGGACGGCAGGGTCGGTTTCCAGGGCGCGGCGGCGTTGATGTAGGCCTCGCTGTCGGCCAGCAACAGGGCCGCGAACGTCTCAGCCACGATCGTGCTGCCGAGCGGCCCGAGGTGCTTGCCGCCCCGGCCGCCGGCGTCCTTCGACCGAATCTCCGCCTCGCGCAGGATGTAGAACCACAGCGGCGCGGCGGTCTTGAAGAACGGGAACTTGGTCGGCAGGGCGCGGCGGGCCTGTAGCAGGCTTTCCGGCACGTTGCCTTCCGCCTGCCAGAGCTCGTCCTGCGACAGCGGGGCGCCCAGCGGCACGCCGAGGTCGGTGAGCGCCTTGTGCACGTCCTGGGCGCTAGGCAGGCCCAGCAGGCGGCTGCGCAGCAGGTTCAGCGCCGGCAGGGAGTTTTCGGCCGGGATCGGCGAGTGGTGGTCGGGCAGGTCGCCCAGCGGCATCACCAGCACGCTGTCCATCCGGTAGCTGGGCTGGGGGACCACGAAGTCCTTGCCCGGCTGGACGCTCTTCACGCCCGGGAAGAAGAAGCCCCAGTCCAGGCCCCAGTCCTTGGGGACCGGTTCGAAGCCGTTGAGCTGCGAGAGCGGGCCGACGCCCTTCTTGAAGATCGGAATCCGCGGCCCGCCATCGACCTGGAAGACCGTCTTGTTGAGCGAATAGGAGGGGCGCACCATCGAGTGGCCCAGCCGGTAGGCGGCCACCGAGAACTCCACCGGGATGAACGGGCCGAACTTGCCGCCCTTGTAGAAAGTGAGCTTCGGCTTGCCGGCGCCGAAGTAGCGGGTCCAGACGACGGGATCGAGGATTTTCGCCAGGAAGTCGTGGACCACCAGCCACTGGTAGTGCCAGCGCACCGTCTCGCGGACTTTGTGAAAGCGTCCGGTCCCCGCCAGCGTATGGTCCCAGACGGTGTTGTGGAAGGCCAGCATCAGGGCGTGGACCTGGGTGACCAGCTTGTTTTCATTGTTGCGCGGGTCGCCGATGATCGCCCGGCCGTCGGCGTTGCGGACCAGGTCGGGACGCGTCTTGCCCAACCCGGGGGGCGCCACGTCCGTTCCCAGGTGAAACTTCCCGTAGTCCGGGGCCTGGTAGAGGTAGGGTTGGTCGTCGGGGCCCTTGCCATAGAGGCTGTCCAGGTCGAAGCGCGGAGTGCGGAAGTCGGTGGCCGCCCGGGGATCCAGCACCCGCTCCGAGATCGCCGCCGGGTCGAAGCTCAGGTCGTGGTCGATGAACTGGCCGAGGTAGGTGTAGCCCGACGCGATCGCGGCGTTCTCGTCCTCGGGTTCCGGCTCGTCGATCGGCACGCCGGCGTCGTTGTCGATCATCGTCTCGGCCAGCGCGATCAGCGCCGCGCGCGAGCCGGGGAATTCCTTCTCGTTGTCGTCGCCGTAGATCGCGACCTTCAGGTCGGGGAAGAGGCGGTCGAACTTGCCGCCGCCCAGTTCCCCCGCCTTCAGGCTGTTGACCGCGCGCGTGCTCGTGCCGTGCTTGCCTGCCATCGTCGCCCCCCACCAAAGGTAGAGCTGACTATCGCATGACGATCATCGAACAGACAATCGGGCGTCGATGACAGGTTCGCGCGCGGCGAAGGGCGAGGGACGGACCTCAGCGGCCGCCGGTGGAGCCGAACCCGCCCGCCCCGCGCGCGGTCTCGTCCAGGCTATCGACCTCCGTCCACCGGGCCTGGACGACAGGCGCGATCACCAGTTGGGCGATGCGGTCGCCGCGGCGGATCGCGAAGTCCTCGGGGCCGTGGTTGATCAGGATCACCTTCACCTCGCCCCGGTAGTCGGCGTCGATGGTGCCCGGCGTGTTGAGGCAGGTGACGCCGTTCTTGAACGCCAGCCCGGAGCGCGGCCGCACCTGGCCCTCGAAACCCGCAGGCAGGGCGAAGGCCAAGCCGGTCGGTACGGCAAACCGGTCGCCTGGCCGCAGCACGATCGGCGCGTCGTCCGGGACCGCCGCGCGCAGGTCCATGCCCGCCGCCTGGGCGGTCTCATAGGCCGGCAGCGGCAGGCCCTGGCCATGGGGCAGGCGGGTGATCGGGACGATAGGTCCCGTGGGGGGGCCGGTCACTGGAACTCCTGAGCAATGCGGGCGGCGAGCCTGCGGGCCACCTCGCCCTTCGCCATCCGCACCCATCGCTCGATTCCCGCGCCGGAGACGATAGCCACGGCGTTGTCGTCGCCGCCCATCGTGCCGGCGATGCTGACGTCATTGGCGACGATCCAGTCGCAGCCCTTCCGGGCCAGCTTCGCCTGGGCGTAGGCCTCGACCTGGTCGGTCTCGGCGGCGAAGCCGATCACCAGCCGGGGGCGGTGGGCCGCCTTCGACAGGGTGGCGAGGATGTCGGGGTTCTCGACCAGGGAAATTACCGGCGGCCCCCCCGCGCCCTTCTTGATCTTGCCGGTCCCGGTGGTCTCAGGCCGCCAGTCGGCGACCGCCGCGACGCAGACGGCGATGTCGGCCGGCAGGGCCGCCTCGCAGGCGGCCAGCATCTGGCGCGCGGTTTCCACGTCGACGCGGGTCACGCCGGCCGGCGCCGGCAGGGCGGTCGGCCCGCTCACCAGCGTCACCTCGGCGCCCAGGGCGGCCAGGGCGGCGGCGATCGCATAGCCCTGCTTGCCGGACGAACGGTTGCTCAGGAACCGCACCGGGTCGATCGGCTCGGCTGTCGGCCCCGCGGTGATCACCGCGCGCCGGCCCGCCAAGGGCCGTCCGCCGCCGTCCAGCGCCGCCATCACCGCCGCGAAGATCGCCGCCGGCTCCGCCATCCGGCCCGGGCCGTACTCGCCGCAGGCCATCGCGCCCTCATCGGGGCCAACGAACAGCACGCCATCGGCCTTCAGGGTCGCCAGGTTCCGCCGGGTGGCCGGATGCGCCCACATCCGCACGTTCATGGCCGGCGCCATCAGCACCGGCTTGTCGGTGGCCAGCAGGGTGGTGGCGGCCAGGTCGCCGGCCAGGCCGTGCGCCGCCTTGGCCATGAGGTCGGCGGTGGCGGGCGCCACCACCACCAGGTCGGCCGAGCGGGACAGCTGAATATGGCCCATCTCCGCCTCGTCGGTGAGGCTGAACAGCTCGGTGTAGACCTTGTCCTCGGCCAGGGCCGACAGGCTGAGCGGGGTGACGAACTCGGCGCCGGCCTTGGTGAGGATCGGCCGCACGCCCACGCCGGCCTTGCGCAGCAGCCGCGTCAGCTCCAGCGCCTTGTAGGCGGCGATCCCGCCGCCCACGATCAGGAGAACCCGCTTCTCGCTCAAGGCCACACTCGCTCAAGGCGGGCGCACCCCGCTTTCGAGCGCTCGATTTAGGGCATCGGAGGGGACTCGACAAACCCGCGAAGCTGTGTTCATTCTTTGTTCCGATGCAGCTTCCGCAGGAGGAAAACATGTCCACAACCATGCCTGTAATGAGGGCAACGCTTCTGGTGGCCGCAGGGGTCGCGGCTCTGGCCCTGGCCGCCTGTGACAACGGCCCGTCGGCGGTCGCCCGCAAGCAGGCCGCGGGAACCCAGATGGCGACCAATGGCGCGCCATCGGCCTATGCCAATAGCCCGTCGGCATCCGACGATACGCCCCAGGTCGATCACCGCAGAGAGCCGGTGAAGCTGGTGGGCGGCAAGCCCATGTGGTCAGCCAGCCGCAAGTCTTCGGCCAACGAGAACGCCCAGCGCGCTTTCGACCGGAACGGGGCCGCCTTTGGCGCCCGCGACGTCGAAAGCTTCGTCGGCAAGGCGCATGCCTTCGTCGATCATCCGCCCAAGGGCACGCTGACGATGACGCGGAAGAACGGCGACACTCTGTTCTACGACCCCAAGGGCAATATCTTCGCCGTGGCCTCGAAGGAGGGCGCGCCGCGCACGATGTTCAAGCCGGACGACGGCATGGCCTATTGGGAGCAACAGAAGTCGCGGGAGACGCGGCGGCAGGCCTCGCGGCGGAACCGGGACGACGACGCTTAGAAGCGCGCTCTGATCCGCCCATCCGGGCGTTCTCCGGGATGGGCGGGCCTTGGGCGCGGCGCTAGCCGAACATCACGCCGACCAGAAACGCTCCCCCTGCCACGGCGGCCCCCAGGGCGAACCAAAGCAGCGCGTTCGAGCCCGCGACGGGCGGCGGCTGGGCGACCGGCTGGGCCTGGGTCAGGCGGGCGATGTTGCGCAGGGCGGTCCCGGCCTCGCCCGCCAGCTGCTTGATGCGGCTGATGGGGGAGAGCTCGCGGGCGATCCAGCGGCGGACCACCGGTTCAGCGGCGCCCCAGATATCGTGGGCGGGGTCGATGCGGCGGGCGACGCCCTCGACCGTCACCATGGTCTTCTGCAGGAGCACGAGTTCCGGCCGCAGACGCATCTCGTAGAGGGCGGTGATCTCGAACAGCTGGGTCAGCACCCGGCTCATCGCCACTGCATTGGCCACCCGGCCGAACACCGGCTCGCCCACGGCCCTGAGCGCCTGTGCGAAGGCCGACACGCTATGGTGGGACGGCACATAGCCGGCGTCGAAATGGACCTGGGCCACCCGCTCGTAGTCGCGTCGCAGGAACCCCCAGAGGATCTCGGCCAGGTAGCGCCGCTCGACCACGCCGAGGCGCCCGATGATTCCGAAATCGACCGCGAACAGCTTCGCCGGCGCGGCGGCGAACAGGTTGCCCTCATGCAGGTCGGCGTGAAAGACGCCCTTGTCCAGCGCCTGGGCCAGGAAGGCGCGGGTCAGGTTATCGGCCAGCGCCTTGCGGTCGAGGCCCGGCTGCTCCAGGCAGGCGTCGTCCGACAGCGGCAGGCCTTGCGCCCACTCCATGGTCAGCACCCGCTTGCCGACCCCGTCCCAGACCACCTTGGGCGAAGCCATATAGCCGTCGGCGGCCATCACCTCGGCCAGCTCGTCGGCCCCGGCCGCCTCCAGCCGCAGGTCCACCTCAAGCTCGGTGGCGCGGATCACGGTCCGGGCAAAGGCCTCCGGCTCCAGCCGGCGCACCGGCGGCGCCCACCGCTGCAGCAGCCGCCCCGCCAGGCCGAGCACGGCGCAGTCGTCCGTGATCCGCCGCTCGATCCCTGGCCGCAGCACCTTCACCGCCACCCGGCGGCCGTCCAGCAGCACGCAGTCGTGCGCCTGGGCGAGCGACGCGGCTGCCACCGGCTCGCCGAACGTCGAGAACACCGCCGCGATCGGCCGCCCCAGTTCGCGCTCCACCTCGGCCCTCGCCAGGTGGGTCGGAAACGGTGGCAGGCGATCTTTCAGTCGTCCCAGGTCCTCGGCGAAGGCGCGGCCGAAGATATCGGAGCGCGTGGACAGGAACTGCCCCAGCTTGATGGCCACGGGCCCCAGGTGCTCGAACGACCGCGCCAGCCGCTCGCCGGGACGCCCGTGGCGGTCGCTGGCGAACAGCCGCAGGCCGTTGGCCAGGGTCCGCACACCGGTGGAATAGAAGCCCTCGATCTCCTTGGGCAGCAGGGCGTCGTTGCGGACCAGCGTCCACCCGGCCCCGAGCAGCCGCAGGAAGGCGCCCACCGAGGCCATGTGCGCTAGATCGCCCGCCCGGTGTGCAGCGCCGCGACGCCGCCGGTGAAGTTGGTCCAGCCCACCTGGCTGAAGCCTGCGTCGCGGATCATGCCGGCGAACCGCGCCTGGTCCGGGAACCGGCGGATGCTCTCCACCAGGTACTGGTAGCTCTCCCGGTCGTTGGCCACCCGCGCGCCGATCTCCGGGATCACCTTGAAGGAATAGGCGTCATAGGCGGCGCGCAGCGCCTCGGTCACCGGTCGCGAGAACTCCAGGCACAGGAACCGGCCGCCCGGTTTCAGCACCCGCCGCGCCTCGACCAAGGCGCCCGGGATATCGGTGACATTGCGGATCCCGAAGCTGATCACATAGGCGTCGGCGGCCGCGTCCGGCAGCGGAAGGCGCTGGGCGTCGCCCACGGCCCAGGCGATCTCTGGCAGGCCGCCCCGCTCGCGACCGGCGGCGATCATCTCGGCATTGTAGTCGATTACAAATACCTGGGCGTCGTCGCCCCCGCGCCGCAGCTGGGCCCGCCGGGCCAGTTTGGCGAAGCGGCGCGCCATGTCCCCGGTGCCGCCAGCGCAGTCGATGATGGTTTCGCCCGGCTGCGGGTTCAGTCGCGAGGCGACCGCATCCTTCCAGAGCCGATGGAGGCCGGCGCTCATCAGATCGTTCATCAGGTCATAGCGCGAGGCGACCCGGTCGAAGACCCCGCGCACCAGTCCCGCCTTGTCGGCGGCGTCGACATCACGAAAGCCGAATGTGGCGGAAGGCCCAGTCATGGCCGCGTCTTTAACCGCCCACGGACGCGAAGCCTAGGCGCAGTGAGAGCGGCGTAGCCGCAAGGCAGACCACAGATTTCACGGATTTGCACGGATGGCCGCCGCGCCCTCTTCGAAATCCGTGGAAATCCGGGGTTCCAACTTTGTGGCGCTGACGCGCCTTGGCGCCCGCGCCGCAACCGCTACTAAGGCCGCATGCCCGAGCTTCCCGAGGTCGAGACAGTGCGCGGCGGCCTGGCCCCCGTGCTGGAGGGTCACAGGCTGGCGCGCGTCGAGGCGCGGCGGCCCGACCTGCGTTTTCCCTTGCCGCCGAACTTCGTGCAGTTCCTGACCGGCGCCACCATCACGAAGCTGGAGCGCCGCGCGAAGTACCTGCTGGCCCGCCTGGACCGCGAGGACACCCTGGTCATGCATCTGGGCATGAGCGGCCGGTTCGAGATCTCCAGACCGGACGGCGCCAGCCGGCCCGGCCAGTTTCACTCCGCTCCCGATCCCGACCCCAAACACGCCCACATTGTCTTCGAGACTGAGGCGGGCACGCGGGTGACCTATTACGACCCGCGTCGGTTCGGATACATGGCGCTGATCAATACCGCGACCTTCGACCTGCATCCCTGGTTCGCCGCCCTGGGCCCCGAACCCCTGTCCGCCGCCTTTGATGTCGAGCGCCTGCGGACCACCTTCGCGGGGCGAAAACAGGGGCCCAAGACCCTGTTGCTGGACCAGCGCGTGGTCGCAGGCCTGGGAAATATCTATGTCTGCGAGGCCCTGAACCGCGCCCGCATCTCGCCGTTCAAGCCGGCTGGCGGGGTCCCGGCCGCGCGGCTGGCGAGGCTGGTTCCGGAGATCAAGGCGGTGCTGGCCGAGGCGATCCAGGCCGGCGGCTCCACCCTGCGCGACTTCGCCCAGACCGACGGGGCCCTGGGCTATTTCCAGCATCGTTTCCGCACCTATGACCGCGAAGGCCAGCCGTGCCGTAACGACGGTTGCACCGGCGTGATCGACCGCAAGCTCCAGGCCGGGCGCTCCACCTTCTACTGCCCGGTCTGCCAGAAATGAGAGCGGCCTTTATCGGATTTGCCGTCGCGCTGGCGTGCGCCCTGGCGGCCCGCGCCGCCCCGCCCGTGTGGATGGTCAGGGACGCGGACTCCGAACTGGTGCTGTTCGGTTCGGTCCACATCCTGCCACCGGGGCTCAAGTGGCGGCCCGCGGCGCTGGATGCAGCCCTGGCCCGCGCCGACGATGTCTGGTTCGAGCTGCCCATGGACCCGGCCAGCCAGGCCCAGGTCGCCCAGCTGGCGGCCGGCCTGGGCGTCCTGCCGCCCGGCCAGTCATTGTTCGCCCTGCTGCCGCCCGCCGACGCCCAGATGCTGATGAAGGTCGCCGACGCCTACGGCGTGGACCGCCTGACCCTGGACCGGCTTGAACCCTGGCTGGCGGAGGTAGCGCTGGCGGGCGCGGCCTACCGCAAGGCCGGCGCCGACACCGAGCACGGGGTGGAAGCGACGCTCAACGCCGCGACGCCGCGCGCCGCGCGCCGCGCGGCGTTCGAGACCCCCGCCGAGCAACTCGCCCTCTTCGATCAGGCGCCGATGCCGGAACAGATCGCCTCCCTGCGCGAGACGCTGGGCGAACTGGAGGCCGATCCGGAGGCCTATATGAAGCTGGTGCGCGCCTGGGTGGCGGGCGATGTGGCGGGGCTGGACCGTGAGGCCCTGCAGCCGCTGCGCGACGCCGCGCCAAAGATGTTCGCCCGCCTGGTCGCCGGCCGGAACGAACGTTGGCTGAAGATCCTCCAGAGGCGGCTGAAGGGCCACGGCCGCACCGTCGTCATCGTCGGCGTCGGCCACCTGGTGGGCCCCGGCGGCCTGCCGGCCCGCCTGCGCGCCCTTGGCTATTCGGTCACGGGGCCGTAAGGGCGTCTCCAACCCCGGAGCCTGTCCCGAGAGTGGAGCGTCCATGAGCTATCAGACCCTGATCGTCGAGACCCCCAGCCCCGGGGTCACCCTGATCCGCCTGAACCGGCCCGAGGCGCTGAACGCCCTGAACAGCCAACTGCTTGGGGAGCTGTCGACCGCGTTGGACCACGCCGAGGCCGACGACGACGTTCGCTGCCTGGTGCTGACCGGCTCGGACCGCGCCTTCGCCGCCGGCGCCGACATCAAGGAGATGTCCGACAAGTCCTACGCCCAGATGTTCGCGTCGAACTTTTTCGGCGCGGCCGGCCAGCGGATGGAGCGGTTCCGCAAGCCGATCATCGCCGCGGTCGCCGGCTACGCCCTGGGCGGCGGCTGCGAACTGGCCATGCTGTGCGACTTCATCATCGCCGCCGAAACGGCGAAGTTCGGACAGCCCGAGATCAACCTCGGCGTCATGCCCGGCATCGGCGGCACGCAGCGGCTGCCGCGCGCCGTGGGCAAGGCCAAGGCCATGGACATGATGCTGACCGCCCGCATGATGGACGCCGTCGAGGCTGAGCGCGCGGGCCTGGTCTCCCGCGTGGTTCCCGCCGACAAGCTGTTGGACGAGGCCCTGACCGCCGCCGCGAAGATCGCTGGCCAGTCAGCACTCGCCGTGATGATGAACAAGGAGCTGGTCAACGCCGCCTTCGAGACCACGCTGGCCACCGGCGTGAGCATGGAGCGCCGCCTGTTCCACTCGCTGTTTGCCTTCGAGGACCAGAAGGAAGGCATGGCCGCCTTTATCGACAAGCGGAAGCCGCAGTTCAAAGGCCGCTGATTAGGCGTCCGCCGCCATTGACCGCGGGGGTCCCTTTCAGTATATCCGCGCCTCCATTTCGCCCGTCCGGTCCCAGCCGGGCGCGCTATCCGTTTTGAGAGCAGTCCTGAATGGCCAATACGCCCGGCTCCAAGAAGGCGGTCCGCAAGATCGCCCGCCGCACCGAAGTCAACACCGCGCGCCGGTCGCGCGTGCGCACCTTCCTGCGCAAGTTCGAAGAGGCCGTGACCTCGGGCGACGGGGCCGCCGCGAAGGCGGCCTTCGTGAAGGCCCAGTCCGAGCTGATGCGCGCTGTCACCAAGGGTGTCGTGCACAAGAACACCGGCTCGCGGAAAGTTTCGCGCCTGGCCGCCCAGCTGAAGAAGATGCCCGCCGCCTGATATCGGCCGCGGGACATCGGCAAGGCGGGCCTAACCCCCTCGCCTCCAGGAATTCCCAAGAGAGCGTCCCCAGGGTGCTCTCTTTTTTCTTGTCGGAATCCGGTCGTTGGGTGCGACACTTCCGACCTCAAACCTCGGGTCACGAGATCGGTTTTTCGGCCTTCCCTTTGGCCAAAAAGGGTCCCCGTTGAGTCAACAGAAATAGTTCTAGGTACAAAAAAGAATCACCGTTGACCCCCCCATGGCCACCACTAGTGTCGGCCTTCTTACAGGTTCCTACCTTTGATCCCGGGGACAAACCGGGGCGGCGGCGAAGCACATGTCTTCGGCGGGTAAGTACCTGTTTGCGTTGAAAAAATGATACAACCGGGGGGTTCGGGACCCTGGTTCGTCGATATGGATGATGGGGCTTCTAGGAATGACGAGCGGAGGGGCTGCGGGAGCCATGGCAAGCGCACCGGCATCAGCCGTGTGGAGCAAGACCTGCCAGGTCCTGAAGCGTGAACTGGGCGATGCGACGTTCGGGTCGTGGCTGGGCCAGGCGGCCCTGCGCGAGACCGCGGACGAGGTCTGTGTCGTGGCGGCCACGGGGGTAGCGCGCGACTGGATTCGGAATAACGCCTGGCGTCGGATTGGCGAGCTTTGGGCCCAGAACGACCCGTTGGGCCGCCGGCTGGATCTGAAGTCGCGGATGGAGGTCGATACCCTGCCGCCGTCGGCGTCCGCCGCAGTTGCGCGGAGCGGCCTCCAAGGTGAGCCCCTGACCGCTGAAGTGTTCGAGATCGAGGCCGGCAAGGTCGCCCCGGTCGCCGCGCGCCAGGGCCGGCTGCAGGGCCTGCAGGAACGCTACAGCTTCGACACCTTCGTGTCCGGCCCGGCCAACGAGTTCGCCTTCGCGGTCGCGCGCCGGGTGGCGTCCTGGGCCGACGGCCACTTCAATCCGGTGGTGTTCCACGGCCCCTATGGCTTCGGGAAGACCCACCTCCTGAACGCCCTGGCGTGGGAAGCCCTGCGCAACGCGCCGGGCAAGCGCGTGGTCTATCTCTCCGCCGAGCGGTTCACCTCCACCTTCGTCAAGGCCTTGCAGGACAAGCAGACCGCGGCGTTCAAGGAGGAGCTGCGTAACGCCGACCTGCTGCTGATCGACGACGTCCACTTCGTGGCCGGCAAGACCCAGACCCAGGAGGAGCTGTTCCACACCCTGATCGCTCTGGTCGAGGACGGCCGCCGCGTGGTGTTGACCGCCGACCGCTCGCCCAATGAGCTTTCGGAGATGGAGCCTCGCCTGCGTTCGCACCTTCAGGCCGGCCTCGTCTGCGGCATCGAGCCGGCGGACCGCACGCTTCGCCTGGGAATCCTGGAGCGCAAGCTGCACACCCTGGCCCAGCAGGGCGGCTTCGTGCCGGCCGCGCGGCCCGAGGTGCTGCAATTCCTGGCCGATCGCTTCACCGACAGCGTCCGTGAACTGGAAGGCGCGCTCAATACCCTGGTGGCCCGCGTGGGCGGCGATATCGCCCGCCTGGGCCTGGACGAGGCGCAATCGATCCTGCGGCCGCACCTGAGCGTCAACGAGCGCAAGGTGACCGTGGACATCATCCAGAAGGCGGTCGCCGAGCATTTCGGGCTGAAGCAGGCCGACCTGATCTCGGAGCGCCGCGCCCGCGCAGTGGCCCGCCCGCGGCAGGTGGCCATGTGGCTGGCCAAGCAGATCACCACCCGGTCGCTGCCGGACATCGGCCGCCGGTTCGGCGGTCGCGACCACACCACCGTGCTGCACGCGGTGCGCCGGATCGAGAGCCTCAAGGCCGAGGACCCGGTCCTGGCCCGCGACTGCGACGTGCTGCTGCGCAAGTTGCGCGGCTAGCTACACGTCTCTTGAGGGGAGCGCCGACTAGGGGTCCGCCGTGAGGCGCGCCCTTTGTTGGTCATGGGGGATGGGTTCGGCGGCGACGCTGGAGCCGAAAGGGCGTAGGGTCATGTGATCCGCGCAACCGCGGACCATCCTGAAAAGCTGCTCATGCGAGACCTCAAGGGCTCCAGCCACACCGACCGGCAAGCCGCCGCCGCCGAGGCCAAGGCCGCGCTGCTGGCGAAGCTGAAGCCGAAGACCGCCGTCACCGACCCGCTGTTCGCCGAGCGGGCGGCGATGAAGGCGGAGGAACTGCGGCTGGTGCGCGAGCAGCGCGCCCAGGAAAAAGCCGACGCCAAGCAGGTGACCGCCGACAAGGCCGCCGCGGTTCAGGCGGCCATCCTCGCCGATGAGGAGGCCGCCCTCGCCGACAAGCGGGGCGCCCGCAAAGAGCGCAAGCAGCTCAGCAAGGAAGACGCGAAGGCCAAGCGCGACGCGAAGTACGCCGCCCGCCAAGCGCGGCGCTAGCCCCACAACGCCTCAGTAATTGGCCTAGGCCCGGACGAGCGCCGGGGCCCGGCTGCGGCGCAGAATCGCGCCCATGATGCCGAAGCCTCCGATCGTCAGGGTCCAGGTCGCAGGCTCGATGTCCGCAGTCCAGCCGGGCAGCAGGGCCGCGTCGTCCGCGTGGGAGTCGGGCCTGCCCCCGGCCTTCTGCGTCGCCGAGCCGATGCCGTCGAACCCGCCGTTGGCCAGGCGTTCGACCGCGCCGGCGTCGCGGGGGGCGACGATCAGCGCCAGGCCTACGAGGACGGCCCCAACCGAAAGGCGGGAGCTCGAGAGGCGGGCGGTGGTGAGGGGCACGGGCCTGTCCTTGCAGCGAACCAATTGCGCCGATCAGGGCATGGCTGGGTTAACATCGGTTGCCACGCGGAGGGGCGCGCACGAAAAAGGCGGCCGGATCGCTCCAGCCGCCCTCCTCATTTTAGCGAACGTCGCGGCGCTTAGGCGTCGGCGTGTTCGGCCTGCTTGGACGAGAGGTCTTCGCCCGTCTCCTGGTCGACGACCTTCATCGAGAGGCGGGTCTTGCCGCGGTCGTCGAAGCCCAGGAGCTTCACCTTGACCAGCTGGCCCTCGCTGAGCACGTCGGAGACCTTGTTCACGCGCTCGTTGGCGATCTGGCTCACGTGAACCAGGCCGTCCTTGGCGCCGAAGAAGTTCACGAAGGCCCCGAAATCGACGACCTTGACCACCTTGCCGGTGTAGATCGCGCCGACTTCCGCTTCCTGGGTGATCGACTTGATCCAGGTCTTGGCGGCTTCGATCTTGTCCTGGTCGGCGGCGGCGATCTTGATCGTGCCGTCTTCCCCGATGTCGATCTTGGCGCCGGTCTCGGCGGTGATCTCGCGGATCACCTTGCCGCCGGTGCCGATCACTTCGCGGATCTTCTCGACCGGGATCTTGATCGACTCGATCTTCGGCGCGAACTCGCCCAGTTCGGCGCGGGGCGCCTCCATGGCCTTGTTCATCTCGCCGAGGATGTGGTCGCGGCCGCCCTTCGCCTGGGCGAGGGCCTGCTTCATGATCTCCTCGGTGATCCCGGCGATCTTGATGTCCATCTGCAGCGACGTGATGCCGTCGGCGGTGCCGGCGACCTTGAAGTCCATGTCGCCGAGGTGGTCTTCGTCACCCAGGATGTCGGACAGCACGGCGAAGCCGTCGCTTTCCAGGATCAGGCCCATGGCGATGCCGGAGACCGGCTTCTTCAGGGGCACGCCCGCATCCATCAGGGCCAGCGAAGACCCGCAGACCGAGGCCATCGAGGACGAGCCGTTGGACTCGAAGATCTCCGAGACCAGGCGGATGGTGTAGGGGAAGTCCTCGTAGGACGGCAGCATCGGACGGATCGCCCGCCACGCCAGCTTGCCGTGGCCGACTTCGCGACGGCCCGGTGCGCCCATGCGGCCCGTTTCCCCGACCGAGAAGGGGGGGAAATTGTAGTGCAGCATGAACTTCTCATAGTACTTGCCGTCGAGCGCATCGATCAGCTGCTCGTCGTCGCCGGTGCCCAGGGTGGCCACGACCAGGGCCTGGGTTTCGCCGCGCGTGAACAGGGCCGAGCCGTGGGCGCGGGGCAGGACGCCCACTTCGCCGACGATCTGGCGGACCTGGTCGACCTTGCGGCCGTCGATGCGGATGCCGGTGTCGAGGATGTTGCGGCGGACGACGTCGGCTTCCAGTTCCTTGAACACGCCGCCCAGCTTGTCGGGGGAGATGCCGGTCGGGTTGGCTTCGGATTTGCCGAACTTCTCGGCGCCCTTGGCCTTGGCCTTGGCGACCGCGTCCTGGCGTTGGCCCTTGGCCACGATCTTGTAGGCGGCGGCCAGGTCCTTGCCGATCAGCTTCTTCACGCTGGCCTTAATGGCGTCGGTGTCGTCCGGCTGGAAGTCGAAGGGCTCCTTGGCGGAGTGTTCGGCCAGTTCGATGATCGCCTGGATCACCGGCTGCATGCCAGCGTGGGCGAACATCACGCCCTTCAGGACCTCGTCTTCCGACATTTCCTGGATTTCGGACTCGACCATCATGACCGCGTCGTCGGTGCCGGCGACCACCAGGTCCATCCGGCTTTCCTTCATCTGGTCCACGGTCGGGTTGAGGACGTACTCACCATCCACGAATCCGACGCGAGCGCCGCCGATCGGGCCCATAAACGGCGCGCCGGAGATCACCAGGGCGGCCGAGGCGGCCACCAGGGCGACGACGTCGGGATCGTTCTCGAGGTCGTGGGCCAGGACGGTGCAGACAACCTGAACTTCATTCTTGAAGCCCTTCACGAACAGCGGGCGGATCGGGCGATCGATCAGGCGGCTGGTGAGGGTTTCCTTCTGCGAGGGCGCGCCCTCGCGGCGGGGGAAGCTGCCCGGGATCTTGCCCGCGGCGTAGAACTTCTCCTGGTAGTTCACGGTCAGGGGGAAGAAGTCCTGGCCCGGCTTGGCGCTCTTCGCGAACACCGCGGTGGCCAGCACCATGGTTTCCCCGTAGGTGGCCAGGACGGCGCCGTCGGCCTGACGGGCCATGCGGCCGGTTTCGAGCGTGAGGGTCTTGCCCCCCCACTCGATGGTCTTGCGTTTGATATTGAACATTTTGCTTCTTTCTCAGCCCGCGGGCGTATTCCCGGGGGCGCGGACAGGGGATCGTCTCAGCGAATCCTCTCCAGTTGAACAGGCGATGAGGATCACGGTGACCCTCGGCGTGTTGTGGGACTGAACTCGCCCCAATTGCCGCATCGATCCCCCGGCCTGTGACAGGGGAGCGGCCCCCGAAGACTTCTTGGGAAGACCTCAGGAAAGCAAACCATGGAGCGTGATGACAATCGCGCTCCAAAATGAAACGGACCCGGTCCCCTGGCGGGAAACGGGTCCGATCGGACGCTTAGCGACGCAGGCCGAGCTTCTCGATGAGCGACTGATAGCGAGCCACGTCGGACTTCTTCAGGTGATCAAGGAGCGAGCGGCGGGCCGAGACCAGCTTCAGCAGGCCACGGCGCGAGTGGTTATCCTTCTTGTGCGTCTTGAAGTGTTCGGTGAGGTTCGAAATCCGTTCGGACATGATCGCCACCTGAACTTCGGCGCTGCCCGTGTCCGCGTCGCCGCGGGCATGGGACTTGATGACTTCGGCTTTACGTTCGGTCGTAATCGACATCGGCTGTCTCCGCTCTTCAAAGATTGAAGACCCGCGAGGGTTCGAGCCGTCCCGCGCGCATCTCGCAGAGCGCCACCACAATCCCCCCCGCCATCGCGGAAACAGTGCGTGAGCCCGGCTTGAGCCTGGCTTTCACCGCTTCCACCTGTCGGGGAACGAGAACGATGGGTCGTCCCTGCTTCAATCGAAAGGCGTCTTCGTCGGTCACGGCCAGCACCGGGATGTCGTCCAGTGCGGTCTCGACCGGAAGCAGGGCCTCCGATTGGCGGGCCTCATAGCCCAAATCCTCAAGCAATTCCAGTGCGACACTATCGGCCTCGGTGAACCGCCCGACCCGCGTGCGGCGCAGGTCGCTGACATGGCCGCACGCGCCCAGCATCTCGGCCAGGTCGCGGACGATGGCGCGGACATAGGTGCCCTTGCCGCATTCGATCTCGATCGTGACGTGATCGGCGTCGCAGGGGCCATGGGACGCATCGGCCAGCCGGGCCGAATGGATCACCACGATGCGGGCGTCCAACTCCACCGCCTGGCCGGCGCGAGCGAGGTCATAGGACCGCTCGCCGTCCACCTTGATGGCGGAGTAGGCCGGCGGCACCTGGCTGATCTCACCCACGAACTGGGGCAACAGCGCCTCGACCTCAGCGGCCGTCGGGCGCACGTCGGACTCCGCCAGGGTTTCGCCCTCGCGGTCGTAGGTGGCGGTGGTGCGGCCCCATTCGATGGTGAAGCGGTAGGCCTTGTCAGCGTCCATCATGAACGGGACGGTCTTGGTCGCCTCGCCGAGCGCGATCGGCAGCACCCCGGTGGCCAGCGGGTCCAGGGTGCCGGCGTGCCCGGCCTTCTGGGCGTCGAACAGCCGGCGGACCCGGGTGACAGCGCTGGTCGAACCCAGGTCGTAGGGCTTGTCGAGATTGACCCAGCCCGAGATCGCCTGGCCCTTCTTGCGGCGGGCCACTAGTCCTCGTCCTTCCAGGAGTCCGAAGGCTCGTCCGGGGTCAGATCCTGGCGCACGCGGGGGTCGTCGAACAGCTTGGCGATGCGCGCGGCCTCGGTGAACGTGTCGTCGTGGCGGAAGAACACGTCGGGCGTGAAGCGCATGTCGATCATCCGGCCCAGGTGGCCGCGGACGAACTTCGAATGCTTGTTCAGCGCCTTCACCACCTCCTGGGGATGAACGCCGCCAAGCGGCTCAACGAAGACGTTGGCGTGGCGCAGGTCCGGGTTCATCCGCACCTCGGTGACAGTCACCGACACGCCGGCCAGGTCGGGATCGTTGATCTCCTGCTCGCGGAAGATCTCGACGAGGGCGTGGCGCACCAGTTCGCCGGCGCGGAGCTGCCGCTGCGACGGACCCGTCGGCTCCGCGCGGCCGGTCGTGATGGGACGTTTCATGGGTTTCAGCCTCAACCCCTGGCGCGCGGATCGGACGCGGCGCGCAGGAAAGCGCGGGCTTCTAAGCGCGTGGCGGGCGTGAGTCCAGCGCAGAGCTTCGGGTCGCCCGGACTTTGCCCCGGACCATAGGGCCGGGTCACTTGGACCCAGCCCATCCGCGACCTTGGCCCTCGGCTACTTCGACGCCTTGACCAGCTTTTCCAGCGACTTCTCCAGGCGGGCGAAGCCGGCGGTCATGCAGGCCATCATCGCCTCGGCGTCGGCGCTGGGGCCGGCGGATGCGGCGGGCTTGCGGGTCATGCCACGCACACCGTCATAGGCCTCGCGCAGCCGCCGACCGCTATCGATCTCCTCGGCGATGTACCAGGTCATCAAGTTGGCGGTCATCGGGTCGAACTCGCCTTCGGCGATCCTGCGGCGCACGTCGCCGAAGAAGTCGCCATCGCCATCGCTGCTGTCGCGGTCGCCGATCTTCTCAAGGTCGCTGATGTGGGGGTTCGACAGCTTCGCCAGCTGCTCGGCGCCCTTGGGATCGACCTTCTTGCGCAGCGAGAAGCCGAGTTCCGCGATGCGGCGGCAGAACACGTCCCCGTGGCTGCGCTCGCGGGCGGCGACCAGGCGCAGCGTGCAGGCCAGGTCCGGGTTGGGCGTGACGTCGGCCCAGGCCTCGAGATAGACCCCGGCGGCGCTCTCGGCGTTCGAGATGGTGTTGAGGAAGCCCAGGTACTTGGGCTTCTGAACAGTGGCGGTTTCCATGGCTGGTCTCCCTGACCGGGCGTCTGAAGCGCCCGCGCCGTCGAACCATGAGCCCGGCGCCGTAGCGGAAAGCTACAGCCTCACGACACCGCGCTCAGGTCGTCGCCAGCCGGCTCTTCCTGCGGCCGTAGAGCAGGTAGAAGGCCGCGCCGACGAGATTGGCGCCGAGGAAGAACAGCATCGTCTTCGTCTGAAGGCTGGAGAAGAGATAGAGGCAGCCGACGATGGTGGCCGGCGCCACCAGCCAGACCAGCGGCGTGACGAACGGGCGCGCCAACTCGGGAGACCGGACGCGCAGGACCATGACGGCGCAGGCCACCGCGACGAAGGCCGCCAGGGTGCCGGCGTTGGCCAGCGAGGCGATCTCGTCCAGAGGCACAAGGCCGGCGAAGATGGCGGCCACCACACCGGTCATGAGGGTCACCGCCGTCGGAACGCCGCGCCCGTCGACTCGGGCCAGGGCGCGGGGCAGCAGGCCGTCGCGGGCCATCGCGAAGAACACCCGGCTCTGGCCGAACATGAAGACCATGATCACCGTCGGCATGGCGACGACGGCGGCGCCTGCGATGATCCGGGCCGCGACCGGCTGGCCCAGCTGCTTCAGGGCGTAGGCGAGGGGCTCGGCGCTCTTGGAGAACGGCTCGTAGGGGACGACGCCCAGGGCGCAGGCGGCGATGACCATGTAGATCGCGGTGCAGAGCGCCATGGAGCCGAGGATGGCGATGGTCAGGTCGCGCTTCGGGTTCTTGGCCTCCTCCGCCGCCGTAGAGATGGCGTCGAAGCCGTAGAAGGCAAAGAAGATGATCGCCGCGGCGCCCATCATTCCATACTTCTTGCCTGCCTCCCCGCCGGCGATCTCGTGGGCGCCCAGGCCAAACGGGGCGAAGGGCCGGAAATTGGCCGCATCGAAGTGCGGCAGGGTGAAGACCACGAACCCGGCGAGCGCCGTCAGCTTGATGCAGACCAGGACGAAGTTGATGTTCGCGCTCTCGTGCGTGCCCAGCAGCAGCACGCCGGTGACGACCAGCGCGATGAAGATCGCCGGGATATCGACGACCCCGTTGTTCAGGAAAACCTCCGGCGTCCCCCAGCCGCGCAGCAGGCCCGAGGCATAGCCGGACCAGCCGACCGAAACGGCGCTGCAGACCAGCGTGTATTCCAGGATCAGTCCAACGCCGATGATCCAGGCCAGGCCCTCGCCCAGGGTCACGTATGAATAGGTGTAGGCGCTGCCGGCCTGCGGCGTCAGGCTGGCCATCTCGGCATAGCAAAGAGCCGCGCCGGCGCAGATGATCCCGGCGATGGCGAAGGACAGGATCACCGCCGGACCGGCCAACCCCGCCGCCACGCCGGTCAGGGTGTAGATTCCGGTGCCGATGATCGCGCCGACGCCCAGCGCCATCAGGTGTGGCCAGCCCAGGGTCTTCTTCAGGTGACCGGTGCCCTCGGGCGCGCCGAGTTCGAGCGGCTTGCGGCGGGTCAGGAAACTCATGGGGCGGCGCTCCTCGGGCCATGACATTTGGCCTGCGCCGCGACCCCCTGCCAAGCCTTGCCGCGAAGGCCGTGGCGCGCCAGCTTGGCCACCTTGCCGGAGCTCCCTGATGCGCAGTCTGTTGATCGCCCTCGCCGTCCTTGTCCTGGCCGCTCCAGCCCTCGCCACCCCGGAACCTGGGGACCAGGCGCTGAACGACCTTGTGGCCGACTATGAGAGCTATGCCCTGGGCCAGGATCCGATCGCGGCGGGGCGCGAGGGCGACCGGGCCGCGCTGTCGAAGCTGCCGGACGTGTCGATCGGTGCCGACACGCTGCGACGCAGCTTCTACGAAGAGTTCAAGGGCAGGCTGGAGACGATCGATCCGTCGGGGCTCTCACCGGCCGCCCAGCTGAACCGGCGGTTCCTGGCCTGGACCCTCGACCGGCGCCTCAAGAGCCTGGGCTTCGACGAAGCCCGGATGCCATTCAACAGCGATAGCGGCTTCGACCAGGACATGGGCTACGTCGCCTCCACCACCCGGATCGACACCCAGGGCGACGCCGAGGCCTGGATCGCCCGGTTGAAGGCTCTGCCCCGCTACTACGCCCGCAGCCTCGACAACGCCCGGCGTGGCGTGAAAAGCCGCTTCACCCAGCCGCGCGCGACCTCGGAGTCCGTACTGGCGCGCGCCAGGGCCGCCGCCGCCGCGCCGGTGGAGACCGATCCGCTGCTGGCGCCGTTCGAGGGCGCCAATCTGCCACCTGAGAAGCTGGCCGAGCTGAAGGCCGCCGCTACGGTCGTGGTCCGCGACCAGGTACGCCCAGCCCAGCGCGACTTCGCCGCCTTCCTGGAGAAGGAATACGTCCCGGCCAGCCGCAAGGCCCTGGCGGCGCGGTCGCTGCCCGGCGGCGAGGCCTACTACCCGTGGTTGGTGGCCGACCACACGACCACAGCCCTGAGCCCGGACCAGATCTTCGCCCTGGGCCAGTCGGAGGTGACGCGTATCCGCGCCCAGATGGAGACGGTGAAGGCCGAGGCCGGCTTTACAGGCGACCTGACCGCCTTCATCGCCATGCTTCGCAAGGACCCCCGGTTCTACGCGACCTCCCGGGAGGACCTGCTGGAGAAGACAGCGCTGGCCGACAAGCGGATGGACGACCAACTGCCCCGCTGGTTCGGGACCCTCCCGCGCCTGACGTTCGGCGTGCGTCCGGTCCCGTCCGAGATCGAGGAGGGCTACACGTCGGCCCGCTACTTCGAGGGCGCGCCGAAACAGGGTCTGGCCGGCGGTCACATGGTCAACACCAGCCACCTCGACCAGCGCCCGCTGTTTGAGATTCCGGCCCTGTCGGCGCACGAAGCGGTCCCCGGTCATCACCTGCAGATCGCGCTGGGCCAGGAGTTGGAGGACGTGCCCGCCTTCCGCCGCAACGCCGGCGTCACCGCCTTCACAGAGGGCTGGGGGCTCTATGCGGAGCGGTTGGCCGGTGAGATGGGCATGTATCGTGACGCCTATGAGCGGTTCGGGGCGCTCTCCATGGAGATGTGGCGGGCCTGCAGGCTGGTGGCTGACACCGGCCTGCACTGGAAGGGCTGGACGGTCGCTGAGGCCAAGACCTGCTTCACCGACAACACCGCCCTGGCGCCGCTGAACATCGACGTCGAACTGGCGCGCTATGTGAGCTGGCCGGGCCAGGCCCTGGCCTACAAGGTGGGCCAACTGAAGATCCTGGACCTGCGCGAAAAAGCGAAGGCCAAGCTGGGCGAGAAGTTCGACATTCGCCGCTTCCACGACGCGGTGCTGCTGGCCGGGCCGCTGCCGCTGGACCTGCTGGAGGCCCGCATCGACGGATGGGTCGCGTCAGAGTCGCGGCGCTGAACCCGCCGCTCAACCGAAGACTGTAAATCCTATCTGAACATTGATTAGAAATAATGATGCAACCAACATTGGCTGGGATATTATCCGGCATAACAGGCAATTCGAGACTGGACCCGTGCGGGCAATGACCTCGCATGCGGCCTTTGGGAGGACTTTTCCATGACGAAGGCGCACGTTTCCGCCTTGGCCACGGTCGCGCTGGCGGCCCTTCTGGCAGGCTGCGCGGCGGACGGTTCCGCACCTAACGCGCTCTCGGCGGCGATGCCCACCGCGGCGGTGGAGATGGCGTCCGCGCCAATGCCCGCCACGGTGGCCAACTTCATGCTGGCCGACACCGACTACATGGGTCACGAGCTTTATCGTGAGCCGGACGCCAAGGTGATCGTGCTGATCAGCCACATGAATGGCTGCCCGATCGTGCGCAACCTGGCGCCCGCGCTGAAGGCGCTGGAGGCCAAGTACGGCCCACAGGGCGTGAAGTTCATGATGCTGAACTCCGCCATCCAGGACAGCCGCGAGGCCATCGTCGCCGAGGCCAAGGACTACGGTATCGACATTCCGATCCTCATGGACGCCAACCAACTGGTCGGCGAGCAACTCGGCGTCACGCGGACCGCCGAGTTCTTCGTGATCGATCCCAAGACCTGGAAGGTCGCCTATCGCGGCCCGCTGGACGACCGGCTGGACTACGGCACCCAGAAGGGCGCTGCCGAGCATGCGTGGGCGTCGGACGCGATCGACGCCGTGCTGGCCGGGCGTCAAGCCATGGCGGCGACTAAGCTAAGCCCCGGCTGCCTGGTCGATTTCCCTGAACGCGGCAAGGTGGCGCAGATCTCCTACTCCAAGGCGGTCGCCCCGATCCTTGAGAAGAAGTGCGCCTCCTGCCACACGGCCGGCGGCATCGGGCCCTTCGCCATGTCGAGCTACGAGATGGTCAAGGGTTTCTCGCCGATGATCCGCGAGACCATCCGCACCGACCGTATGCCGCCGTGGAACGTCGATGCGCATGTGGGCAAGTTCGCCGACGACAAGAGCCTGACGGCGACTGAGATCAAGACCATCGTCCATTGGGTCGACCAGGGCGCCCCGCGCGGAGATGGCCCTGATGTGCTGGCCGCCAACGCCACGAAGCGCTCGGTGACCCCCTGGCCGCTTGGCAAACCCGACCTGGTCCTGGAAATTCCGAGCTACAAAATTCCCGCTTCCGGCGTTGTGGACTATCAGCGCCCGGTCGCGGTCAACCCCTTGACCGAGGGCAAGTGGGTAAAGGCCTCGACCTATGTGGTCAGTGAGCGGCAGGCGGTGCACCACCTGCTCTCCGGCTACATCAAGGAGGCGCCGGCCGACGGCAAGGGCAACGAAAGTCGCTGGGGCGCTTCCATGGGTGGCTACGCTGTCGGCGCGGAGTCGACCCTGTGGCCCAAGAACGTCGGCACGTTCCTCCCGCCAGGCGGCGCGGTAGGTTTCCAGGCCCACTACACGCCGTTCGGCAAGGAAGTGACCAACAACGCCAAGATCGGCCTGTATTTCTACAAGGACGGCGAGAAGCCCGACTTGGTGATGCATTCCTCGATCGTGGTGGACAACACGATCAAGATTCCGGCCGGCGAGGCGCGCCACAAGGAAACCGCCTACATCGACGTCCCGAAGGATATGCTGCTCTATTCGGCCTTCCCGCACACGCACTATCGCGGGTACGCCAGTGACCTCTGGCTGCAGACTCCGGACGGCGCGAAGAAGCTGATCCTCGCCATGCCCCGCTACGAATTCAACTGGCAGCGTGAGTACACGTTCGCCGAGCCGCTGAAGGTCCCGGCGGGCTCGAAGCTGATCGCCCACTACTGGTACGATAACTCGAAGTCGAACCCGGCCAATCCGGATCCATCCAAGACAATCGTCTGGGGCGACCAGTCCTGGGAGGAGATGTTCTACACGGCGATCCGCTACCGTTGGACCGAAGAGACCTCCGCCAAGCTGCTCGACTACGACAGGCTGATCGACGAGACGCGGCTGTTCGGCATGTTCGACGACAACATGAACGGCATGATCGAGAAGGCCGAGTTCAAGGGTGAACTGGGCGACAAGCTGGCTCCGTACTTTGCCCAGATGGACCAGAACAAGTCCGGCGGTGTCGAGAACGCGGAGCTGATGGCGGCCCTGAAGATGATGGGCGGCGGTCGGCGGCGCGAACAGGCGCGGCAGGCTCCGGCCGCGCCGGCGCCCAACTCGCCGGCCAAGTCGGGCGGCGGCGGTCGCTGACGTGAGGATTATGCGAACACAGGTCCGCATAAGAAAGACATAGAACCAAGGGTTTAGGGCGTTC
Organism: Phenylobacterium deserti; assembly: GCA_943332615.1. GTDB lineage: Bacteria > Pseudomonadota > Alphaproteobacteria > Caulobacterales > Caulobacteraceae > Phenylobacterium > Phenylobacterium deserti_C. Next base: position 40,204 of record CALQQB010000007.1, read on the forward strand.
CGCGAGGGACGCCCTAGCTTTTTGGGCACAGGCTCAGGTAGGTTCCCCGGCAGGGAGACATCGATGCGCCTGCTGATCCACGAGACGTCCTACCGCCGCAACCAGGCGGGCATCGATGTCCATGGCGCGGCGGTGGTTCCGCTGCTGCTCAACGATCTGGGCGAGGTGCGGCTGGATGGGGTCGTCATCACGCCCGAGGCGGCGGCGCCCGACGCGGCGTGGGCCAACACCGACATCTTCTTCGGCGGCGGCAACCGCGCCTTCTGGTCGGCCGTCATGAAGTCGCCGGCCCTGACGTGGGTGCAGAGCGGCGCGGCCGGCTTCGACAACCCGATCTTCGGCCAGGTGATCCAGAAGGGCGCCAAGCTGACCACCAGCCACGGCCAGGCGGTGGGGATGGCCGACTATGTGCTGTGGGGCGTGCTGGACCACCTGCAGAACGGTCCGCAGCGCCGCGCCGCTCAGGCCGCGGGCGAATGGACCCGCAGCCAGTTCCGAGAGATCGCCGGCTCCAACTGGACCATCGTCGGCTTCGGCGCGATCGGCCGGGGCGTGGCGCTGCGGGCGGCCGCGTTTGGAGCGCATGTCACCGGCGTGCGGCGCAGCGCCAGGCCGGACCCCGTCGCCGAGCGGATGGCGACCCTGGCCGAACTGCCAGGCCTGTTGCCAACCACCGACGTCCTGGTGTTGTGTGCGCCGCTGACCGCTGAGACCCGCCATATCGCCAATGCCGACGCCTTCTCGCGGATGAAGCCTGGCTCGGTGCTGGTCAACGTTGGCCGTGGTCCGCTGGTGGACGAACCGGCGCTGCTGGCCGCCCTCGACCGTGACGCGCCGGCGCACGCGGTGCTGGACGTCTTTGCGATCGAGCCTCTGCCGTCTGAGAGCCCGTTTTGGGCCCACCCGAAGGTGACCCTGACCCCGCACTCGTCCGGCGTGAGCGTCGGCAACGCCGCCCGCAACGACGCCCTCTTTCTGGAAAACCTCCGCCGCTTCGTGGCGGGCGAACCGCTGGAGCATGAGGCGACGGCTGCGGACGTACTGGCCGGGGCCTTGTCCTGACCCTTCAGGTGAGTTCGCTCAGTCCTCCCAGAGACCGTCACGGCCGCTGCGGCGGTTGAGCATGCGGACGGCGCGCTTGATGACGGCCAGCAGGCGTTCGCGGCGGGCGGTCTCGTCGTAGGTCATCGCGCCCTTGGCCAGGCCCTCCAGCAGGAAGCGCCCCAGATCGCGGCTGGTCTGGAAGCGCGGGCCGTCGCCCGCCTGGATCATCGCGCCTAGACGGTCGCCGCCGATCTGGGCGTGATCGAAGGCGTTGCGGGCGGCCTCCAGCCGCTGGCGGAGCATGGCGTCGGTGCGCGCGGCGGCCTCCAGTTCGGCGAAGGCGACGAACGGCGGCTCATGCAGCAGGGACCAATAGACGTCGATGGCGTGTTCGGTGGCGTCGATACCAGCCGGCGTTGGCGCTGAGGCCGCCTGTTCGAACAGCCGCGCGCGCTGCAACTGGATATGGGCCACCGCCGCCTCCAACAGCTCCTCGCGGGTGGCGAAGTGATAGAGCATGGCGCCGCGGGTCAGGTTCGACGCGTCGGCGATCACGGCGTTGCTGGCGCCATGATAGCCGATCTGGGCGAACAGCCGCATCGCGGCATCGAGAATGCGCGCGCGGGTGCGCAGCGACTTCGGCGTCGCCTTGGCCGGATAGGTTCGGGCGTCCATCGGACCCAATGCTCGGCGACCTGGGGAGGGCCTGCTCTGGCGCAATCCCTAGTCAGACCAGGGACCGCCCGCCACAGGTTACGACGCCGCAGGCGCTTAGGACGCGGAGTTGTTCGCCGATTGGGCGCCCGCGCACACGATTGTGACGCTTTGGCGTAACGTGGGCGTCCGTTGACTTGGCGTTCGAACTCATGACAGTGCGACTGTCATGAAAACCGCCCTGCCGAATCTTCGTGAACGCCAGCGGGAGGAGACCCGCACCCAGATCTTGCGCGCCGTCGGCCGCCAGCTGGAGAAGGGCACGCTCGAGGACCTCAACTTCGCCGAGGTCGCCCAGGACGCAGGGGTCGGCGAGCGCACGGTCTATCGCCACTTCCCCACCAAGGACGCGCTACTGGGCGCCTTCTGGGCCTGGATGCAGTCCCAGGCGTTTGGCCAGGCTGAAAAGCCCAAGCCGCCGCGCACCGACCGGCGCCTGCGCGAAGCGATCACCGCATCCCGCGACCCGCTGCGGCCGATGCGCATCCTGATCGCCACCGACGCCTGGGAGCCGCAGGTGAACGGGGTGGTGCGCACCCTGACCCGGGTGGTCAGCGAGTTGGAGGAGATCGGCCACACGGTAGAGGTGATCCATCCGGGCCAGTTCAAGACCTTCCCCCTCCCCACCTACGCCGAGATCAAGGTGGCCATCGGGGTCTACGAGCCGGTGCAGGACCTGTTCAAAGCCTTCGAGCCCGAGGCCATCCACATCGCCACCGAGGGCCCAATAGGCCTGGCGGCGCGGCGCATCTGCGTGGAGTGGAAGCTGCCCTTCACCACCAGCTATCACACCCGTTTCCCGGAGTATGTTTCGGCCCGGCTGCCGCTGCCGCTGGCCGCCGGCTACGCCTACATGAAGTGGTTCCACAAACCCTCGGGCCGGATGATGGTGGCGACGCCCACCATGCGCAAAGAGCTCAGCGGCCACGGCTTCACCAACATCTCCGAGTGGTCGCGTGGGGTAGACACCGACCAGTTCCATCCCCGTCGGGACGACGAGCCGGACATCTTCGAAGGGCTGGCCCGGCCGATCTTCCTCAATGTGGGCCGGGTGGCGGTGGAGAAGAACATCGAGGCCTTCGTGGCCCTCGACCTGCCGGGCACAAAAGTCGTCGTGGGGCCGGGGCCCCAGCTTGAGGAATTAAAGGTCAAATACCCCAAGGTGGTGTTCAAGGGCCCCAAGTCCGGCGAGGAGCTGGCGGCGCATTACGCCTGCGCCGACGTGTTCGTCTTCCCCTCGCTCACCGATACCTTCGGCCTGGTGATTCTGGAGGCGATGGCGGCGGGGACGCCGGTGGCGGCCTATCCGGCGCCGGGGCCGATCGACCTGATCCCCGGTTCGGGCGCCGGGGTGCTGGCGCTCACCGCCACGGAGGGGCTGCGCGAGGCCTGTCTGCAGTGCCTTGATCTGGATCGCGCCCGGGTGCGGGCGTTTGCCGAGACGTTCTCGTGGCGGGCCTGCGCCGAGGACTTCGTGAAGAATCTGCAGCCCTATCCGGAGGCCGAGAAGACCCGGTTCTGGCGCCGGCTGCGCCGGCTGGCCCGGGTTCGCCGTCGCCGGACCGAGGTCGCCTGATCCAGATGTATGACACTTTCATGACGATGCCCTTGTGACGCATCGCGACCGCGCGTAGAGCACTGTATGGTCGCGAAGATGACCCCTGGGGAGCTTCGAAACACCGCCGATGGGCAGGAAGAGTGACCGACTGCGCCCGGAGCCGGATCGGGAACCCCGTACCCAGTATGCCGCCCTGCCCTGGCGCAAGGCCGACAATGGCCCGCAGGTGCTGCTCATCACGTCGCGCGAAACCCGCCGCTGGGTGATCCCCAAGGGGTGGCCGATGAAGGATATGGACCCCGGTCCCTGCGCCGCCCAGGAGGCCTTCGAGGAAGCCGGCGTCATCGGCCCCACCAAGCGCAAGAGCCTCGGCGCCTACCACTACGACAAGCGCCTGCGCTCTGGCCGCCTGCAGCACGTCCGCGTGCTGGTCTATCCGCTGGAGGTGCGGGAGGAGCGCGACATCTGGCCCGAGATGGCCCAGCGCGACCGAAACTGGACCACCCCCGGCGAGGCCGCGGGCCTAGTAGAGGAGCCCGAGCTGAAGGCGCTGCTGGCGAAATTCAAGGGCTGACGCGCCCTTCTCAACCGAGGAAGAGGGTCCCGACCGCGCTCGCCGTGCGTTTGGTTCATCGGGCGGTCATCAGATGCGCCGTGATATGGTCTCACCGTCAGGCTAGTTTTTGGGTCCATGATGTTCCGAGCCTTCCTCATCGCCGCCGTCGCCCTGTCGATCGGCGGCTGCGCCACCGTGCAGAAGCTGCCCGCCGCCGGCGACGTGCATGCGCTGCTGATTTCCATCCGCGACGAGGATGAAGCGACCTTCGACAGCCTGGTGGATCGCAAGGCCCTGAATCGTGAGATTTCGGCGCGGCTGCTCGCCCAAGCCGGCCGGCAGAAGGATCAGCGGGTCTCGGCGCTGGCCGCCCTGCTGGGCCCCAGCATTGCCCAGATGGCCGGCGACGCCATCGTCCGGCCGCGGGTGTTCAAGGCGGTCGCCGAGTACTACGGCTACTCGCCCGCCACCAAGATCCCCAACGCGCTGGTCATCTCCCAGGCCCTGCGGCAGCTGCCGGACGGCCGCATCTGCGCGATCACCAAGCAGGACGGCCCCTGCCTGCTGAACTTCACCAAGGCTGAGGACGGGCGCTGGAAGCTTTCGGGCTTCGAGGGCGACCTTTCCATGCTGCGCCTGAAGCGCTGATGGCCTCCCGAGATAGACAGGCGCTCGACGCACCCTAAGCTCGGCGTCGGTGATGGGGGACGGCATGGGATACGAGACCGCGCTCGCGGCCTATTCGAAATTCGATTTCACGGACGGTGGGCGGACCTATCCCGTCTATCGGCGCGGCTCCGGCCCGGCCGTGATCATCATGCACGAGATGCCGGGGCTGCATCCGCTGGTGGTGCGGTTCGCCGACCGGGTGGTCGAGGCCGGGATGACCGCCTTATGTCCCAGCTTTTTCGGCACGCCCGGCAAGCCCGCCGGCCGGGCCTATGCCCTGACGACGGCGCTGGGCGTGCTGTGCATGCGCCGCGAGTTCTTCGTCTGGCGCGGCGACCGCTCGAGCCCGGTGGTGGATTGGCTGCGCGCGCTCAGTCGCCACGCCCATGCTGACTGCGGCGGCAAGGGCGTGGGGGCGGTCGGCATGTGCTTCACCGGAAACTTTGCCCTGGCGATGATGACCGACCCGTCTGTGGTGGCGCCGGTGCTGAGTCAGCCGTCCCTGCCGATCACCCGCAACAAGGCTTCGCGGGAAGCCGAGATCGGCATGTCGCCGAACGAGATCGCGTGTGTCCGCGATCGGATGAAGGCTGAGGACCTCACGGTGATGGGCCTGCGCTTCAAGAGCGACGTGCTGGTTCCCGACGCCCGGTTCGAGACCTACCGCCGCGAGTTCGGCGACCGCTTCGAGGCCATCGAGCTGGAAGACGAGGACGCCAAGCCGGCGTTCATCCCGCCCCACTCGGTGCTGACCCTGCACCTGAAGGAGGAAGGGCCCTCCAAGGCCGCCGAGCAGCGAGTGCTGCAGTTCTTCCGGGAGCGAACGGGCGCTGCATAATCCACGCCGGCGCCTCGCGCATCATCCCGGCTGGGAGAGCCGCAGGTAGAGGATCGGCTGGGCCCAGGTGACGCGGCCCTTGGGCCGGCGCGTCCCGATGCGCTCGGCGCCCATGCGCCGGTAGAACCCCTCGGCCGGCGGGTTGGCGATGATCTTCACGGCGTCGATGGCCGCGGCGCTGGCCTGGTCGGCCATGTGCTGGAAAAGCCGCGCGCCGAGGCCGGTTCCTTGCGTCGCCTCGTCCACAAACATCAGGTCCAGCTCGGGCTCGCCCTCGGTGATCAGGCTGTAGAAGCCGAGCGGCCGACCTGCGGCCTCGGCGAGGAAGCAGATGTCGCGGTCGAATTGATCGGGCGTCATCGCATAGCCTTCCAGCATGGGGGCGTAGTCGCCCCGGTAGGCGCTGACACCGCGCATGAGCGCATCCAGCGCCGGCAGGTCCGCCACTGTCGCCCGCCGGATCGTTTCACTCATGTCAGGGTCTTCAGCTCGGCGACTATCTCGCCCAGCGCCTCTGACCAGGGTCGGGGCGTGACGCCAAACACGCGCTGAAGCTTACCGAGGTCCATGGTCGCGTGCAGAGGCCTCTGGGCCGGCGTGACGTACTCCGCGGTGGTCTGGGCCCCGACCTCAGGCGCTTTGTCGCCTAGCGCCTCGGCGAAGATCGCCTGGGCGAAGCCGCGCCAGGTGACCTCGCCGGAATTGGCGAAGTGCACGACCCCAAACGCCGGGTCACCCGCCAGGGCCGCCGCCAACCTTGGCGCCTGGGTGAGGATGAAGCCAGCCAGGTCGGCCGCCGAGGTGGGGCGGCCCTTCTGGTCATCGACCACCTTCAGCGGGTTCCCGGCCGCGGCGACCCGCAGCATGGTCTTGATGAAGTTCTTGCCGTGCGCCGAGACCACCCAGGAGGTGCGGATGTTGAGCGCGCGGGGGTTGGCCGCCGCCACCGTCCTCTCGCCCGCCAATTTGGTCGCGCCATAGACGTTCAGCGGGCGGGTGGTCGCGTCCTCGGCGTAGGGCGCCCCTCCGTCGCCGGCGAACACATAGTCGGTGGAGATGTTCACCACCGCCGCCCGGACCTGCGCCGCCGCCGCTGCGATCGCGCCCGGCGCCTCGGCGTTGATGCTGTGCGCCAGGTCCCGCTGGCTCTCTGCCTGATCCACGGCGGTATAGGCCGCGGCGATCACCACCAGGTCCGGCCGCGCCTCGGCGACGGCCCGGGCGGCGGCGGCCGGATCGGCGAGATCACAGTCGGCGCGGCTGAGCGCGGTGAGGGCCACATCGTGGGCGGGGGCCTGGCGCAGGAGCTCCGTGGCGAGCTGGCCGGTGGTCCCGAACTGGAGAATCCGTAACGTCATGCCGTCTCATAGCGCCGAGCGCGCTTGAACCGGAAGCCACGGCGCCCGTAGAAGCGTTGTAAAAGACGGTTCAGTCGTGGGAGGCATCAGGGGCGTGGACGCTCGAACAGGAGCAGCGCGCGGCCCGGGTGGGCCTCCAAGGGGGCCGCCGGATGGCTTCCGCGGCCGTCGTGGCCCTGACCTTACGACGGGGCCGATCGGCAGCACGCTGGTCATGTTCGCCCTGCCGGTGCTGGGCTCCAATATCCTGCAGTCGATCAGCGGCTCGGCCAACGCCATCTGGGTCAGCCACGTGCTTGGCGAGGCGGCGCTGACCGCCACCGCCAACGCCAACCAGATCATGTTCCTGATGCTGGGCGCGACCTTTGGCTTGGCGATGGCCTCCAACATCATGATCGGCCAGGCGATGGGGGCCCGCGACGAGGCCATGGCCCGGCGCGTGATCGGCACGTCCACCACCTTCTTCCTCTTCGTGTCCTTGACCCTCGGGATCCTGGGCAACCTCCTGACGCCGATGATCCTTTCGGCCATGGGCACCCCGCCGGACGCCAAGCGCGATGCGATCGCCTACCTGCGGGTGATCTTCTCGGCGATGCCGTTCATGAACTTCTTCACCTTTCTGATGATGGCCCAGCGGGGCGTCGGCGACAGCCGCACGCCGCTCTACTTCGCCCTCGTCTCGGTGGGGTTCGACCTGGTGTTGAAGCCGCTGCTGATCATCGGCTGGGGCCCGATCCCGGCGCTCGGGATCGCCGGTTCGGCCTATTCCACCCTGATCGCCCAGAGCCTGGCGCTCGTGGCGATGATCACCCACCTGTACCGCAGCGGCTCGATGCTGATGATCCGGCCTTCCGAGGCGCGGCTGCTGATCCCCGACATCTCCATTGTCCGCGCCCTGGTGCTCAAGGGCATCCCCATGAGCTTCCAGATGATGGTCACCTCGCTCGCCGCCGTGACGGTGATGGGTCTGGTGAACAGGCATGGTGTGCACACTTCGGCCGCGTATGGCGCCGCCGCCCAGCTGTGGACCTATGTGCAGATGCCGGCCATGGCCATCGGGGCTGCGGTATCGTCGATGGCGGCGCAGAACGTCGGCGCCGGCCGCATGGATCGGGTGGAACAGGTGGCGCGGGCAGGCGCGCTCTGGGCCTTCCTGTTCACCGCCGTGCCGATCGTCCTGATCTATCTGGCCGACCCGTGGGTGCTGCAGGCGTTCCTGCCGGCGACCAGCCCTTCACTGCCTATCGCCGTGCGCATCAACTCGTTCGTGCTCTGGGGGTTCATCCCCTTCGGCCTGGCCTTTGTGTTCTCGGGAATCGTGCGGTCCACGGGCGCGGTCTGGCCGCCGCTGCTCGCCATGATCATCTCGCTCTGGGGCGTTCGCGTGCCCCTGGCCAACTTGCTCGAGCCGCGGCTTGGCGCCGACGCCATCTGGATCAGCTACCCGGCCGCCAGCACGGTGACCCTCATTCTGGCGTTCAGCTACTTCGTGTGGGGCGGCTGGCGGAAGTCGCGGATGCTGCCCACCACGCCGGCCTTCAGCGATGAGGCCGACACCGGCCTGGGCGGCCCGATGGTCGAGGAGGCCGAGCTCATCGCGGACGCCGTGGTCCACGCCAATCCGCCGCCGCCAAAGGCGCGCTGAGGCTTGCGTCAGGCGTTGCTCTCCATCAGCGCCGAATAGGCCAGCGTCCGCAGCTCGCGGCGGATCGGGTAGCTGGATGACGGCAGCAGCTGGGTCATGAAGACGGCGGTGACGTCCTCCAGCGGGTCGCACCAGAAGGCCGTCGAGGCCGCACCCCCCCAGTAGAACTCGCCGTTCGAGCAGGGGATCAGGGTGGCCGGTGCGTCGAACACCACCGCCACACCCAGGCCGAAGCCGACGCCGGCATTGGTGCTCTCCGAGAACAGCGATCGCGACAGCTGGGTCAGGTCTTGGCCGCCTGGCAGATGGTTGGAGGCCATCAGCTTGACGGTCTTGGGCGCCAGGATCCGGGCGCCGTCCAGCTCGCCGCCGTTGGTCAGCATGGTGGCGAAGCGCAGGTAGTCGGCCGCCGTGCCGACCAGCCCACCACCGCCGGACAGCAGCTTCGGCGGCTTCAGGTAGGGGCTCTTCGCCGGATCGTCCTGCAGCTTCATCTTGCCGCCGGGCAGGGCGTTGTAGCAGGCGGCGAACCGGGCCTGCTGGTCCTCGCGGACATGGAAGCCGGTGTCCTTCATCTTCAGCGGGCCGAAGATGCGGTCCTGCAGCGCCACATCCAGCGGCTTGCCGCTGAGCTTCTGCACCAGGTAGCCGACCACATCGGTGGAGACGGAATAGTTCCAGGCCTCGCCCGGCGAAAACTCCAGCGGCAGCTTCGCCAGCTGCTGGATCATCCCCTCGAGGTCCTCGTCGCCGTGGTGGTCGGCCAGCTTCAGCTTGCGGTAGGCGGCGTCGATGTTGGTGCGGTTCTGGAAGCCGTACGTCAGACCGGACGTGTGGCGCAGCAGATCGACCACCTGCATCGGCCGCGCCGGCGGCGTCGTGAGATAGGGGCCGACACCGGCGTTGAACACGGCCAGGTTCGCCCACTCCGGGATGTGCTTGGCCACCGGGTCGTCCAGCGCGATCAGGCCTTCCTCGACCAGGGTCATCAGCGCCACGCACGCCACCGGCTTGGTCATGGAATAGAGCCGGAAAACGGTGTCCTCGGCCAGGGCCACGCCGCGCTCGGGGTCCTGGTGGCCCAGCACGCTCTGGTGGACGACTTCGCCGCCTCGGGCGAGCAGGAACTGGGCGCAGGGCATGCGGCCGGGGTCGATGTACTTGTCCTGCAGGAACGTCTCGATGCGCTCCAGGCGCGCCTTCGAGAAGCCGTGCGACTTGGCCTTGCCCATCGAGAATTCCCTTACACGTCCGCGAGAGGTCATTTGCCCTTGCCTGCCGCGCGGTCGCAAGCTCGACGATGAAACGTTGATTCCTTGGAGGGCGCGTGACGGCCGACCACCCGCTCGACCGCCCGGTCTGGGCCGCGCTGACCAGCCGCCAGTCCGGCCTGGCGCTGGGCAATGCGCAGGCGGTGCGCATCGACGCCGCCTACGGCCTGTTCGCCGCGGCGGCCGATCCTTCGCCGGCCAGCCTCGCCGCCCTGGCCGCGATCCTGCCGGACGACGGGCAGGTGGGCATGGTTGAGGCGGCCGACTGGCCACAGCTTCCCGGCGTCGTGAACCAGCCACCCGTCGGCGTGACTCAGATGATCGCGGGCGCGCTCACTACCGTCCCGTCCGACGGCTTTGAGATCGTCGACCTGACCGAGGACGACGCGGCCGATATGTTCGCCCTGGCGCGGCTCACCCAGCCCGGCCCATTCTTCGAACGCACCCACCGGCTGGGCGACTTTGTCGGCGTGAAGGTCGGGAGCGTGAAGGTCGGGGGCGTCAGGGTTGGAGGCCGGATCGCCGCCATGGCGGGCGAGCGACTGAAGCTGCCAGGCTTCACCGAGGTCAGCGCCGTCTGCACCCATCCCGACCATCGCGGCCACGGCTATGCGCAGGCGCTGATGGGCGTGGTGGCGGGCCGGATCGAGGCACGGGGCGAGACACCGTTCCTGCATGTCTATCCGCACAATGTGGGCGCGATCCGAATCTATGAGCACCTGGGCTACCGCATCCGCGCGCAGATGAAGTTGACGGTGCTGAGCCGCGCCTGAAGCACGCTTGCCTTCCGCGCGGTCCTTGACGTCAACATGAACGAGGCCCTGAGGAAGGACTCTCGCCATGCCCACCGTGAGCTCGGAACGCGACGGCCGCATCGCCGTCATTACCATCGAGCGGCCCGAGCGCCGCAACGCCGTCGATCGCGAGACCGCCCAGGGCCTCTACGACGTCTTCAAGGCTTTCGACGCCGACGAGGGCCTCGATGTGGCGGTGCTGACGGGGCGGGGCGGCTACTTCTGCGGCGGCGCCGACCTGAAGGCGATCTCCACCGGCGGCGGCAACCGCATTCCGGAAACCGGAGACTTCGGACCGATGGGCTGCACCCGCCTGAGGCTGGGCAAGCCGGTGATCGCTGCGGTCGAGGGGCCAGCGGTTGCCGGCGGCCTGGAGGTGGCGTGCTGGGCGGACCTGCGGGTGGCGGCGGAGGGGTCGTTCTTCGGGGTGTTCTGCCGCCGGTTCGGGGTGCCGCTGATCGACCTGGGCACCGTGCGCCTGCCACGCCTGATCGGGGCCAGCCGGGCCATGGACCTGATCCTGACCGGCCGGGCGGTGGCGGCGCAGGAGGCCTTCGACATCGGCCTGGCCAATCGCCTGGCGCCCAAGGGCGAGGCGCTGGCCGTGGCCCTGGACCTCGCTCGCCAGATCAGCGCCTTCCCGCAGCTCTGCATGCGCAACGACCGGCTCTCGGCGATCGACCAGTGGTCGCTGGACTGGGATCAGGCCCAGGCCGCCGAGGTCCGCCTCGGCCTGGAAACCCTGAGCACCGGGTCGGCGGTCGAGGGCGCGACGCGTTTCGTCAGCGGACAGGGGCGAGGTGGAGCGTTCTAGCCGAGGCGCCGAAAACCAGCGTTTGCTCTTGCGATATGGCGGGTCTAGCGTACCCAAACCACGAAAATGAAAACCCTGGGAGCTGACGGCTATGGCGTGGGATTTCGAAACCGATCCGGAGTTCCAGAAGAAGCTCGACTGGATCGAAGACTTCATGCGCGAGGAGGTAGAACCCCTCTCGCACCTGGGCATGGCGGTCCATTCCACCCTCGGCCGCGAGAAGTTCATCAAACCCCTGCAGCAGCAGGTGCGCGACCAGGGCCTGTGGGCCTGCCACCTGGGCCCGGACCTGGGCGGCCAGGGCTTCGGCCAGCTGAAGCTGGCGCTGATGAACGAGAAGCTGGGCCGCAACAGCCTGGCCCCCTCGGTGTTTGGCTGCCAGGCGCCGGACAGCGGCAACGCCGAGATCATCGCCCACTACGGCACCGACAAGCAGAAGGCGCAGTACCTGTGGCCGCTGCTGAACGGCGACATCCGCTCGGCCTTCTCGATGTCCGAACCCACCGGCGGCTCCGATCCGCTGACCTTCACCACACGGGCGGTGCTGGATGGCAATGAGTGGGTGATCAACGGCGAGAAGTGGTTCTCTACCAACGCCCGCAATTCCAAGGTGCTGGTGCTCTATGCGATCACCGATCCGGACGCGAAGGACCCCTACCGCCGCACCTCGATCTTCCTGGTGCCGACCGACAGCCCGGGGGTGGAGATCCTGCGCAACGTCGCCGTGGGCGCGGGCGGCGAGATTGGCGGCGGGACCGAGGGCTATGTCCGCTACACCAACGTTCGGCTGCCGTACGACGCTCTCCTCGGCGAGCGCGGCGCGGCCTTCGTCATCGCCCAGGTTCGCCTGGGCGGCGGGCGCGTCCACCATGCCATGCGCACGGTCGGCGCGTGCCGTCACGCCCTGGAACTGATGTGCCAGCGGGCGGTATCGCGCACCACCCGCGACGGCCGGCTGGCCGACCTGCAGATGGTGCAGGAGCAGATCGCCGACAGCTGGATCGCGGTGGAAAGCTTCCGCCTGCTGGTGCTGCGCACGGCGTGGCTGATCGACAAGCACAAGGACTACAACAAGGTCCGCAAGGACATCGCCGCCATCAAGGTGGCCATGCCCAAGGTGTATCACGACGTGGCGACCAAGGCCGCGCACCTGCACGGCGCCCTGGGTGTTTCCAACGAAATGCCCTTCATGCGGATGGTCACCTCGGCCCTGGTGATGGGCATCGCGGACGGGCCCACCGAGGTGCACAAGGTCACTCTGGCCAAGCAGGTTCTCAAGGACTACACGCCCGACAACGACCTGTTCCCCGCCTACCACATCCCCAAGCTGCAAGATGAGGCGAAGGCGCGGTTCAAGACCGAACTGGGTGAACTGCGTGACGCCTATGCGGCGCAGCGGGCGACCGAAAAGGCTTGATCCCGATCCATCGTGTTGTAGCCGTCATCCCGGACCCAGTCCGGGATGACGTTTGTTTTGGAGCAGGCCGTTGACCGCATCCGAGAAGCCCTGGCCCGTGATGTCGATCGCCGAGGCCCATGCCCAGCTGATCGGGCCGGGCGCGCCCTTCGAGATCGAGGAGCTGGTGATCCGGGGGATTGCGACCCGGACCTGGAAGAACGCGCCGCCGACGCTTCGCGACGTGTTCGAGAACGGCCGGCGGTTCAACGACCGCGAGTTCCTAGTCTACGACGACGAGCGCGCCACCTACGATAGTTTTGCGAAGGCCACCCTCGCGCTCGCCCACCGGCTGCTGGCCGACGGAGTTCAGAAGGGCGACCGGGTCGCGGTGATCATGCGCAACCTGCCGGAATGGCCGGTGTGCTTCTGGGCCGGGGTGCTGGTGGGCGCGATCGTCACGCCGCTGAACGCCTGGTGGACGGGGCCAGAGCTGGAATACGGCCTGGCCGACTCCGGGACCAAGGTGGCCTTCGTGGACGAGGAGCGGCTGGACCGCGTCGCGGCATTCCTGGAGACGCTGCCGGCCCTCGAGAAGGTCTACGCCACCCGGATGACCGAGCCCGCGCCACACGCCAAGGTCAGCCGGATCGAGGATGTGATCGGCGTCGTCAACAGCTGGCCGTCGCTGCCGGAGCTGGCGCTCCCCGACGTGGAGATCGGGCCCGAGGATGACGCCACCATCCTCTACACCTCCGGCACGACGGGCCGGCCGAAGGGCGCGCTGGGCACGCACAGGAACATGACGTCGAACATCGGCGCCGGCGGCATCTCGGCGGCGCGGAACTACCTGCGGGCCGGCGAGCCGCTGCCGGAGATGGACCCGACCAAGGTCCCGCAACGTTGCACCCTGCTGGTGGTGCCGATGTTCCACGCCACCGGCCTGTCGGCGACATTGGGCCCGACGATGAATTCCGGCGGCAAGATCGTGCTGATGCGCCGCTGGGACGCCGAGCCAGCCATGCGCCTGATCGAGCGCGAAAGGGTGAGCGCCACCGGCGGCGTGCCGACCATTGCCTGGCAGCTGATCGAGCACCCGGCGCGCGCCAAGTATGACCTGTCGTCCCTGGTGGCCGTCACCTATGGCGGTGCGCCCTCGGCGCCGGAACTGGTGCGAAAGATCGCCGAGGTGTTCCCGGGCAGCCAACCCGGCAACGGCTGGGGGATGACCGAGACCACGGCCACCTTCACCAGCCACCTGGGCCGCGATTACCTGAACCGTCCCGACAGCGCCGGCCCCGCCGCGCCGGTGGGCGAGATGCATGTGCGCGACCCGGCGGACGGCAAGACCATCCTGTCGCCCGGCGCGGTGGGCGAGCTGTGGTGCAAGGGCCCGCAGGTGGTGACGCTGTACTGGAACAAGCCGGAGGCCACGGCCGAGACCTTCCAGGAGGGATGGCTGCGCACCGGCGACCTCGCCCGGATCGACGAGGAAGGTTTCCTGTTCATCATTGACCGGGCCAAGGACATGCTGATCCGCGGCGGCGAGAACATCTACTGCGTCGAGGTCGAGAACGTCCTCTACGACCACCCCGACGTGATGGACGCCGCCCTGGTGGGCATGCCGCACAGGACCCTGGGCGAGGAGCCGGCGGCAGTGGTCCACCTGCGGCCGGGCGGTACGGCCACGGAAGCCGAGTTGCGCGCCTTCGTCCGGGCGCGGCTGGCGGGGTTCAAAGTGCCGATGAAGGTGGTGTTCTGGCCCGAGACCCTGCCCCGGAATGCCAACGGCAAGATCGTCAAGACCGAGCTGAAGAAACTGTTCGTCAAGGAAGGGGCATAGGCCCTGTCCTTGGGAGGGGTGGCGCAACGCCGGCTCGCGGCCTAGAGGTCGAACCTATGAGCCGAAAGCCTGTCATCCTCGGTCTGGGCGGCACGATCCGCGCCGGGTCGTCCACCGAGAAAGCCCTGATCTGCGCCCTCAGCCGCGCCGAGGCTCTGGGGGCGGAGACGCGCCTGCTGGGCGGCGAGTTCCTGGGGTCTCTGCCGATCTTCGATCCACGTCCGTCTGACGCCACGGCGGCGCAACTGGCGCTTGCCGAGGCGGTGCGGGCGGCGGACGGCCTGATCGTGGCCAGTCCGGGCTACCACGGCTCGATCTCCGGGGTGATCAAGAACGCCCTGGACACCCTCGAGCTGACCAGCCGCGACGCCCAGCCCTATCTCACGGCCAAGCCCGTCGGTACGATCATCACGGCGGCCGGCGCCCAGGCCGGCGGCACCACCTTGATGGCGCTACGCTCGATCATACATGCTCTGCGGGGCTGGCCGACGCCGTTCGGCGCGGCTCTGAACGCGGCGACCGACCTCTTCGATGGGGCGGGAGCCTGCCGCGACGACAAGGACGCCTGGCAGCTCGACACCGTCGCCGAGCAGGTCATGGAGTTCGCCAACATGAGGACCGGCCGATGAAAACGCCCTATCTGGTGGGCGACAAGCCCGACCCCGACAGCGTCGCCGGCGCCATCAGTCCCATCGAAGACATCATCGAGGACGCCCGCAATGGGCGGCCCTACATCCTGGTGGACGCCGAGGACCGCGAGAACGAGGGCGATATCATCATCCCGGCCCAGTTCGCGACGCCGGAACAGATCAACTTCATGGCCAAGCACGCGCGGGGCCTGATCTGCCTCAGCATCACCGCCGAGCGGGCGCGCCAGCTGCGCCTGCCGCCCATGGCCAGCGACAACCAGTCCGGTCACGGCACCGCCTTCACCGTGTCGGTCGAGGCGCGCGAGGGGGTAACTACCGGCATCTCCGCCCACGACCGCGCCCACACCATCGCCGTGGCCGTCGACCCGACCAAGGGCGTGGACGACATCGTTTCGCCCGGCCACGTCTTCCCGCTGGTCGCTCGGGATGGCGGCGTTCTGGTCCGCGCCGGCCACACCGAGGCTGCGGTCGATATTTCCCGCATGGCGGGGCTGAACCCAGCCGGGGTGATCTGCGAGATCATGAAGGACGACGGGTCGATGGCCCGGCTTCCGGATCTGGTGGCCTTCGCCCAGCTGCATGGCTTGAAGATCGGAACCATCGCCGACCTGATCGCCTACCGCCGGCGCACGGAGCGGCAGGTGGAGCGGGTGCTGGAGACGCCGTTCGACAGCGCCTACGGCGGTCGCTTCCGGATGGTGATCTACCGCAACTCCCTCGACCAGACCGAGCACGTGGTGCTGACCAAGGGCAAGATCGAGCCGGAGAAGCCGACCCTGGTGCGCATGCACCGCGTGGACCTGGCCACCGACATGCTGGGCGCCATCGAGGCGCGGCGCGAGTATGTGCCTAAGGCGTTGAAGGCGCTGGAGGCCTATGACGGGGCGGGCGTTGCGGTGTTCATCCGCGACAGCAATCCGCACTGGCTGTCCGAACGCTACGGCCAGCCGCAGGCCGACTACTCCGAGAACGTGCTGCGCGACTACGGCATCGGCGCCCAGATCCTGATCGACCTAGGCGTGCGCGACATGATGCTGCTGAGCTCGTCGGCCACGGTGCTGCCGGGGTCGGCGGGGTACGGGCTGAAGATCGTGGGGCGCGTGCCGTTGGGGTGAGGCCGCCGGGGCCTGCTCCCTTCCGTTCCCACTGTGTGGGAACGGAAGAATACACGGTCCTCACTTCCGTAGCGTTGAACTCGCCAGGTCCAGCTTGTCGCTCGGGATCACTTCCAGGTTCGGGAGTTTCGCCCTCAGGCCCTCCGCGAAGGTCTTGGCGTCGCCGGCGATGATCACGCTGGCGGTCTTGGGATCGAGGGTCCTGGCGGTGAAGGCCTGCACCTGCGCCGGGGTGACCGCATCGACCTGGGCGGTGTAGCGGCCGACCTCGTCCAGTGGCACGCCGTAAAGCGCCAGATTGCCCAGGATATCGGCCAACCCGCCCGACGTCGCCAGCTCGCGGCCATAATCCCCGATCAGGGTCGATTTGCGCGCCGTCAGCTCGTCCGCGCCCGGCGCTACGGTGGCGAGCCGGGTCAGCTCCGCATTGATCAGCCCCAGCACCTCGACCGCCGACTCGTTCTTGGTCTGGGCCGAAGCCCGGAACGAACCCGTGGTCCGCGCGGTCGAAAGCCGCGCCGTGGCGCCGTAGGACAGCCCCCGCCTGATGCGGATCTCGGCGTTCAGCCGGGCCGAATAGCCGCCGCCCAGCACCGTCGTCGCGACCACGCCGGGGTAGTAGGCCGGGTCGTTGCGGGCGATGGCCGGCTTGATCACATTGACCGAGGCCTGGCCGGTGCCGGGGATGTCGATGGCGATGGCGCGGGGCTTCCCGGTCGGTGTGATCGTCAGCGCGCCGGGCAGGGTGGCGGGAGGCTTGGCCCAGCCCCCGAATGCCTGCTCGGCCATCGCAAAGCCCTGCTCGGCGCTGATGTCTCCGGTCAGCACCAGGATGGCATTGTCCGGTCTGAACCAGGTGGCGTGCAGCTTCGCGAGGTCGGCGGTCTTCAGACGGGCCAGGGTGTCCGGCGTGCCTTCCACCGCATGGCCGAAGGGCGTGCCACCATAGACGACCGGCGCGCCGGCGAACCCGGCCACCGAGCCCGGCTGCTGGTAGGCCACGCGCAGGCCGTCCAGCGCCTGCTCCCGCTGGCGCTGCAGTTCCTCGGCCGCGAACGCCGGGTGCATGGCTACGTCGGCCATGATCGCCATCGCCGCCTTCAGCTTGTCTGGCATGACGTTGAGCGTCACGGAGGATGACTCCAGCCCGCCGCCGGACGACAGGTCCGCCCCCAGGCTCTCGGTCTGGCTGGCGATCTGCTGGGCTGAGCGGGTCCTGGTGCCCTCGGTCAGCATGCTGGCCATCATCGAGGCGGCGCCGGCCAGGCCATCCGGGTCGGCCCAGGCGCCGGTCTTCACCGTCAGGTTGGCGGTGACCAGCGGCAGGTCAGACGAGCGGGCGACCACCACGCGCAGACCATTGGCCAGGGTCTTCTCCGCGGGCTTCGGCAGCACCGGCTGCACGGGCGCGGCGATCGGCGGCGGCTTTTGGCGATCTGCCTCCGGCGCCAGGGTGAACACCGGACCATCGTAGCGGACGGCCATCCTCGGCGGCGAGGCCGTGACCGGCGCGGCCTGGTCCTTCGGCCGGGCGGCCTCTGCCTGGTAGCGGATGGTCATCCGGATGTTGTCGGCGAGGTACTTCCTCACCACCCGCTGGATGTCGGCGGCCGTCACCGCCTGCAGCCGGCCAAGCTCAGTGTTCACCGCGTTTGGATCGCCATCGACCAGCAACGCCTGGCCGATCGCGCTGCCGCGACCCTCGATGGTCTCGCGCTGGCGCAGCGCAGAGGCGACCAGCTCGTTCTTGGCCTCGGCCAGTTCGGCGGCGGTGGGCGGCGCGTCGCGCAGGCGCTTCACCTCGGCCAGCAGGGCGGTTTCGCCCTGAGCGATGGTCTTGCCGCTGGCCATGATGGCGCCGACCATGAACAGGCCCGGGTCGTGCGGCAGGTCGGCGTTGGAGAACGACTCGGCGGCGATCTGCTGGCGGTAGACGAGGCTGTTGTAGAGCCGCGACGATTTGCCGGCCGACAGGATGGCGTCCAGCACTTTCAGCGCCGGGGCGTCGGGGTGGGAGGCCGCCGGGCCCTGCCAGCTCAGCACCACGGCCGGCAGCGGCACGTTGGGTCCGTAGCCATCATAGACACCCGCCTTGGTGCGCCGCGGCTCCTTCACGGTCACCCGTGGCAGCGGCTTGGCGGGGTTCTTCAGCGGGCCGAAGTACCGGTCGACCCAGGCGTCCAGCTGCGTCTCGTCGTAATTTCCCACCACGATCAGCGCCGCGTTGTCGGGCCGGTAGTAGGTTTCATGGAAGGCGCGCACATCATCCACGGTGGCGGCGTCCAGCTCCTCGATCGAGCCGATGCCGGGGCGCTTGTAGGGGTGGGTCGTGTAGCTGGCCTGCGGCAGGTAGAGCGCCATGAGTCGCCCGTACGGCGAGGCCAGCACCCGCTGGCGCAGCTCTTCCTTGACCACGTCGCGCTCGGACTTGAAGCCCGCCTCGTCCACCACCAGCGTGCCCAGCCGGTTGGCCTCGGCCCAGATCAGCCGCTCCAGGTGATTGGCGGGCACGACCTCGTAGTAGTCGGTGAAATCGTCGGCGGTGGAGGCATTGTTGAAGCCGCCCACGTCCTCCGTCATGCGATCGAACTGCTCTGAAGGCAGGTCACGGGTGGCCTTGAACATCAGGTGTTCGAACAGATGGGCGAAGCCGGAGCGGCCCTCGGGGTCGTCCTTCGAGCCCACGCCGTACCAGACCTGGACCGTCACGTTGGGCGTGGCGCGGTCCAGCGCGGTCATCACCTGCAGCCCGTTTGGCAGGGTGCGGGTCTTGAAGGCGATCGGCGGGACATCAGCCGCGTGGGCCGTGGAGGCTATGACCACCGGGGCGAGCGCCGTCGTGGCCAGGAGGACGGCAAAGCCGGTCGTGCGAAGGATTTGAAACATGAGACGTCCCGATTGGATGGGGGAGGGGAGCCTACCACCCAACCGGGACGCTGGAAGCTGCGAGGTTTTCATGTGTGCGGGTAACACACCTGCATCTCGTAAGCCGGTCTGTGGAGCTTCCTGTCGCGGACGCCTATATGGGGAGTACGGGCTGTCCGCCGCTCGGCGACAGTGAAGATACGGGGCGACCCGGGGCTAGGGCTATCGGCGCCCTTGCAGGGCCGGCCTGCACAACTGCAGAATGGGTGTCATGTTCGATTGGAATGACCTGAAGGCGTTCCTTGCCGTAGCGAGAGGCGGATCGACCCTGGCCGCCTCCAAAGCCCTGGGCGTAAACCAGACCACCGTGGCGCGGCGGATCGAGAGCCTGGAACAGGATCTCGGTTTCAAGCTGTTCGAGCGCGGTCAGACCGGCAGCCGCCTCACCGAGGCCGGCGAGGTCATGATCCCCGACGCCGAGGGGGTCGAGCGGGCGGCCATCCGCTTCTCCAACCAGGCAGCGAGCCAGCTTCGCGGCGTGCACGGCGGCCTGCGGCTCACCACCAACGAACTGGTCGCCAACAGCATGGTGATCCCCGCGCTGCCGGAGTTCCGCCGGGCCCATCCGGGGGTGCAGGTCGATCTGGTGATTACTGACCGGTCCGTTGATCTGGAGAACGGCGAGGCCGATCTCGCGATCCGCACCAGCAAGGCGCTGGCCGAGTCGGACCTGGTGGCGCGCAAGATTTGCGACCACGACATGGCCCTCTACTGCAGCCGCGAATACGCCTCGCGTCGTGGCGTGCCGACCTCCTACGAGGACCTCAAGGACCACGACCTCATCGACGTCACCGTCGACATGGGCGAAATGCCGGCCGCCACCTGGATGATGCGCCACTCCGGCGGCAGGCAGCCGATCACGCGGTCCAACTCCATGGGCAGCCTGGTGCACGCGGTGAAGGCGGGCCTGGGCATCGGCGCCCTGCCCTCCACCATCGGCGACATCGACCCCGACCTGTTGCGCTGCTCGGACGTCATCGAGGAGGCTCGCGTCAGTTCCTGGATCGTCACCCGCCGCGAGCTGAAGGACACGCCCCGCGTGCGCGCCTTCATCGACTTCATGGCCCCGCACCTGCAGCAGCAGATGCGCCTCGTCGAGGAACGCGGCCGCCAGCGCATCGCCGCCGACGCCGACAAGATCGTGCCGTTCCCGACCAAGTCGGTGGGCTGACGGGCGGCTCTACAGCCCCAGCACCTCACCCAAGGCGCCGACCACCTTGGCCACATCCCCGTCCGCCATCCCCGGATAGAGCGGCAGCGACAGGCAGCGCGCGTACCAGGCCTCGGCGCCGGGCAGGTGGAGATCGCCGTAGAGGCCACGGTAATAGGGCTGCCGGTGCACCGGGATGTAGTGGACCTGGGTTCCGATCCCCCGGGCCCGCAGCGCCTCCACCACCTCGCGCCGCGAGCGGCCGGCGGTTTCGAAGTCGATCAGTACGCACATCAGGTGCAGCACCGGCTCGCTCCAGGCCGGCTGCGTCGCCTGGCGCACCAACGGCGCCAGCGGCGCCAGGGCCTCGCCATAGGCGGCTGCCAGCGCGCGACGGCGCGCGGCGAACCGCGGTAGCTTCGCCAATTGCGACAGGCCCAGCGCGCAGAGGATGTCGGGCAGGCGGTAGTTGAAGCCCGGCTCCGGCATCTCGTACCACCAGGGATCGGCCCCTTCCGGCCGCACCATGCCGTGGCTGCGCAGGGTCCGCAGGCGCTCGGCCAGCCGCGGATCATTGGTGGTGACCATGCCGCCCTCGCCGGTGGCGATGGTCTTCACGGGATGGAACGAGAAGGTGGCCATGGCCGAATGGCGAACGTCGCCGATGGTTTCCGACGTATTGCCAAACCGCGCCGTGCTCCCCAACGCATGCGGCGCGTCCTCGACCAGCACTGCGCCGGCGTCCCGCGCCAGGGCCTCCAGCGCCGGCAGCTCGCAGGCGTCGCCCCGCAGATGCACCGGCAGCACGGCCCGCAGCTTGCGGCCGTCCACCCGACCAATCGCCTCGGCCAGGGTGTCCGGCGTTATCAGCGCGGTGTCGGGGTCCACATCGGCGAACACCACGTCGGCGCCCACGTAGCGGGCACAGTTGGCGGTGGCCAGGAAGGTAATGCTGGGCGCGATCACCACCTCGCCCGGCTTCACGTCAAGCGCCAGCATGGCCAGGTGCAGGGCCGCCGTGCCGTTGGCGCAGGCCACCGCGTAATTTGCCCCCACCGTCTCGGCGAAGGCGCCCTCGAAGGCCTCGACCGTGGGCCCGGTGGTCAGGAAGTCCGCGCGCAGGGCCTCCGTGACGGCCGCGATGTCGTCGTCCTCGATGGTCTGGCGGCCGTAGGGAAGGACGCTGTCGGCCATGCTACGCGTCCTGTCAGTCGCCCGCGCGCCGGCGGCGTTCGACCGGCGCCTCTTCCGCCAGCATGGACAGAAGTCCCGGCCCGTCCAGCCAGTCGCTGTTGGTGTCGCTGGCATAGCTGAATTCGTCGGCCAGCTTCCCGCCAGTCAGCGGCGCGCGGGTGTATTCCACGAACGCCGGCTCGATGGCGTAGCGATCGCCCAGGTCCACGGTGTTCCGCGCGTCGTCGGCCGAGATCATCATCTCGTGCAGCTTCTCGCCCGGCCGGATGCCGACCACCTTGTGCGCCAGGTCCGGCGCCATGGCGGCGGCGATGTCGGTGATCTTCATCGACGGGATCTTCGGCACGAACACCTCGCCGCCGTGCATGGTGTCCAGCGACGAGAGCACGAAGTCCACGCCCTCGGACAGGGTGATCAGGAACCGCGTCATCCGCGGGTCGGTGATCGGCAGTTCGGTGGCGCCGCGCTGGATCAGCCGCTGGAAAAACGGCATCACCGAGCCTCTGGAGCCGACGACGTTGCCATAGCGCACCACCGAGAACCGCGTGCCGATATCGCCCGACAGGTTGTTGGCCGCCACGAAGGTCTTGTCCGACGCCAGCTTGGTCGCGCCATAGAGGTTGATCGGGTTGCAAGCCTTGTCGGTGCTGAGCGCCACCACCTGTTTCACCGCATTGGCCAGGCAGGCGCGCACCACGTTCTCGGCGCCCATGATGTTGGTGTGGATGCACTCCGACGGATTGTACTCCGCCGCCGGCACCTGCTTCAGGGCCGCGGCGTGGATCACGATGTCGACGCCCCGGAACGCCAGGCTCAGCCGCTCGCGGTCGCGCACATCGCCCAGGAAGAAGCGCATGGCGGACATCTTCTCGGGCCCGAAGCGCTCTGCGAGGTCGATCTGCATCTCGCTCTGCTTCAGTTCGTCGCGAGAATAGACGATCAGCTTGCGGGGCCTGGCCCGCGTCAGCACGGTCTCGATGAAGCGGCGGCCAAACGAGCCGGTGCCGCCGGTGACGAGGATCACCTTGCCGTCGAGGTCTAGGTTGGTTGGTGCAAATCGGCCCAAGGGGCGCTCCAGCGTTCGCGGACGTCTTCGAACCAACTCATCGCAGGCCCACCTAAAGAGATCGCTAACCATGATCGGCGAGGTTGGTGGCATGGATCGCCGCCTTCTGATCGCTGCTCTCGTCGTCCCCCTGGCCTTGCTGGGGGCCACCCAGGCCCTCGCCGCTGGCGGCGAGGGGGACAAGACGAAGGCCAGCGGCTCCTACCTGCCGATCAAAACCCTGCTGGGCACCACCCTCCACGCCAACGGCGCGCGCGGCGTGCTGTCGGTGGACTGCGGCCTGGACGTGCCGGACCCGGCCCTGCGCACCCGCGCCGACCAGTCGATCCCGCGCCTGCGGGCGGCCTATCTGCAGATCGTCCAGTCCTACGCGGCCAGCCTCTCGCCCGGGTCCCTGCCCAGCGCCGACTACCTCAGCCAGGCCCTGCAGCGCCAGACCGACGCAACCCTCGGCCGCCCCGGCGCCAAGCTCCTCCTGGGCGCGATCATCGCGAACTGAGGGTGGGCCGCCAAACGCCTTTCGCCCGAGGCGAAGCCCGAGAGGGAGCGACCATGTTCAGACCTGTTCAGACGGGGGAGGGGAAGCGCGCCTATGCGCCCGCCAACTGATCCATGAACGCCGCCAGTTCCACGTCGAGCTCCGTCACCCCGCCCGCGTCGTGCGTGGTGAGGGTCACCTCGACGCGGTTGTAGACATTGAACCATTCCGGGTGATGATCCAGCTTGTCGGCCATCAGGGCCACGCGGGTCATGAAGCCGAAGGCGGCGTTGAAGTCCTTGAACTTGAGGGTGCGCTGAATCGCGTCCCGATCACCCTCGACGCTGGCCCAGCCCGGCAGCGTCTTCAGCGCCGCCTCCGCGCCGATCTTTACCGGGCGGGTCATGCGGTCGCCGGTTCGTCGAAGGTCAGGCCGGTGAGGGCGGCCAGTTCGGCCAGGGTCTGGTCAACCTCGATCACCTTGATCGCCTTCATGCCCAGGGCGGCGGCCGGCTTGCAGTTGATGCCCAGGTCGTCGAGGTAGATGCAGTTGGCCGGTTCCACGGCCAGCAGGTCGCACATCATCCGGTAGATTTTCGGATCGGGCTTGCGGACGCCGGCCTTGCTGCTCTCGATGATGGCGTCGAACAGCGGCATCACCTGGCCCATGGCGCCGGCGGCCCGCTGGATCTCGTTCTGGCCGGGGCTGTGCATCGAGACCACATTGTTGGTGATGCAGCCCACCTTGAAGTGCCGCTTGCAGGCCTTCAGCGCCGCCACCATCCGCGGCCGCAGCTCGCCTGAAAGCCGGGGCAGCACGTCGGCGCCGCGGATCGGGAAGCCCAGCGCCGTCGATTCTTCGAGGAACAGCTGATCGAAGCGGGCGGTGTCGATCTCGTTGCGTTCGAACAGAGCCCAGGCGTTCTCGTGGTGATTGGCGGCGTTGACCCGGCGGACGTGGTCCTTGGGCGCCCCTATCTCAGCTTCGAGCCGGTTGAAGGCCTCGAACGGCGAGGAGGTGAATACCCCGCCGAAATCCCAGATCACCGCTTCGACCGCCACTCAACTCTCCTGCATCAAATCTGAACCGCGCGGACGCTAGAGAGACGCAATCGGACGTGCAAGTAAGGCCCGATGCTGCCCTACAGGTTTCCCCGTCCCGTCCGCCTCGGCCTCTATGGCCTGGCGACGGCGATCCTGCTGGTGCTCTGCGTGCTGCCGACCCGCGATCTGCCCGATCCGGGCACTGGCGATCGCTTCGAGCACACCGCCGCCTGGTTTGTGCTGACGGCGGTCGGCTATCTGCTGGCGCCCGACCGGAGATTGGCGATTCCGGCCTTTGCCTTGGCCTACGGGATCTTAATCGAGGTGCTGCAGGGCCTGCTGCCCACCGGTCGCCACAGCGACCCGCTGGACGTCGTGGCCGACAGCGCGGGCGTCGCGATCGCGGTGGCGCTGTACCTGGTGATCCGCCGGTTCGCCCGCCGATGAGTCTGCGCCACGCGCCCTGGGAGGAGTCCGGCGAGTTCCACATCGGCCTGCGCCCCATCCCGGTCGAGGCCTGGCTCGAGGGCGGCGAGGCCGATCCGGCGGGGCGCAAGGATCCGCTGCGCAACACCACCACCGCCGCCGTCTGGGCCGCCACCGACCAGTCCCGTTCCGGCCAGGCCGAGGTGCTGGACCTGGTCGCCGCGGCCCTCGGCCGGCCCATCGATCCCGGCGCCCTGCCGCCGCTCTACGCCGCCGCCCGCTCCGTGGCCGACGACCTCTGCCTGATGGAGAGGCGCGACGGGGTCTGGCGGCTGACCGCCCTGTCGCTGAGCGCCGGCAGCTTCTTCACCGCCTCGGAGGTGATCGGCCGCAGTCTGTCGGAACTGCATCGCCCGGTCACCGGCTTCCAGACCCAGCTGCTGGCCCGCGTCACCCGCATCTTCGACGGCCTGCGCGAGGGCCTGGTGCTGGAGCGGCGCAACTGGAGCGTGGTGAGCTCGCCGGACCTGCACGCGCCCGACCCCGGGCCGATGCGCGCGGCGATCCCGGACATCGACCCCGCACGCGCCGCCGAGCAGCTGTTCGTACGCTGCGAACGCCAGACCCTGCGCCGCCTGCCGCGCACCGGCGGGGTGGTGTTCACGATCCGCGTCTGGATTGACCCGCTGTCGGCCATCGCCGCCGAGCCGGGGCGACTGGCCCGGTTCGCGCAGGCCTGGCGCACCGCGCATCCGGACTTCCGCGCCTACAAGCGTCTGGAGCTCTACGACGCGCTTGTGGCCCGGATCATCGACGGCGCCTGAGCCGCCCACTATGGTCAGCGCCATGCCCGACGCGACCAAGCCCTACATCTACCTCGCCGTCCCTTGCTACGGCGGCAACCTGAACCTCTATTTCGTCGACTCGATGCTGAAGCTGCAGGACGCCTGCCGCGAGCGCGGCATTGGGCTGCACATCGACATGATGGGCGGCGAGGCGCTGATCACCCGGGGCCGCTCCCGCCTGGCCGCGGCCTTCCTGGCCCACGCGCAAGCCACCCACATCCTCTACATCGACGCCGATATCGGCTTCCCGTCCGAGCAGGTGTTCCGGCTGCTGGACGCCGACAAGGACGTGATCGCCGCGGTCTGCCCGTTGAAGAAGATCGATTGGGAAAAGGTCCGCGCGGCCGCCAAGGCCGATGTGGCCGACCTGCAGGCCGTCGGCATCGGCTATGTGGTCCGCTTCCTGCCCACCGCCGACAAGAGTGTCGAGGTCCACGACGGCTTCGCCCAGGTCGCCTATGGCGGCACCGGCTTCCTGTTGATCAAGCGCCCGGCCATGCAGCGGCTGGTCGATGCCCACCCCGAGCTGCGGGCGAAGATGGGCGACATGGGCGACGACCTGGCCCGCGAGGCGGTGATGGTGTTCGACACCATGATCGAGCCGGAGACCGGCCAGTACCTGTCGGAGGACTACGCCTTCTGCCGCCGCTGGCGCGACCTGGGTGGCGAGATCTGGGCCGACTTCTCCGCCCGCCTGACCCACGTCGGCCACGCGGCCTACACCGGCAGCCTCATGCAGGCGCTGCGGTCCGGCGGTTAGAGCGTCGCGGCCGCCAGGGCGCGTCGCTCGGCCAGCGCCGCGCGGGTCAACGCATAGCTGGCGTGGTTGATCCGGTAGCGCCCGTAGCAGATGGCCGCCAGTACGCCGGGCACGATCGAAATCGCCCCGTCCCAGAGCGCCAGGTTGAACAACACGTCGTCGGGCACCTGACCCGGCTTGGCCTTCTGCGGAAACGCGATGAAGGCCACCACCGCGCCGGCCAGGGCCGAGCCCACCGCCTGGTCCAGCTTCCCGGCGAAGGCGCGGGTCGAATAGAGGATGCCTTCCTGGCGGATGCCGTGCTTCAGCTCGTTCTCGTCAGCCACGTCGGCCAGGGCCGAGGTGATGCTGATCGTGAGGAACGCCACCGCCATGTAGGACACCGCTGCAAAGGCGATCAGGATCGGCAGCAGCATCGGCATGTCGGGCCTCAGGACCCCCATCAGCCCCAGGGTCGGCGGGATCGCCGGGATGATCGCGTAGGCCAGGGCCGAGACGATCATCGTCGCCTTCTTGTCGAACCGGCTGTGCATCTTCGCCGCGAAGAAGAAGCTCAGCGCGTAGCCGATGAAGCTGCCGATGATGAAGTAGCGCAGGTCGCTGGACGAGATCTGCCAGTAGAAGCTGGCCACGTAGAGCCGCAGGCCCTCGCGCAGCCCCACCATCATCGACAGGAAGAAGTAGCCGACCAGCAGCCAGACATAGCTGCGGTTGCCCAGCGCCCGGCCGATATCCTTGAGGAACTCGGCGCCGCTGAACTTCGGCGTGCCCGGCGCGGTCTTTGGCAGCAGCGGGATGCGGTCCATCGTGAAGATCGCCGAGGTGAACAGGATCACGATGATTGCGATCGCCCCGGTCAGGGCGAAGGTCGGCCACGGCTCCGGGTTCAGCAGCCCATTGTGGAACTCTGCGGTCTTCGGAAAATAGAAGGTCAATGCGATCCAGGCGGTGGCCGACCCGCCGACCCATTGGAAGAAGGTGTTGTAGGCCATCACCTTCGACCGCTCGGTGTAGTGCGGCGACAACTCGCCCCCCAGCGCCAGGTGCGGGGTGTGGAACAGGGTCATCACCTGCCGCAGCACCCCGACGCTGACCCCGCACCAGATGGTCAGGCCGAGGGGCGACAGGTCTGGCGGGTTGAAGATACAATAGAACGAGGCGGCGATCGGGATCGGGGCCACCAGCATCCAGCCGTGGCGCCGGCCCCATTTCTTCGAGAACGTGCGGTCCGACCAGGCGCCCACCAGGGGCTCAGTGATGGCGTCGAACACCAGGCTGACCGACAGCGCCAGCCCCACCCAGACCGGGTTCACGCCCAGCACCTGATTGTAGAACAGCATCGCGTAGGTCACGACCGTGTAGAGCGCGATCATCTCGGCGGCGCTGCCGACGCCGAACGCCAGCTTGGTCCTCAGCGGCAGGCGCTCGACGGTCGCAAGGGACGGACCGTCCGCGGAGGCGGCAGAGGTCGGGTCGATCGGCGAGGCCGTCATCGGTGGTCCTTTTGGGTTCGAGGGCTCTGTTCGGCGACGCTATTCGGCCGGCGTCGCTGCGGGCCGGGGTCCGGGCGAAGGCGTGGCGGCGGGCGAACCATCCGGGGCCAGCTCGCAGTCAGACGCGATCATGCCCGCGCGGCCATGCCTGCGCGGCGCGCGGCGATGGCGGCGCGAGTCGTCTCATAGGAAGCCTTGGTGATCCGATAGCGGCCGTAGAACACCGCCGCGAGCACGGCGGGCACGCCGGCGATCACCCCGTCCCAGAGGGCCAGGTTGTGCAGCACGTCTGCGTCCACCTGGCCGGGCTTGGCCTTCTCCGGGAAGGCGATGACGGTCAGGACCACGCCGGCCAGCACGGTGCCGACGGCCTGATCCACCTTCGCGAACAGAGTGCGGGTTGAGTAGAGCACCCCCTCCTGGCGAACGCCGTGCTTGGCCTCGTTCTCGTCCGCGACGTCGGCGAGGGCGGACATGACGCTGATCGAAAGCACACTGAGCGCCCCGTAGCTCAGGGCGGAAAAGGCAATCAGGATCGCCACGATGCCGGGCGTCTTGTGGTCCCATATCCCCATCAGGCCCATGCCGATCGGGATCGCAGGGATGACGCCATAGGCGACGGCGGCCACGATCATCGTCTTCTTCTTGTCGAACCGGCCATGCAGGCGGGCCGCGAACAGGAAGGCCGTGGCGTAGCCGGCGAAGGTGCCGATCACGAACAGGCTCAGTTCCTCGCTGTCGAGGCCCCAGTAGAACGTATTCACATAGACATGCAGGACCGTACGCAGCCCCAGCGTGATCGACAGGAAGAAGAAGCCGATCAGCAGCCAGACGTAGTTGATGTTGGTCAGCGCCCACTTCACGTCCTTGAAGAAGTGCAGCAGGCTGAAGGATGGCGTGTCCTTGGCCGGCTGTGGCAGGTGCTTGATCCGGTCGTGGGTCAGGAGGGCCGACGCCAACAGGATGGCGAACGCCACCGCGCTCATGATCATGGCGTAGGGTGACCAAGCGTCGGGGTTCAACAGGCCGCGGGGATATTCGGGTGTGCGCTTGAAGAAGATCCGCAGCGCGATGATCGTGGTCAGGGCGCCGCCGGCCCAGGTGAAGAAGCTGTTGTAGGCCATCACCTTGGAGCGCTCGACGTAGTTCGAGGACAGCTCGCCCCCCAGCGCGATATGCGGCGTGTGGTAGAACGCCATGCTCCAGCGCAGCAGGCTGACGCTGACCAGGAACCACATGAATAGTGCGGTCTGGTCGAGGCCCTTGGGCGGGTTGAACACCGCCAGGAACGCGAGGGCGATCGGCAGCGCGGCGGCGTACATGAACGGGTGGCGGCGCCCGATCCGCGACCGGGTGCGGTCCGATATCGAGCCCGCCGCCGGCTCGATAATGCCGTCCAGCACCAGGCTGACCGAGACGGCGAGGCCGGCGAGCAGGGCCGGCAGCCCCAGGACCTGATTGTAGAAGAGCACCGCGTAGGCGGTGATGGTGTGGAGCGCGATGGCCTCAGCGGCGCTGCCGACGCCGAAGGAAAGCTTGGTCTTCAGTGTCAGACGGTCGGGCGACGGAGACGCGGCGTCGGTCATAGATATCCTCCCACGCGCTCTTGGGGCGCGTCTGGAGGCCAGCAAGCCTCAACCCAGAGGGAGCGTCAATCATACCTGTGTTTCGATCCCGACACCTGGGACACCGTGTTACGCCAGGGCCTGCTCCAGGTCGGCGATCAGGTCGCCCGCCGCCTCCACGCCGACCGACAGCCGGATGAGGCCATCGACGATGCCGATGCGGGCGCGGGTCTCGGCGGGAATGGAGGCGTGGGTCATGATCGCCGGGTGTTCGATGAGACTTTCCACCCCGCCCAGACTCTCAGCGAGGGTGAACAGGCGGGTCCGCTCCAGCATCCGGCGGGTTCCGGCCAGGTCGCGGTCCAGCACCACGGTGATCATACCGCCGAAGCCGGACATCTGTTTCCTCGCCAGGCCGTGCTGCGGATGGCTGGGCAGGCCGGGGTAGATCACCTTTGCGACATCGGGCCGGCCCTCCAGCCAGGTCGCGATCGCCAGGCCGTTCTCGCAGTGCCGCTGCATGCGCAATGCCAGGGTCTTCATGCCCCGCAGGGTCAGGAAGCTGTCGAAGGGGGATGCGATGGCGCCGACGGCGTTCTGCAGGAAGGTCAGCTGGTCGCGCAGGCCGGCGTTCTCCCCCACCACCAGGGCGCCGCCGACGATGTCGGAATGGCCGTTCAGGTACTTGGTTGTCGAATGCATCACCACGTCGATACCCAGCTCCAGCGGGCGCTGGATGTAAGGGCTGGCGAAGGTGTTGTCGGCGGCGGTCAGCACGCCGCGGCGCCGGCCCAGCGCGGCGATGGCCTCCAGGTCGCAGAGCCGCAGCAGCGGATTGGTCGGTGTCTCTGCCCAGATCAAACGGGTGCGCGGCGTGATCGCGGCCTCGATGGCGGCGAGGTCGGCCAGGTCCACGAAGCTGAACTCGAGGCCGGCCGAGCGGCGGCGCACCTTGTCGAACAGCCGGAAGGAACCGCCATAGAGGTCCTCGCTGGCGATCACATGGTCGCCGGCGTCCAGCACCTCCAGCAGCGTCGAGATCGCCGCCAGGCCCGAGGCGAAGGCGTAGCCCTTGGTCCCGCTCTCCAGGTCGGCGAGACCACGCTCCAGGGCGAAGCGGGTCGGGTTCTGGCTGCGGCTGTATTCGAACCCCTGGTGTACGCCGGGCGACGATTGCGCATAGGTCGAGGTGGCGTAGATCGGCGGCATGACCGCGCCCGTCGAGGGGTCGTGCTGCTGCCCGCCGTGGATGGCGCGGGTGGCGAACGCCAGCCGGTTCTTGCCCCGGCCTTGGTCTTCGCTCGTGTCGTCGGTCAAGCTTGGCGCCTCAGATAGTTGATCAGGTCGATCCGGGTGATCAGGCCTCGGAAGTCGTGGCCCTCCAGCACGATCGCCACCTCGTCACGTTCGAATATGGGGAGCAAGGCCTCCAGCGGCTCGCCGGCCTGTAGCGTGTGAAGCTTGGCGGTCATGGCGGTTGAGACTGGCTGGCCGAACCGCTTGGCCTGCCGGCGATCCTCGACGGCTTCCAGCAGGTCGCTCTCGTCCACCAGCCCGATCAGCCGGCCGTCGTCCAGCACCGGCAGCTGGCTGACATCGGCAGCGCGCATGCGGTTGTAAGCGGTCAGCAGGGTATCGTTGGGTCCAACGGTCACCGCGTCGCCGGTGGAGCGGGAGATCAGGTCGCGCAGGTCGCCGTGCAGCTGTCGGTCGATGAGGCCCTGCTCTGCGACCCAACTGTCGTTGTAGACCTTGCTCAGGTAGCGAGAGCCCGTGTCGCAGACGAGGGTCACGACCCGCTGGGGCTCAGTCTGGTCGCGGCAGTAGCGCAGGGCGGCGGCCAGCAGGGTGCCGGAGGACGATCCGCCCAGGATACCGGCTTTGGTCAGCAGCAGGCGCGCCGTGGCGATGCTCTCGGTGTCGGTGATCTCATAGGCCTTGGCCACCAGGGTCAGGTCGCAGTTGTCGGGGATGAAGTCCTCGCCGATCCCCTCCACGACCCAGGAGCCGGGTTCCACCGTCTCGCCGCGCTCGACCAGCGGCGCCAGGATCGAGCCCACGGGATCGGCCAGCACCATCTTCGTCTTCGGCGAGGCCTTGGCGAAGAACCGACCCAGACCCGTCAGCGTGCCGCCGGAGCCCACGCCCACCACCACCGCGTCCACGTCGCCCAGCATCTGCTCCAGGATCTCCGGGCCGGTGGTGGTCTCGTGCGCCAGCGGGTTCGCGGGGTTGGAGAACTGGTTGATGAAGACGGCGTTGTTCAGCTTCGCCGCCAGCTCCCTGGCCATGTCCTGGTAGTACTCGGGATGGCCCTTGCCGACGTCGGAACGGGTGATGCGCACATCGACGCCCATGGCCCGCAGGTGCTGGATCTTCTCCCGCGCCATCTTGTCGGGCACCACCAGCAGCAGCTTGTAGCCCTTGAGAATGCCCACCTGCGCCAGGCCCAGGCCGGTGTTGCCGGCGGTGGCCTCGACGATCGTACCCCCGGGCTTGAGGCTGCCGTCGTGCTCCGCCGCCTCGATCATCGAGCGCGCGATACGGTCCTTGATTGAGCCGCCCGGATTGGCGCTCTCCAGCTTGACGAACAGGCGGCAGAGGCCGGTATCGAAGCCCGTGAGCTCCAGCATGGGCGTGCGGCCGATGAGGTCGAGGGCGGAGGCCGCGGGGGGCGGCAGGGGCTGAGCGGTCAAGGTGTTCACTCTAGCGGCCGGCGTCGGAGGTGCGCCTTCGCAAACGAAATCGGATTGCGTCTGGATCCGTCAGTCGAGGTAGACATGAGCAGCGATCCCCGCGCAAGGCGCGTCTTCCTTGCGCATAACCAGACCTGGTGGGCATGAGTTATCCCATGGCCGATTTCCCTCGACGGCGGCAGGTCTTGGCGGTTGAACGTGGGTTTTGTAACCCTTTCGCTACCGTTCAGTACGGGAATCGCTGGCGCGCCTGATCTAATGGTGAGGGCGAAGATCGCGCCGGCTGGCGCCGATGGTGGAGACTTGGACTTGAAGAAGCTCTTATCCGTGGCGGCGCTGGCCGCCCTCGCGTCCGCCGCCCTCGCGCTGGCAGCCTGCCAGCCGCAGAAGGCCGCGCCCAAGGCCGGGGCATCGGCGGCGCCCAAGTTCAACACCGACCTGCCGATGACCGAGTTCATGGGCCACTTCGTCGATCCGGCCGCCTTCATGTACTGGAAGGGCTCGGGAACCATGATCGACGAGAAGGGCGAGCACGACCTGTCGCCCACCACCGACGAGGGCTGGAACGTCCTGGTCAGCGGGGCCACCATGCTGATGGAGGCGGGCAATTCGCTGCAGATCGACGGCCGCCGCCGTGCGCCCGAGGCCGACTGGAACAAGTACGCCCAGTTGCTCACCGAGCGCGCCCTGATCGCCCGCAAGGCGGCCGAGGCGCGGGACAAGAAGGCGGTCTTCGATGAGGGCGGCAAGGTCTACGAGGTCTGCGTCGCCTGCCACGAGCAGTTCGTGATCCAGCCCGACATCAAGGCCAACGGCCCCGCCAAGGGCAACCCGCTCCCCATCTTCCCGAATGACGTCGAGAAGAAGATCGAGAAGAAGGCGGGAGGGTAGAGCCAAGGCGCGCCGTGGCGTCGTGAGCGTGCAGGACCTCAGGCCTGGACCGGGCGTCGCGCTGGCGATCGCCTCGGCGGTGCTGTTCGGGGCCAGCACGCCGTTCGCCAAGGCGCTGCTGGGGGGCGGCGTGAACGCCTGGCTGTTGGCCGGCCTGCTCTACCTGGGATCCGGTCTCGGCCTGGCGGTGCTGTGGTTGGGTCGCGTGGTCTCGGGACGGAGGTCGGGCGAAGCGCCGTTACGCCGCGGCGACTGGGGCTGGATGGGTTTGATCATCCTGGCCGGCGGCGTGGCGGGACCGCTGTTGCTGATGCTGGGCCTTGCGACGACGACCGCCTCCAGCGCGGCCCTGCTGCTGAACCTCGAGGGCTTGGCGACGATGGCCATCGCGTGGATCGTCTTCCGCGAAAACGTCGACCGCCGCCTGCTGGCCGGCGCGGCGGCGAT
This sequence comes from Phenylobacterium deserti, assembly GCA_943332615.1. Classification (GTDB taxonomy): domain Bacteria; phylum Pseudomonadota; class Alphaproteobacteria; order Caulobacterales; family Caulobacteraceae; genus Phenylobacterium; species Phenylobacterium deserti_C. The sequence continues at coordinate 73,449 of CALQQB010000007.1, forward strand.
CCTGACGGGCGCGGCGCTGCTATCCTGGCAGGGCGGTTCGGCTCCAGTCGGACTTGGGGCGCTCTATATCGCCGGCGCCTGCCTAGCCTGGGGGGTCGACAACAACCTGACCCGCAAGGTGAGCGCCGCTGACCCCCTGCAGATCGCCATGGTCAAGGGGCTGATCGCCGGCGCCGTCAACCTGACCATCGCGCTCAGCCTTGGCGCGCGCCTGCCGGGCGCCGGGCTCACCTTGGCCGCCGGAATTGTCGGCTTCCTGGGCTACGGGGTGAGCCTCGCCCTGTTCGTCCTGGCGCTGCGGTTCCTGGGCGCGGCCCGTACCGGGGCCTACTTCTCGACGGCGCCCTTCGTGGGGGCGGTCCTGGCGCTGGTCCTGTTCGCGGAACCGGTCACCGCGCAACTGATCGCTGCGGCGCTCTTGATGGGTATCGGTCTCTACCTGCATCTCGCGGAGCGGCATGAGCACGAGCACCTCCATGAGCCCATGACGCATGAGCACGCCCATGTGCATGACGAGCACCACCAGCATGGGCACGCGCCGGACGATTCCCCAGGCGAGCCGCATGTTCACGTCCATGCGCACAGCCGGCTGGCGCATCGCCATCGACATTTCCCCGACCTGCACCATCGGCACGGTCACTGAGCCGTCGGGTCAAGGCGCCAGGTTCAGGCCCGGCCGCGCCTGGCTGGCCGGCACGTTCGCGACCACGCCCGCCTCGTTGCCCGGCTGGCCGCCGGGGATCAGGTCGTAGAAGCCCGCGAGGCGCAGGCGCACGACCACGCGGTTCTCGCTGGCGTTCGAGAACTGCCAGCCCTCGATGCCATCGAACGGCGCGGTCAACGCACCCTGCTGCTTCAGGCCGAACGCCTGCTTGTAGCTGGCCACGGTCATCGGCTGGCCGGCCGCGGGCGTCGTGTGTCCGTGCTGGTCGAAGTGGAAGTCGCGCGCGTCGGCGGCGCCGACCACCTCCCACGAATAGATCAGGGTGGCGTCCTGCTTCATCCGTACCTTGTATTCCAGCTCGGACTTGTCAGCGCCGTCGAGGAAGCCGCCCAGCGGGATTTCCACGACGTCCGTGCGGAACGGCGTCCCGTACTCGTGCGCCAGGCTGACCGCGCCGCCCTTCACGTCCGCCTTCTTCTCGTCGGGCGCCCAGAGCCGCGAGAGGCCGGTGAGCTTTCCGATGCCGATCGGATCGCGGTTGAATTCCGCCGGCAGGATCGCGCCCACGACGATCAGGGTTGCGACGCCGAGCGCGCCCAGGGTGGCCGCGATAAGCGGGCCCTTCGCCATGGGACGGGTGGGTTGCTCGTTGGCGCTCATGAGACCGCTCCGCCGAAGATGTATCCAGCCACCTGCTGGCCAGCCAGCACGAAGCCCGCCAGCATCAGCAGCACGTTGGCCCCACGCGCCGTGGGCTCGAAGGCGCGCGTGCGTCGCCACAGGGTCATGAGCGCCAGGATCAAGGTCAGCGCCAGCACCTGGCCAATCTCGACGCCGACATTGAACGACACCAGATTGGCCAGCAGGCCGTCGGGATTGAGGTTGAGCGCCTGCAGCTTGGTGGCCAGGCCGAAGCCGTGGATCAGCCCGAAGCCGAACACCGCGACCCTTGGGTCGGGTTGCACCCCGGCCAGGGTCTGGAATCCCGAGAGGTTATCGAAGGCCTTGTAAGCCACCGACAGCCCGATCACTGCGTCCACCAAGTGCGGGTCCACATGCAGCTTGAAGAACACGCCGGCCAGCAGGGTGATCGAATGGCCCAGTGAGAACAGGCTGACGTAGAGCGCGATCTGGCGCAGGCGGAACAGGAAGAAGATCACGCCCACGAGGAAGGCCAGGTGATCGTAGCCGGTCACCATGTGCTTGGCGCCGAGGTAGAGGAACGGGATCGGGTCCGGCCCACGGGTGGCGGCCACGAAGGCCGCGTCGGTCCCGCCGATATTGTGCGCGACCGCGGCGCCGGCGCAGGCCAGCGCGGTCAGGCCGGCCAGCAGGCCCAGGCGCGAAGACGTCCCCATCACGGCGGGCCTACCGTGGTTTCTGACGATCACAAACAGCTGTCATCCCGGATCGGCCTCGCGGCCGTCCGGGATGACGCGGTGTGCTGAACTAGAATTCCTTCCGCACCGTCGCGCCGTAGGTTCGCGGCGGGTTGGTGAGGAAGCCGTAGCGGGCGCGCAGGCCGCGCTCGCGGTCGATGGCCAGGCGAGCCCGTTCGTCGCCGAGGTTGTTGACGAACAGCGCGCCTTCCCAGCCCTCGCCACGAACGCCGACGCGCAGGTTGACGATATCGTACGAGGGCAGCGAAAGCGGGAAGCTCAGCACCGACACCGAGGTGGCGCCTACGTTGCGGAACAGGGTCGCCGTCGCGGGGTCGCCCTGGTCGTCGGTGGCAAGCGCCACGAACCCCAGCGCCGCCAGGCGCTGGTCCCGACCCCGTCGGCATGAACAGCGTGCCGATGAACTCGATTCCCGCCGCCGAACAGGCGAGTCTTGTCCCAGCCATCGCGGCCCCGCGTTTGCGTCTTTGACCCTCGCTCACGCAACCCGCATCGATCAAGCCGCGTGACCGATTCAATCTCAGGCGCCTATGGTGCGCCCCGGGCATGGGGAGGGAGACAAAGACCGTGGCGGCGGACACATCCACGGCGGAGCGGCGACAGTCCGACCTGGAGCCGTCAGCGGCCCAGCGGCTGTCGGGCTGGCTCAAGGGCTATCACCCGCTGCCGGGTGTGCCGGACGAGCTGTTCGACACCGCCCGTCGCCCGCGCGACCACTGGCTGGCCTTCCTGGGCGACTTCGCCGAATACCCCGAGGCTGACTTCCGGACCCGGTTCGGCCTGGCCAATCGCCACATCCGCGACTCGGGCGCCTCCTACCGCATCTATGGCGAGGAGAATGAGCGGTCGTGGCCGCTCAACCCGCTGCCGCTGATCCTCGCCCAGAAGGAGTGGGAGGAGATCGCCGCCGGCGTTACCCAGCGCGCCCAGCTGGTCGAGGCGCTGCTGCAGGACATCTATGGCGAGGGCAAGCTGGCGGCCGAAGGCGCGCTGCCCGCCGCCGCCCTCACCGGCAGTCTCGACTTCCTGCGCGCCATGCGCGGGGTGAAGCCCCCGGGCGGCCGCTACCTCGGGGTCTACGCCGCCGACCTGGGCCGCGGGCCCGACGGCAAGTGGTGGGTGCTGGACGACCGCACTCAGGCGCCCTCCGGGGCGGGTTATGCCCTTGAGAACCGGCTGGTGCTCTCCAGGGCCTATCCGAACCTCTACAACGCCATGAACGTCCACCGCCTGGCGCCGTTCTTCGATGGCCTGCGGCGGGGGCTCTCCGCGGCCGGCGGGCGCGAGGACCCGCGCATCTGCCTCATGAGCCCCGGCCGGTTCAGCGAAACCTATTTCGAACAGGCCCACCTCGCGCGCTACCTCGGCTTCCTGCTGGTCGAGGGCGCCGACCTCGTGGCCCGCGAGGGCAAGGTCTATGTCCGCACGATCGCCGGCCTGAAGCGCGCCGACGTCATCCTGCGTCGCGTCGATGCCGATTTCCTCGACCCCCTGGAGCTGAACAGCCAGTCGGCGTTGGGCACGCCGGGGATGCTGGAGGCGATCCGCGAGGGCGGAGTGGTGGTGCTGAACATGCCGGGGTCCGGCGTGATCGAATCCAAGGCCCTGCTGGGCTTCCTGCCGCGCCTTTGCCGCCGCCTGCTAGGCGAGGACCTGAAGATGCCCAACATCGCCACCTGGTGGTGCGGGCAGCCCGGCGAATACGAGCGGGTGCTGAAAGACTTCGACAACCTGGCGATCGGCCCGGCCTTCACCGGAATCAGCGGCGCCGGCCTGCTGACCAGCCCCAAGCTCACCAGCGACATGACGCCGGAGGAGCGTGAGGGCGTGCGCCAGCGGATGGCCGACCGCCCCGGGGACTTCGTGGGCCAGGAGGTGGTGCAGCTGTCCACCATGCCGGTGCTGCGGGACGGCCGCCTGGAACCGGCGCCCTTCGTGCTGCGGGTGTTCGCGACCTTCACGCCGGAGGGCATCAAGATCATGCCCGGTGGCTTCTGCCGCACCTCCGACCGCCCGGACGTGCGCGCGATCTCCATGGGCGAAGGCGCCAACACCGCCGACGTCTGGATCATCGGGGACAAGCCGGTCGAGCGGATTTCGCTGATGGCCCGCCGCGAGGACGTGAAGGTGCGCCGCATCCTGGGCCACCTGCCCAGCCGCGCCGCCGACAACCTGTTCTGGCTGGGTCGCTATCTGGAACGGATCGAGGGCACCCTGCGGCTGGTCCGCGCGCTCTGCACCAGCCTCATGGACGCCGAGGGCGCCGCGCGCGCGGTCGGCGACAACCAGGACCACCTGACGCACCTGCTGATCGACTGGGGTGCGCTGGGCGAGAAGGCTCACGCCAGCACGACCGCGGAGGCCGCCCGCGACGCCCTGCTGGACCCGAGGGCCTGGGGCTCGGTGATCAACCTGGTCCGCTCGGCCCAGCGCACGGCGTCGTCCATGCGCGAGCGGCTGTCCCCCGACTTCTGGGCCCTGCTGCTGGATCTGGAGGGCGCGCTGGCCAACCGCACCGAGGCGATCACCTCCGAGGCCCAGGCGCTGCGCCAGGTGGAGACCGCGCTGCGCGTCGTGTCCGCCCTCTCTGGCCTGACCCAGGAGAACATGAACCGGGTCGCCGGCTGGCGCTTCCTGGACATGGGCCGGCGCATCGAGCGCGGGGTGAACACCTGCCAACTCACTCGCATCCTGGCCCACGACGAGGCCACCACCGACGACCTGGACCTGCTGCTGGACCTGGCCGACAGCCAGATCAGCTACCGCGCCCGCTACCTTGTGGGCCTGGCGCTGGGACCTGTGCGCGACATGGTCATGCTGGACCCCTACAACACCCGCTCCCTGGCCTTCCAGGTCGAGATCCTGAAGGGGCACCTGGCCGTCCTGCCTACCCTGCACGAGGACGGGATCGTCGAGTCGCCCGGCCGCATCCTGCTGCCGCTGGCCGCCGAGGTGGAGACCATCGACGCCGCCCAGCTCAGCGCTGCCAAGATCGAGAAGCTGGAAGAGGCGCTGATGGCCTTCTCCGGCGCGGTCGGCGACCGGTTCTTCCTGCAGGGCGCCACCGCCGTGCCGACCGTCAAGCTGATGGGGCTCGCGTGATCTACACCCTGCGCCACAAGACCACCTATGCGTACGGCAACTCGGTGAGCTTCGCCCGCTGCGTCCTGCGCCTTACACCCAATTCCTCGCCGGGCCAGACGGTGATGAGGACCACGCTGAAGGTCTCGCCCACCCCGACCCTGCGCGACGAGCGGCTGGGCCCGTTCGGCGAGGTCATGGTCACGGTGCTGATCGACAAGCCGCACGAAGCCCTGGTGATCGAAGCCAACTCCCGCATCGACGTCCACGCCCCGCCGCTGCCCGACGCCTCGGCCAGCCAGCCTTGGGAGCAGGTGCGCGCCGCCGCATTCGGCAGCCGGGGTCTGGAGGCCAACGGCCCGGCGGTGTTCCTCTATCCCACGCGCCGCACGCCGAAGATCGCCGAGATCACCGACTACGCCAGGGCGAGCTTCCCGCCAGGCCGGCCGATCATCGAGGCGGTTTCCGATCTGATGGTCCGCATCCACCGGGAGTTCAAATACGACCCGGGCGCCACCGAGGTCTCGACCCCGGTGCTGGAAGCGTTTCGGGCCCGCCACGGGGTCTGCCAGGACTTCGCCCAGATCATGATCTGCGGACTGAGGGGCCTGGGCCTGCCGACCAGCTACATTTCCGGCTACCTCCGCACCATCCCGCCGCCCGGCCAGCCGCGGCTGGAAGGCGCCGACGCCACCCACGCCTGGGTCACGGTCTGGTGCGGCGAGGGGGTCGGCTGGGTCGGCTTCGATCCCACCAACGCCATCCTCGCCCAGAACGACCACATCGAGCTGGGCGTCGGCCGCGACTACTCCGACGTGGCGCCCATCGACGGCATCATCCTGTCCGGCGGCAACCAGAACCTGACCGTCGAGGTGGACGTCATCCCGGAGGAGGCCGAGACTTGAACAGGCTCGGCGGGGCCGCTCAGGCCATGTGCGCTGTTCCGCGTGGCCCTGCTGCGCACAGCCCCGCGATCGCCTCCGCCCCGCGACGCGACGCCCTCTCGACCTCGCCGAAGGTCAGGGCGAACCCCGCCCGCTGGACCGCGACGTACCGGGTGTGGGTGGCCCGGGCCATGTCGATCGCCGCGATCACGTCGTCGGCCCGGTCCAGCACGGGGCCATAGCTCCAGTGCCGATAGCTCTCCTGGCCCCGCCAGTCGGTCCCCTGCGGATTGAGGAACAGGCAAGGGCGCGGCGTGCGGAGGAATTCATAGACCTGGCTGGAGGCGTCACCGACGTAGACGTCGGCCATCCGCGTGTAGGTCATATCGATCGCCGCCGCCGACCCGCCAAGGTCGATGTGGAGGCCCGGCAGATCGAGGAACGGCCGCAGCTCGGGAACCCGCGCGGGCGACCGGCCGCCGAACAGGCGCAGGTGCGGCGCGAAAATCAGGTTGTAGCGGTCCTGGCCGGCAAACGCCTCCAGCACGCGCCGCCCCCACAGCGGCCAGGAGCTCAGCCGGCGCAGGAAGTGGGGATTATACAAGACCGTCGGCCGGGTGGTCTCGAACAGCTTAGGCGCCGGCGCCGCCAGCTGGTCCACGAGGTCGAACTTGGGATAGCCGACCACGGCGCAGTGGTCCGCCGCGACGAGGCCCTCGGAAACCATCCGGTCGCGCATCTTGGGGCCGGCCGAGAACACCAGGTCGAAGTCCGCCAGCCGCGCCTCGAACACGCCGCCCCGATCCCCGGCCCCGTGCTGGGTATAGACCAGCCGGGCGCGCACCCCGAAGGCGCGCAGCATCGCGGTGGTCCGCTCCGGGGCGACGATCACATCATAGCGCGCCAGGACCGGCGCGTTGGCGGCCAGCATTGGGAGCTTGGGCGGCACGCCATCCGACCCGTGCAGCGCCCTCAGCGCCGCGGGACCTAGCAATCGCCAGCCAATCGCCGCGGGGCCCAGCTGGTCGGCCAGCATCCGGGCATAGCCCAGCACGCTGCGGCTGGTGGCGGCCACCTCGACAGCGATGTCCGGCCGCGACCGCGCCAGCTCCACGGCGACCGACAGGCTGTGGGGAACCTGGTGCGCCTGGGCGATGTAGAGGAAGCACACGCGCGTCCGCCGCCCCGCCCCGAAAGCGGGAGGGGCCCCGCTGAGGTCGGCGGCGACAGGAGCGTTCACGTGGGGGGCTTTCTGGCCAGAGTTCGAAATTCGATGGACATCGACTCTCTACACTCCGACGCCACGACCTTACGTGCGCCTCAAAGACCGCGCCATCGCCGCCTGAGGGCGGAGGCGCGCAATGGCGCCAATTCACTGAATTCGCTGGCGCACCCGACACGATTCGAACGTGTGACCTTTGCCTTCGGAGGGCAACGCTCTATCCAGCTGAGCTACGGGTGCGTCTTCAGCGGAGGGTGTCTCTAGCTGAAAGGACGCGCCGCCGCAAACCCCGTCCGCATCAAGCGCGCCGCTTCCGTGTCGAAGCCGCTTCCGCCGCCAGTTCGCGCAGGGCCGCGTTGGCGATGGTGAGCTTGGCGAAGGTCCAGCTTCCGCCGCCCGCCTCGATCTCCGCGACCGTGCGGGTGGCGGCCAGGGCCTGCGCCGGACGGAGCCCCGCCCACGCCGCGACAGCGGTCGTCGCGCTGGCCGCGTCATCGCCGGCCTGGGCTGCGCCGGCGAAGGCCATGATCGACCGGGTCAATTGCGCCTGCTCGGCCAGCAGGTCCTCGATCAGACGCCGAAGCGCGGTTCGCTCGAAGATGTCGCCGGCCCGGAACTCGCCCGCCGCCGCTCGCAGGCGGTCGAAGGCGAACGCCGCACCCGTCGCGTAATAGAGCCGTGCTACATTGGCCAACGGCCAGCTGGAGCCCTCGGCCAGATCAACGAAATCGGCGGCGCTGGTCAGCGGCCCGACCACGGCGGCCGCCCGCGCCATCTCCGGCGGGGCGCCGGCCTCCAGCAGGCTGGCCATCTGGCGTTCGACGGCGGCGCGCTCGGTCTTCGACAGGATATCGGGCAGCAGGCCGTGCAGGCTCTTGAAGCCTGGGGCGTAGCGGGCGGTGAGCTCGGCGACGTCCAGGCCTTCACGCCCGGCCTGCCGCGCCAGCCAGAAGGTGGCGCCTCGCAACGCCGCCGTCAGCCGCCGAAACAGCGCCATCTGCGCCCCGCTGGGGATCTTCAGGTCCAGGGCCTCGACGGCCTTCCACATCACCTCGAAGTCGAGCGCCTGCTTGGCCGCCTCGTAGCCGGCGCAGAGCGCGCGGACCTCGCAGCCGGCCGTGGCCATGATCCGCGACGGGAAGCTGGGGCCACAGCGGTTGACGATGTCGTTGGCCACGACCGTGGCGATGATCTCCGGCCGCAGCCGGTGGCGGTGGATGGCGTCCTTGTACTTGCGCAGGCCCTTCGGGAAATAGGCCTCCAGCCGGCCCTCAAAGAACGGGTCGTCGGGCGTGCGGCTGGCCACGATCTCGCGTTTTAGTTCCAGCTTGCCGTAGGCCAGCAGCACCGCCAGTTCTGGCCGCGTCAGGCCCTTGCCCGCCGCCTTGCGCTCGGCGATGGCGACCGCGTCGGGCAGGCCTTCGACCGCCCGGTCCAGGCGGCCCGCCTGCTCCAGTTCGGTCATGAAGCGCGCATGCGGCTCCAGCTCGCCGACGGTATCCATCTCCAGCAGCGAGAGCGCCAGGGTCTGGTCGTAGTTGTGGATCAACACATGGGCCGCCACGTCGTCGGTCATGGAGCGCAGCAGGGTGTTGCGCCGCGCCCGGGTCAGCTGGCCGCCGCGCTCCAGGATGCCGGTGGTGATCTTGATGTTCACTTCGTGGTCTGAGCTGTCGACCCCGGCCGAGTTGTCGATAGCGTCGGTCTCGATGCGCCCACCGCGCTTGGCGAACTCGATGCGGCCGGCCTGGGTGAGGCCCAGGTTCGCGCCTTCGCCGACCACTTTCACGCGCAGGTCGGCGCCGTTGACGCGCACCGCATCATTGGCCTTGTCGCCGGCCTCCATATTGCCCTCGGCCCGGGCCTTCACATAGGTGCCGATGCCGCCGAGATAGAGCAGCTCGGCCGGCGCCAGCAGGATCAGGTGGATCAACTCGGCGGGGCTCAGCGCGTCCGCCTCGGTCCCCAGCAGGGCCCTCACCTCGGCGCTCAGCGGGATCAACTTCAGGGTGCGGGCGAACACGCCGCCGCCCTTGCTGATCGCCTTGCGGTCGTAGTCGTCCCACGACGAGCGGGGCAGGGCGAACATCCGCGTGCGCTCGGCATAGCTTGTGGCCGTGTCCGGGTCCGGATCGAGGAAGATGTGGCGGTGGTCGAAGGCGGCCAGCAGGCGAGTCTGCATCGAGAGCAGCATGCCGTTGCCGAACACGTCGCCCGACATGTCCCCACAACCGACGACGGTGAAGGGTTCGGACTGGATGTCCTTGCCCATCTCCCGGAAGTGGCGCTTCACCGCCTCCCAGGCGCCCCGGGCGGTGATGCCCATGACCTTGTGGTCGTAGCCGACCGAGCCCCCGGACGCGAAGGCGTCACCCAGCCAGAAGCCGTAGTCCTCGGCGATGCCGTTGGCGATGTCGGAGAAAGTGGCGGTGCCCTTGTCGGCCGCCACCACCAGATAGGGATCGTCCCCATCATGGACGATGACCCCTTCGGGGTGGGTGACCTTGCCGGCCGCTGTCAGGTTGTCGGTGAGGTCCAGCAGGCCGGACAAGAAGGTCCGGTAGGCGGCGATCGCCTCGGTGCGGATGGCGTCCTGCGAGCCGCCCTTCGGTAGCTGCTTGGGAAAGAATCCGCCCTTGGAGCCGACCGGCACGATCACCGCGTTCTTCACCTGCTGCGCCTTCACCAGGCCCAGCACCTCGGTGCGGAAGTCGTCGCGGCGGTCGGACCACCGCAGGCCGCCGCGGGCGACCGGTCCGAAGCGCAGGTGGACGCCCTCCACGGCCGTCGACCAGACGAAGATCTCGCGGAACGGTTTGGGCAGCGGCAGGTCGGCCAGCTCCGGGCTCGCCACCTTGAATGAGATGTAGGGCTTGGGCGCCCCGTCGGGGCCCAGCTGATAGAAATTGGTCCGCTGGATCGCACCGACCAGCAGCGCCAGGCGGCGCAGCACCCGGTCGTTGTCCAGGCTCTCCACGTCCTGTAGGGCGTCGATGATCTCCGCCATCACCGCGGCGGCCTGGGTCTTGCGGGCCTCCAGGTCGGCGGCGATCGCCGGGTCGAACTTCACTCGGAACAGATCGAGGATCAGCCGCGTCACGCCAGGGTGGCCAGACAGCGCCTCCTCCTGCACCCGTTGCGAGGGGTCCAGGCCCGACTGCTGCCGGTACTTCGCCAGCGCCCGCACCAGGGCCGCGTCGCGCCAGGGAATCGACAGCTCCATGACCAGGCGGTTGAAGCCGTCGTTCTCGGTCCTGCCGGTCCAAACGGCGACAAAGGCGTCCTCCAGGGCGTCCTTCACCTCGGCGAACACCAGGTCGGCGCCGCTCGGATCCTCAATCTCGAAGTCATGGACCCAGACTGCGTCCTGGCCCTCCGGTGTGATGGCGAAACCGGCCTCGGCCAGGGCCTTTAGGCCAATGTTCTCCAGGATCGGCAGCACATCGGCCAGCGTGGCGGGGATGATCCGCCGGTAGAGTTTCAGCCGGAAGTTCAGCGGTCCGTCGCCGGCCGAGCGGTAGGCCAGCGCGCTGATCGCCTGGCCGGGCGCCATGTCCTCGACGACGGCCACATCCGCCAGGGTCTCGGCGGCGTCGAAGCGGTCGCGGTAGCCGGCGGGGAACGCGTCGCGATATCTGGCGACGGTAGCCGTCACGTCGTCCGGCTGTCGGCCGCTGGCGCGGACAGCGGCGTGGAACCGGTCGTCCCAGGTGCGCGCGGCCTCGGCGATCTCGGCTTCGACCTTGCGCAGGTCGGGCTCCAGGTGACGCCCTGGCGTGAAGCCGATGATGTAGTGGACCCGCGCCAGGGGTGTGTCGTTGAAGCTGGGATAGTAGGCCGAGAGGCGTCCCCCGAACGCCGAGGTGAGCAGGTCTCCCGCCCGCTTCCGCAGGTCGGAATCGTAGCGGTCGCGTGGCACGAACAGCAGGATCGAGACAAACCGGTCGAAGGGATCCTTGCGCTCGAACAGCTTCACCCTGGGGCGGTCCGACAGGTGCAGGACCCCGAGCGCCTGGCTCAGCAGTTCATCCTCGGAGATCTGGAACAGCTCGTCTCGCGGGTGGTTCTCGACGATGTTCTTCAAGCGCTTTTCGTTGTAGCTGCCGGGCAGCGCGCCGGCTCGCGCGATGACCCTGGCGATCTTCTCCCGGATCAGGGGCACGAGACCGGCGGGTTGGTCGTAGGCCTCGGCGGTGAACAGGCCGACGAAGCGGACCTCGCCGCTGGGCCGACCACCCTGATCGTAGCGCTTGATGCCCACGTAATCCATGTAACCGCGGCGGTGCACGCGGCTCTTGACGTTGGACTTGGCGATGGTGAGAGCCGGATCGCGGACAAGGCTGTCCTTCACCTGGCTCATCAGAACCGCCGGCTCATTGGCCCGACGTAACACGGTGCGCTCCGGGTCGCGCAGCACGCCCAGACCATCCCGGGCCTGGTAGACCGGCTCCTCGGCGGCATAGTCCCCGGACCTGAGCCGCGGGTACTCGTAGACCCGCGCGCCCAGGAACACGAAGTGGTCGGCGTGGAGCCAGCGGAGGAAATCGACTTCGTCCTCGCGGGCCTTGCCGCTGGCCGCCAGCTCCTCGATCGATCGCGCCATCAGGGCGAGCATGGCCGGAAAGTCCTCGACCGCATCGCGCACGTCCGCGAGGCTGGCTCGGACGCCCTCCACCAGAGCCTTCTCGCGGTCGGGGCCCAGGTCCTCGATCAGTACGGCGATCATGGACTCGCGACGCGATGTCCCGACCTCGCCGCGCTGGCCGGATCGGTCGCGGCGCACCTCGACGATCGGGTGGACCATGGCGCGTACGTTCAGGCCCTGGTCGGCGATCTCGCCCATCACGCTGTCCACCAGGAACGGGGCGTCGTCCTGGACGATCTCCAGCCGGTCGAGGTTGGCGCCCGCCGCTGAGGTTACGCGAACCTGCGGGGCGCGGCCGCGGCGCCGCTCGCCGTACCGCCAGAATTCGGCGAGGTTCTGCGCCAGGCCGGCTACCGAGAGCTCAGCCAGCTCTTCGGCCGATGCGTCGCTGGAAGCCTGCCGGGCGAAGGCGTTGGCGGCTGTGGGCGACGGATCGTCGGAGAGCTGGGCGGTCAGGGCGTTGAACAGCGCCGATCCGGCACGGGGGGCGCGGCTCATCGCATCTACTCCTCGACCAGGATGGTCGAACGGTTTGCAAGGGGGGAGAGGCCGGACACGAGAACGCCGCCGGAGGAGAGTGTCCGGCGGCGTGGGGCGCCGCCGTGGGGGAGCGGCGGAACCTGGGGTGCTCGCTGCGCCTGTGGGGTTGAGGGAGGGGCGCACCCGCTGGCCAGGGGTGTCGGCCAGTCAACCCTAAATAGGGAGGCGAAGGTCACGTTTTAAGTCCCGTGTCGCAAGTTCTTGGGGGGGCGCTTGCGGGCTGGCGGGGCCGGTCCGGAGTCCGAGGGCGGCAGGGCGGCCTCGGCCTTCAGCTGGCCCGGATCGCCGTCAGCCGACAGCAACACGGCGACCCAGCGCGTGCCGGGGAACTGTGCCAGGACCACCATCATCACCGTGGTCAGCGGGGTCGACAGGAAGGCGCCCGGCAGCCCCCAGATGGCGCTCCAGAAGGCCAGGGCCAGCAACAGCACGATGGGATCCATGTTGAGACTGCGGCCCTGCATCCGGGGCTGCACCACATTGCCCACGAACATCCCGATCACCTGCAGCACCACGAACAGGCCGATGGCCTGCCAGAGGGTCTCGAACTGAACGAGCGCGAACACCGGCGGCGCCGCCACCGCGACGATCCCGCCCACCACGGGGATATAGGAGGCGATGAAGATCAGGATCGCCCAGAACAGCGCGTTGTCGAGGCCGACGACGGCCATGACGATCCAGGAGGCGACGGCGATCATCAGGCCGGTGACGGTTTGGACCCAGAGGTACTGCTCAACGCCGTTGCGGATCCGCAGGAAGGCCCCGACGGCGTCGTGCCGCTGCTCGCGGCTGCCGAACAGGTTGACCGCCTTGCGCTCCCAGCCGCTGCGCGAGGCCAGGATAAAGCCCAGGTAGACCAGCACGAAGGCGGCGGTGGCGGCGAAGCTCTGCAGGCCCTTGGCGACTTGGCCCAGGTAGCTGGCTGGGTTCAGCTGCTGGGCCAGCTGGGTCAGCGACGGCGGCGCTTCAACGCCGAAGAGGCCGGCGACCCGGGCGATCAGGCCGTTCAGCCGGGGTGTGTAGGCCGCCAGCTGGCTGCCAAAGGCCGTGGCGTTGTCGACGATGAAGAAGGCCGCGCCACCGAAGATCAGCACCGACAGAACGATCGCCAGCGGCGTCGCCGCCCGCCGCGAGACCCCCGGCAGCCGCGCCTCCAGGACGCGGGCGAACCCGTCGATCATCAGCGCCAGGAAGATCGCCAGCGCCAGCGGCGTCAGGATGTCAGCCAGCACATAGAGCACCGCCCCGGCGGCAATCGTCGCCAGGATCGCCAGGGCGTTTCGCGAGACCGTGTCGGCGGCAGATGTCGGCATGGGCGCTTTCGAACAGCTCGGCGGAGCCTGTTTGAAGGCCTGAGCGCCGTCCAATTGGCCGTGCTCTACCCCTGTTCCCTGACGTTGGGGAGCCGATATGCCGCCATCCCCGCCATTTTCAGCAATGGCGTCGCCGTTGAGCCCGCCGCCGCCAGCGCCTAAGGAACGGCAACAGCGGTAGTGGAGCCTGACATGTCCGACAACGGCGTCCTGATCGGGTTTTCGGATGGTCTGCAGCACCTGCTGCTGGCGCGCGCCAACCGCCACGGCCTGGTCGCGGGGGCCACCGGCACTGGCAAGACCGTGACGCTTCAGATCCTGGCCCAAGGCCTGTCGGACGCCGGGGTGCCGGTCTTCACCGCCGACGTGAAGGGCGACCTCTGCGGCGTCGCCGCCCCCGGTGCGCCCAATGAGAAGATGCTCGCCCGCGCCGCGAAGATGGGCCTGACGCTCGAGTCCCGCCCCGCCCCGGTGGTGTTCTGGGACCTGTTCGGCCAGTCGGGCCACCCGGTGCGAGCCACCGTCTCGGAAATGGGCCCACTGCTGATCTCGCGTATGCTGGAGCTGAACGACGTCCAGGAAGGCGTCCTGATGGTGGTGTTTCGCGCCGCCGACGAGGCCGGGCTGGCCCTGCTGGACCTCAAGGATCTGCAGGCGATGCTCACCCACGCCTCGGAGAATTCCAAGGCGCTTTCGGCCAAGTACGGCGCCGTCGCGCCCGCCACCATCGCCACCATCCAGCGCAGCCTGCTCAGCCTGGAGATGCAAGGCGGGAGCAACCTGTTCGGTGAGCCGGCCCTGCAACTGGCCGACCTGATGCGCATCGACGGCTCGGGCCGCGGCTACATCAACATCCTGGCGGCCGACAAGCTGATCGCCACGCCCCGGCTCTACGCCACCTTCCTGCTCTGGCTGCTCAGCGAACTGTTCGAGGAGCTCCCCGAGGTCGGCGATCCCGAGAAGCCCAAGCTCGCCTTCTTCTTCGACGAGGCGCATCTGCTGTTCCGCGACGCGCCCAAGGCGCTGCTGGAAAAGGTGGAGCAGGTGGTGCGCCTGATCCGCTCCAAGGGCGTCGGCATCTACTTCGTCACCCAGAACCCGGCCGACATCCCGGAGGCGGTGCTTGGCCAGCTGGGCAACCGCATCCAGCATGCGCTGCGTGCCTACACCCCGGCCGACCAGCACGGGCTGCGCGCCGCCGCCGACAGCTTCCGGCCCAACCCCGCCTTCGAAACCGCCGAGACCATCCAGGCGCTGGAGGTCGGCGAAGCCCTGGTCTCGGTGCTGGACGCCAAGGGCGTCCCCGGCATCGTGCAGCGCACCGCCATCCGCCCCCCGGTCTCGCGCCTGGGCCCACTGACCCCGGCCGAGCGCGCGGCCGTGATGGCCCAGAGCCCGGTGCGCGGCGTCTATGACGACGTTCTGGATCGCGAGAGTGCCTACGAGATGCTGCAGGCCCAGGTCGAACCGGAGCCGGAACCCGAGCAGCCCAAGGCCCGCGGCGGCGGTTGGGCCGGCGATGACGCCTCCGGCCAGCCTGCGCCTCGCGCCCGTGCCGCCCCCAATCGCCAGGGCATGGGCGAAGCCTTCGCCAAGTCGATGCTGCGCACCATCGGCAGCCAGCTCGGCCGCGAACTGATCCGCGGCGTGATGGGCGGCCTGGTCGCCCAGAGCCGGCCGACGCGGCGTCGCCGTCGCTACTGATCAGTCGGCTGTCAGGGTCTTCTCGATCACCGCCTCGACCAACTCGGCCTCGGTCAGGGGCTCGGTCATGAAGCCCTTCAGCCGACCGCCCTGCCGCAGGGCGACGAAGCCGTGCAAGATCGACCAGCCCGTGATCGTGCGCCGCTTGATGCTGGCCATGTCAGCCTGCGGCTTGGCGCGAGCGACCGCGCCATGCAGCGCCGCCCAGGCCGCGCCGGCGTGCTCGATCAGCAACGGCGGCGCGCCCTCGGCCAACACGTCGCTGTCAAACATCAGCTGGAACAGGCCCGGCCGGTCAAACGCCAGGCCCAGGTAGGTCCGCGCCGTGTCGCGCAGCGCGGCGCGAGGGTCTGGATTTCGCGCCACCGCCTTGTAGTCGCGATTCAGCCGCTCGAACCCAAGTGCGGCGACCTCGGACAGCAACGCACGCCGGTCGGCAAAGTGGCGATAGGGCGCGGCGGTCGAGACGCCAAGGGTCTTGGCCAGGTCGCGCAGGGACACGGCGTCCGGCCCCCCGGACTCCACCGCCGCACTGGCCGCCTGGACCAGGGCGGAACGCAGGTCGCCGTGATGGTAGCCGTCCTTCGCCATGGCGAATGTTGACACAGCTAACATGCGCACGCCCTGGCGGAGGCTGGGTTCGTCGTGGCCGCCCTGTCGCACACCGGTGACACCTATGACGATCACAGCCGGGCAATCCGGATGGGCGATCGCACGGCCTTCCACGCCGGCTTCAACACCGACGTGGTCGCCTTCTTCCGGAAGACCCTGCGCTAGACGCGAGCGTTCACCGGTCAGGTTGGGGTGTAGCCATCGTGACGGAAATAATTGGCGCACTCTTCAGGACTGAAGTCGTCGAGGACGTGGCCGATGCGGTCCTGGAGGGCGCCTACGGTTCACTCAACCGCCTTTCGCGGTCAGGCCGGCGGCAGGAAGTCCACCAGGACCTGTGACCCCGTGCCGGACAGCCGCGCCTCGACGTCAAACACGTCGCGGATCATGGCTGGGGTCAGCACCTCCGCCGTCGGGCCGAAGGCGGCGAGGCGGCCGTCGCGAAGCGCCAGCAGGTGGGTGGCGTGGCGAGCGGCGAGCGTCAGATCGTGGGCCGAGGCTATGACCAGGCGGTCGGCCTTCCCTGCATCCGCGGCGTAGGCGGCCAAGCGGCCCATGGTGTCCAGGGCGTGGCGCGGGTCGAGGCCGGCGATGGGCTCGTCGGCGATCAGGATGTCAGGGTCGCCGATCAGGGCGCGGGCCAGCATGGCGCGGGTAAGCTCGCCGCCGGAGAGGGTGGTGGCGGGCTGGTGACGGTGGGCGGCGAGGTCGCAGGCCTCGATGGCCCGGGTGAGCCGCGGCTCCAGGCCGCCCGGCAGGCCACCGAAGGCCGGGAGGTGCGGGGTGACGCCCAGCGCCACCAGGCGCTCGACCGAGATCGGCCATTCGGCGCGGGGGTTCTGCGGCAGGTAGGCGCGGCGGCGGGCCAGGGTGCGCCGATTGATGCCGGCCAGCGGGGTTCCGTCCAGTCGAGCCTCGCCGGAGTCTGGCGCGAGCAGGCCGGCCAGGACGGCGAGCAGGGTGGACTTTCCCGCGCCGTTGGCGCCCACGACCGCAACGAACATGCCGGGCCGCAGTTCGCAGGAGAGGTCATCGACGATCGCCCGGCCCTGGCGGCGCACAGTGACGTTTGCGGCGGTCAGGACGCTCACGGCGCCAGCCTCCGCAGCCGCAGGACCAGCCAGAAGAAGAACGGCGCGCCGATCAGGCTGGTCACGACGCCCAGTCGAAGCTCCGAGCTGGTGTGGATCACCCGGGTCAGTATGTCGGCGACCAGCAGCAGGGCCGCGCCCAGGAGCGCCGAGGGAGCGAGGGTGCGGCTGGGTTCGTGGCCGACCAGGGGTCGGACGAGGTGGGGCGCGACCAGGCCGATGAAGCCGATGGAGCCGGTGACCGAGGTGGCCGCGCCCACCGACAGGCCGACGCCGATAAGGGCCAGCAGGCGGGTGCGGTCAAGGTCGATCCCCAGGCTCGCGGCCTGCGCCTCGCCCAGGGCCAGGGCGTCCATGGCGCGGCCCATGAAGCTGAGGATCAACAGGCCCACGAGGATGAACGGGGCGACCAGGGCGATGTGGTCCCAGCCGCGCTCGGCCAGCGAGCCGAGCATCCAGACGGTGATCTCATAGGCCGCGTAGGGGCTGGGGGCGAAGTTGAGCGCCAGGGCCAGGAACGCCGCCATCAGGCCGGAGACCGCCGAGCCGGCCAGGATCAGGGTCAGCGTCCCGCCGCGGCCGAAGGCGAAGGTCATCGCGCCGGCCGCCATGGCTCCCATCAGGCCGAGCAGCGGCGCGGCCAGGGCGAAGGCCTGGCTGAGGCCGAAGTAGATGGCCACCACGGCGCCCACCGCCGCCCCGCTGGTGACCCCCAGCAGGCCGGGTTCGGCCAGGGGGTTTCGCAGCAGGCCCTGCAGCACGGCGCCGGAGAGGCCTAGCGCTGCGCCGACCAGGATCGCCAGGATCGCGCGCGGGAGGCGTAGCTCGCTCACCACCAGCCCGGCCAGGCTGAGATCGGGCGAGGCGAGGCCGTGGAGGATCTCGGCCGGCGCGACGTTGACCCGGCCGATGAACAGCGAGGCGACGGTCGCCGCCAGCAGGATCAGGCCGGCCAGCCACGGCGCGGCGCGGCGCAGGCTATGGGCGGCGGTCATCGTGCGCCCGCCATCGGCGGCACGGCGGCGAGCGCGCGGCGCAGGTCTCGCGCGCCGTCGGCCGACTGTGGCAGGCCGCAGGCATGGACGATGCCGTTGAAGGCGATCCGGCGGCCGGCGTAGAGGCGGCGGACCACCCGGTGGTGGCCTTCGTCAGTGGTCAGGGACCGGACGCCCGGCATCGCGGCGCCATACAGCAGGGCGTCAGGCCGGGCCGCCAGCAGTTCCTCGACGCCGAACGAAGAGTCGGCCGGGCCAGGCACGGCGGCGATGTTGCGCGCGCCGGCGGCGGTCACGATGGCGTTGGTCAGTGTGTCCTTGCCGGGCACGGTGGTCCCGCCGCTCCAGACCACGACGCGGGTTGGCCGGCGCGGCGCCGTGGCCGCGAGGTCGGCCAGGGTCGCGTCCATCCGGTGGAGCAGGGCTTCGGCGCGCGCCGGCTCGCCCACCGCTGCACCCAGTTGGCGCAGGTTGGCGCGGATGTCGTCGAACGTCGTGGCGCTCTTGACCTCCACGAGCCGCGCGCCGACCCGCCTGGCAAGCGAGCGGGTGAGCGCGGTGGAGAAGTCACCCGCCACGATCAGGTCGGGCTTCAGGTTGATGATGTCCTCAGGCGTGCCGTGGTTGATGGCGATCCCGGCGTCGGCGCCGGGGAACAGCGCCTCGGCCCCGTCGTGGGCGAGGTAGGTCACCGCCGCGACGCGGTCCCTGGGAACCAGCTGCAGCAGCAGCAGGTCGGTACACATGTTCATCGACAGGATGCGCACCGGTCGAGGCGCCGCCGCTGCGGCCGGCAGGGCCGACAGCGCAGCGACGGCGATCGCACAGAAGCGACGGACCCAGGTCATCGGCGGTGGTCACCCATCAGAACTTCACTCGCGCCCCCACCGTGGCCGTGCGTGGCTGGGTCGGGAAGGCGAAGACCTCATAGTAGTCTTCCTTGGTCAGGTTCTCGATGCGGCCGAACACCTGGACCTGCTCATTGACGTCGAAACTGGCGTCGAGATTGACCAAGGTGAACGACGGCAGCACCACCTTGCCGGCGTTGGCGCCGGTGGCGGGCTTCACGTTCGGCAGGCTGGCCGGGAACGGCATGGCGATGCCGGAGAAGTTGGAGTCCAGCTGCCGGCCGTTGTAGCGGACGCCGAGGTCGATCGTGGCGCGACCGTCCAGCGGCGTCCAGGTGACATGGGCGCTGCCGATATTCGGCGCCCGCCGGATCTCCTCCAACCCATTCTCCCTGGCGTTCAGGCGGGTGTAGGTCGCCGAGACCGCGACCTGGTCGAAGAGCTTCACATTGCCGAACAGCTCGACGCCTTTCTGGATGGAATCGAACAGCCGGTTGCAGGTCGTGCTGGTCCCGACCGGGGGGGCCGGGCAGG
The DNA here is from genome assembly GCA_943332615.1 of Phenylobacterium deserti. Lineage (GTDB taxonomy): Bacteria > Pseudomonadota > Alphaproteobacteria > Caulobacterales > Caulobacteraceae > Phenylobacterium > Phenylobacterium deserti_C. Next base: position 92,982 of record CALQQB010000007.1, read on the forward strand.
CCGGCGGCAGGCCTGCGCCGCCGAAGTAGGAGAAGATCTCGTTCTTCAGCTTGGCGTGGAAATACGTCGCCCCGAACGCGGCCCGGCCACCCCAGAACGTCAGGTCGACACCGCCCTCGTAGCCGCGGGACTTTTCCGGCTTCAGGCTCGGGTTGCCACGGAAGGGGAACGGGCCGGTGGCGTTGAAGCCGAACAGCTCGGTCTGGCTCGGGTTCTTGATGCCCGTGCCGGCCGCCGCGCGGACCCGGATCATCTCGTTGAGGCGATAGAACCCCTGGACCTTGTAGGTCGTGGCGTTCTCAAAAAAGTCGTTGTGGTCGTAGCGGACGGCGCCGCCGATCCCGGCGTTGTCGCCGATCTCGAGGTCGTACTGGCCGACCACGCCCCTGTCCTCGATCGAGCGCCGCGTGGTGTCGGCGCCGGAGCTGGCGGGCGAGGTGTTCTGGTAGGTTTCCTTCTCGTAGTCCGCCGCGCCGGTGAACCGGTGGGTCAGGGCGCCCGTCGCCAGCTGGTAGGTGGTGGCGTAGGAGACCTTGGTGCGCCCGCCCTCGTCGCCGCCGGTGCGGCGGGTGAGGCCATAGCTGTCGCGGTCGGCATCGACGCCCTGGACGGAGAGGCTGTGGGTCCAGGCGCCGCCGTCGAGCGCGAGGTCGGCTCCGGCAGAGTAGTAGAGGTTCTTGGCGTCGAAATAGGCTCGGGGGCTGTCCACCACGCCGCGGCCGAAACTGGAGTTGTTGGTCTCGGCGTGGGTGTCGGTGTAGCGCACGACGCCGCGCAGCTTCAGGGCCTCGGTGACCTGATAGCCGAGCTTGCCGGAGAGGGATTGCAGCTCCGAGCCCACGCGGCGCTGGCCGCCCGGCAGGGTCTGGGTGCGATAGCCGCCGGTGCGCTGGACGCCGGCGGTGACCACATAGTCCAGCGGCCCGACCACATTGGCGAACCGCGCCGCGCCGCCAAAAGTGTTCTCCGTGCCGGCCTCCACCCGGAGACGTCCGCCGGGCGCTTCCTGCGCGGTGGGGGTAATGTAGTTGATGACGCCCGCGATGGCGTCGGAGCCGTAGAGCGCACTCTGGGCGCCGCGTAGGATCTCGATGCGGGCCACGTCGTCGCCCAGCAGGGTCCCGAAGTCGAACTCGCCGAAGAACGGGTCCGCGGCCTCGATGCCGTCGATCAGGGTCAGCACATGGTTGCCCTCGGCCCCGCGCACCCGGATCTGGGTCTGGCCGCCGATCGCGCCGACGCGGCTGACCGCGAAGCCGGGCACGTCGCGCAGCACGTCGGAGACGATCCGCACCTGCCGGGCCTCCATCTGCCGCGGCGTGATCACCGTCAGCGACCCACCGATCTTGTCGGGGTCGATGCCCTGGGTCCCGCGGGTGGCGGTGACAATCAGTTCGGAGACGGCGGCCTCATCCGCCGCAAACGCGGCGGCTGGCAGTCCGATGACAAGCGCCGCGATGCTGGCGCTCAAAAGATACTTCGCGGGCATGAGAGCCCCTCTTTGCTTCCGCGTCCTGAACGACGTGGCGGAGGGCCTCCCGCGAACGGGCCCATGCGCCAGCGGACGTGGACGCTGGTGCGCGCCCGCCGGTGCGTGCGAAACGGCCCTCGCCGTTTCCTGTCGTCGCTCAGACGGAAGTCCGCGCCCCAGGATCCACTGTCCCGAAAGCTCGAGCGACGCGCACCGACCGGTTTCCTGGCTCGCGGGTCACGGCGTCACATCCAGACCTTCCCGGGGTTGCCCCCAGTGGCTGGCGAGGTCTTTGGGACCCCGCCGCAGGACGTGCGCTCACCGCTCACAGTTGCAGGGACAGCCGCGGATCGGAGGCGAACCCCCTACCGCGTTCCCGTTTAAGCCCCGGAGGGCATCGGCGCGCTCAGCGGGTCGGCCTGCCGGAGCAAGCCTCGCCGCTGGAGGTCTCCTAGTCTGCGTGTTGCGCTGCGTAAAGCGGCCCTCAGGTGAGCATGGGCGCCATGTCGGGGTCGCCCTTCTGCATCGCGGCCTGGTAGGCGGGCCGGGCGGCGATGCGCTGCAGGTAGGCCAGGATGTTGGGGCTGCCGGAAATGTCGCGCGGGATGAAGGCGCGCATGGCGGTCAGGCCGAAGACCATCATGATGTCGGCGGCGGTCAGCGCGTCGCCGGCCAGATAGGGGACTTCGCCCAGGCGGGCCTCGACCAGGTTCCAGTCGTTCTCGGCGCGCCCACCCACCCAGGCGCCGCGCGGGTCGTCGTCGCCAACGCCCAGCATGCGCGCGATCATCACGCTCATCTGCGCCGGCATGAACCCGCCGTTCGCATAGTGGAACCAGAACAGGTAGTCGGCGTAGTTAGCCGCCTCCGGGCCGACGGTCAGACGCCCCTGGCCGTACTTCCCGATGATGTAGTCGATGATCGCCGCCGACCCCGGCAGCACCACGTCGCCGTCGGTGATGATCGGGGCGGTGCCGAGCGGGTGCAACGCCTTGTCCTCGCCCATGCGGGCGGAATGGCCGCCGCTCAGGATCAGGGCGCCCAGCCGCACCGACGCGGGAAACTGGCGCACTTACTTTGCCAAGTGTGCGGCCCGGTCCTTCTTGACCTGGGCCAGCATGGCCTCGGCCTTGGCGAGGGCGGCGGGGTCGTTCCTGTTGCGCGCCTCGATGACCAGGCTGGTGGCCTCCATCTCGCGGACCGGGATCAGGTGGCTGTTGTCGGCGCGCTTGAACGGCCGGGTCTGGATGCGGACCAGGATCGCGCGCTGGCGATCGGCTTCCGGACCCTTGCCGACCCCGTAGGAGAACAGGAATCCGGCGACCTTCTTCTTCAGATCCGGCTCCAGGTCTCGCCGCCAGACGATCGGGTCCTCGGGGATGGTGGGCGAGCGCCAGACGATCTCGACGGTGGCCAGGGTGCGCTTGGCGATCTCGGTGTCGAGCATCTTCAGGCGGTCCATGGAGGCGGTGTTGTTGGTGGCCGCGTCCAGCACGCCGTTGGCGACCGAGAACAGGTTGGCCTCGTGGTTGGCGGCGCGGACGGTCTTGAAGCAGGTGGAGGGATCGATCTTCCGGGGCGCGAACAGATAGGTCATCGGCGCCAGGGTGCCCGAGGTGGACTTGGCGTCGCCCATGCCGAAGCTCAGCGTCCGATCGCACTTGAGGATCCGGGCCAGCGTGATGCCCGAGCCCTTCTTCACGACGATGACGCCCTGGTAGCCGTCGGTCCCGCTGGGGTTCACCGAGCGGGCGAACACCTCGGCGTTGGAACGGCGCACGGCCTCCAGGCCCGACAGGTTGGTGAACCAGCCCATGTCGGTCTGCTTGAACCGCATGGCCTCGATCAGGGCCGTGTAGTTGGAGCCGTAGTAGGCCTTCACCGGCATGCCGATGGCCTTCTGCATGTCGGCGAGGAACGGGGTCCAGTCCTTCTCGGCGCTGGTCTGGCTCTCGGCCGAGAGGATGGAGAAGGCCAACTGCTTGCGCGCCTGGGCCTGGGCGGCGGTCGCCGGCAGGACGGTGGCCGACAAGGTCGCGGCGGCGGCGCAGAGGGTCAGGACAAGTCGGCGGTTCATGGTTGCTCCAGGGGCGGCAGCCGGAAGCCCAGGACTTCGCGGGTGGCCCGGTTGACGCCGAACAGGACGCCGGGGGCCGACCGGTCGAAGGCGATGGCCTGGCCGTTGACGGGAATAGGCAGGGTGGCGACCAGCGTCAGCGCGCCGCCGCCCTTGGGCACGTCCAGAACATAGAGTTCAGGCCGGTCGTGGCCGGTGACATAGAGCCGGCCGTCGGCGCCGAAGGCTCCGCCAGAGGCGCTCATCGGCGCCAGGCGCTCCAGCACCTGCGGCGGGAAGCTCCAGGTCTCGTGCGGCCGCCACTGGTCGTCGAACCGGACCAGGGTGGTGGCGCGGTGATCCCGCCCCGGCTCCCCGCCGCGGCCGTCATAGTTGGCGAACCCGGCCCACCAGGACCCTTGCCGGCGGTCCACCCAGGTCAGGGATCCGAACTGATGGCCGAGCGGGATGGTGCGCAGGTGGGTGAGATCGGCGGGATCGAACACCTCGACCTGGCTCAGCATCGGCGTGGCCGGGAAGTTGGACGCGGCGCAGACCAGCTCGCGCCCGATCACGGCGCAGGAGTTCATATGCTTGAACCTGGCCGGGTCGCCCTTGAAGTGAGCCGTCTTCGCGCCCGTCGTTCGGTCGTATTTGGCGATCTCGGCGTTGTCGATGGCATAGATCGAGCGGGCGTCCACGGCCACCCCCTGGTCGGCCTCGGGGGCGGACAGGCGGGTGGTGATTTCGGCGGGGGAGACGGCCAGCAGGGCGGCAAGGATGAGGCTAAGCACGCTTCAGCCCCGGGTCGCCGGCTTCCACGACGAACCTGGCCAGATCCGTCACCGGCGAGTCCGGCACCAGGGCGTCGGCGACGGCGCGGAAGGTGACGGTGGCCTCCTTGTCGGTCAGTTCGACCCGGCCGTAGCCCCGGTGCTGCCCCTCGCCGAACTTCAGGCCCCGGTTGACGGCGAGCAGCAGCTCCATGTCGGAGGGCTTGGCGATGCCCAGCGAGCTGATCGAGCCGCCGACGAACTCGCTGGCGATCGGCTTGCCGCCAGGCTCCAGGGCCATCTCGCCGGCGAAGAAGCAGTGGATGTCGCCGCCCAGAACCAGCGGGTTGGAGACGCGGGCGTCGCGCCAGCCCTGCATCACCCGCTGGCGGCTGGCCGCATAGCCGTCCCACCCGTCGTTGCCGACTGTGCCCAGGCGGGTGGTGAAGGCCTCCATCAGATACTGCTGGGACAGCAGGTTCCAGTGGCCGCGGGTCTTGCGGAACCGGTCCTGCAGCCAGGCCTCTTGCGGCATGCCCAGCAGCGAGCGGGCCGCGTCGAACCGTTCCGGGCAGTCGGCGGGGATGCGCTTGCCATCGGAGACCGCGTCGCAGGTGCGGCGGTTGCGGGTCTGCCGGGTGTCGAGGAACTGGAACTCGGCGAGGCTGCCCCAGGCCAGCGACCGGTAGAGCAGCATGTCCGGCCCGACCGGAACCTGGGCGCGGCGCAGCGGCATGTTCTCGTAGAACGCCTGATAGGCGGCGGCCCGGCGCTTCAGGAACGTCGCCGGGTCGGGGTTGGTGCGGTCCTGGTCGCCGCCGTAGTCGTTGGCCACCTCATGGTCGTCCCAGATCACCATCCAGGGCGCGGCGGCGTGGGCGGCCTGCAGGTTCCGGTCGGCCTTGTACCAGGCGTAGCGGTGGCGATAGGTCGCCAGGTCCGTCGGCTCCTCCACCGGGTGCAGGCGCGGGCCTTTGCCGGTGTTGGGTTCCTCATAGATGTAGTCGCCCAGGAACAGCATCAGGTCGGGATGCTCAGCGGCGATGGCGGCATGGGCGGTGTAATGGCCGGCCGAGTACTTCTGGCAGGAGCTGTAGGCGAGCTTCAGGCGATCCACCCGGGCGCCCACAGCCGGCGCGGTGCGGGTGCGGCCCACGGGGCTTGAGTGCCCGGCCGCGGTGAAGCGATACCAGTAGTCGCGGCCCGGTTTCAGGCCCTGAGTTTCGATATGGACGGAGTGGCCGGCCTCGGCGACGGCCAGCGTCTGGCCCTTGGCGACCGTGTGCTTCAGCCCCGCGTCCTCGGCGATCTCCCAACGGACGGCGACCGGCGCCGCTGTCATGCCCGCGCCGATCTCCTGGGGCTTGGGCGCGAGCCGGGTCCACAGCACCACGCCGTCGGGCGTGGGTTCGCCCGAGGCGACGCCGAGTTGGAACGGGTCGTCGGCCATGCGGGTCTGGGCCGCGGCGGACGTCCAGGCCGCGGGCGTCAAGGCGACCCCGGCCAGGGCGGCGGCCTGGGTCAGCAGTTGGCGACGGTCGGTCAGCATCGGGCGAAGGCTCCCATCCCCGCATTGAGCGCATCGTCGCCGCCTGCGTCCAGCCGTTGATGGATCGGAGGGGCGACGCCGAGCGGGTCTGGCCGCGTGCTTAGGTCTGCATGATGTCGGGCCTGTGACGCGTGGGCGGCGGCGCAGATAAGGAACCCCGGATTTCACGGATTTCCACGGAAGGCGCCGGAGGGCCTGAGCCGCTCCGGGTCACGGGGGTCGATCCGGCGGGACTGGGCGATTCCCAACCCCCCGGCCGTCCCGGCGGAGGCCGGGAGCCAGATCTCAAAACTGGAATGTGGGTCGGATGGGCTCGGCGGGCCTGGAACCCGCCTCAGCGCCGGT